>NZ_JCAKNC010000002.1:0-463026 GCF_059515925.1 Acinetobacter sp. CY81
GCTTCCTACCCCGCATCGATGAAATTGTGGTGATCGACTTCTTCGACGGCAACATCGACCGCCCATTCGTGGTGGGACGCATCCACGAAGCACAACGCAGTCCAACCAAATTCGATATCAAAGGACAGTTGCCAGACACCAAAAAGCTGGCAGGCATCCGCTCCAAAGAGGTGCAAGGCGAAGGCTATGGACAACTACGCTTTGATGACACCACAGGACAGATCAGCACCCAACTGCAAAACAGCCATGGGGCCAGTCAGCTTAACCTCGGTAACCTAAGTCATCCGAAAGAAACAGAACAAAGTAATGGACGAGGCGAAGGCTTTGAGCTGAGAACCGATCAGTGGGGCGGAATCCGAGCAGGGCAAGGCCTACTCCTTTCAACCTACAAACAAGACCAAGCGAATGGTACACACCTTGATGCCAACGAGGCGAAGTCACAACTCGAAGGCAGTCTGAACAACGCCAAAGCTTTAAGTGAAGTGGCAAAGAATCAGCAGACCGATCCGCTTGAGGTGCTTGAAGAGCTGCAAAACTTTATGGAGCAAATTGAAAAAGGCAGTAAACAAAAGTCAGATGCATTTAAGCAAGCATTGATGATTTTAGCTGCACCAAATTCAATTGCACTTGCAACAAATGAAGACATCCATATATCTGCAGATGGTCAGATCAGTCATAGTGCAGGGGATAGCATTAACATCTCTACGCAAAAATCTTTGATTGGGCATGCATCTAAAAAGATTAGTTTATTTGCAGCACAAGAAGGCGCACGACTTTATGCGGGTAAAGGTAAGATTGAGATTCAGGCTCAAGGCGATGCACTTGATTTGATCGCACGTAGAGGTGTTCAGATCATTTCTACAGAAGATATTATTGAGTTTAAGAGTCCAAAAGAAATTATTTTGACCGCAGGTGGATCGCAACTAAAAATCAATGGCTCGGGCATATTCTCAACTACAGGTGCCAAATTTGAGGTTAAGGCGGGACAGCATAATTTTATAGGTGGTGGAAATATAAATACAAGATTGCCAGCATTACCTCAAATTATGGAAGAACAAAAAAATAAGGGTTACTTATTATTTGATAATTTAACTCAAAAAGTTTTACCTAATAGGTCGTATAGATTAATTAAAGAGAATGGTGAAGAGATACTTGGGGTTTCAAACAATGATGGTTTCGTTGCTGAATACGGAAATGCAATATTAGAAATATTACCAGAAGTTGAAGAAGCCTATTTAGACACTTCAGTTTCCCAATCTATGGTTGCATATGATTGGATTGAAGAAGATGGTCAAAAGTATATAGCTTCCACAGATTTTGATGTTCCATCGAATCGAGTAGGTAGTACAGCATTTCTTGCACTAGCTATAAAAAAAGATTCTACACTTCAAAAAAGAATAAATGATTATGCAAAGATTAATTATCATCCAGATGCCTATCCAAATGTACCGAAGGGTGCAAAATTAATTCTGCATACTGAGTTATTAAGTAACACTGGAAAGAGTGGTTCAATTCAGTATTCTGAATGGTTTAGCCCAACAAAAGTTGGGGATCGAGGGTTGAGACAATGTGTGCAATCAATAGTACAACAAGGAATTTTGCCTACTAAGTATTATTATATTTTCACTCATGCAAATCCTTCATTATTGACATATCTCGATAGTGCAAATCTAGATACCCCAGCTAGTATTATAAGAAAATTAAAAAAGGATGGTTGTCGTTTTGATAAGCCAATTGTAATTATGGCTTGCCAAGCAGGGAATGGGACAAACAGTATTGCAGAAAGATTGTCTAAGCAAAAGGGAGTGGGCACAGTATATGCAATGACAGCATTAGGATGGTTTACAACAGCAGCACCTTATCGCTTTTTAGGACCTTATGGCAGGTTTTTAAGAAGAAGCCCTCGAGATAGTAAATTAGAAAGGCAATTTCAAGGTGAATTCCGTATTTTCAACAGTGGAAGTATTAAGCCCGCACAAGATAAAGGTACGGGTGCAAGTGGTAATCAGCCTAATAGAGGAAATGCAGGAGCTAATCCGTCTATTCATACTGTGAAAAGAGGCGAAAATTTATCGCAAATTGCTAAAAAATATAGTGTTAGTGTAAGTAGTTTGTGTAAGGAAAATGGTATAACTGACCCGAATAAGATAAATGTTGGTAAACGTTTGAGGATTCCTGGATAGATTTTTATGAAAACTATAATTGGTATCTTAATAATAGCTTTGATTTCATTTGGTTGTACGCAGTCACAGAACGCTATATTGGATAAAAAAGAAAACAAGGTGAAAGAAATGAATTGGCTGATGAATGATCATTGGACTCCAGGACAAACTGAAACTGCAGCTGGATTCTATCAAATTACACAGTATGACGAATCTCCTGAAAAACAAATAAAGATTATTGAGGAAAGAGCTGCAAAGAATGATTTAAATGCTCGATATGCAATTTTAGCGGGAAAAGAAATGAATGAGTTGAATGAGCCTCTTTCATTTGATAAAAAATTTGAGATTTATAAGGCTTATAGTCAACTTGCTCAATCGGGTCAAATTAATGCAAAAGTTAAACTACTCAATTTGTATAATGATGATGAGTTTAAAGATGGGAAACAAAATTACGAAATATTGATGAAAATTACTGAATTAGATGGTCAGCGTTTAAGAGAGATGATAAATAATTTTTTTAATCAAACAATATCGGCAGGTCGTCAAGGGGAAATTAAGGATTATATTGCATTTATTCTTAATGAGCAGGCTTATGAAACAGAAGAGAATACTTTTAGTTTTGATTTCTATTTTAAAGATCTAAGAACTGTAAAGGTTCTAAGAAATTCAAAATATAAAGAAGAGTTTACCCATCAAATTGAAAATGTTTTTAATCAAAATCATGATGGTAATTTAATATTATTTATCATGCAATTTTATACATTTGATTTTAAACATAATGATTTGAATAAAGTTTGTCAGTATTCTAATCTGTTGAAAAATACTGAATATCAGAATGAGCTTGTTTATAAAGAAATTATAAAGGTATTACATGAAAATAATATTTCGTGTCAATCGAAAAATAATGAAATTGAGTTTGATAAAATGAAATTAAATGATTGGTATAGAGGTTGGAGTTTATGAATATATTAACATTATGTGTTTTTGTAATAGATGAATAAAAATATAGATTTTTTCTGAAATGGATGTTGTATTAAAAGAGTGACTTTTAATGTTGTAAAATATATTTGGAGTATTAGGTGATAATTTATTTTACGCTGAATAATATATCATCTAATGATTTTATTTTTTTTACGATATCCCAAAGTTCTTTCGCCTCAGGATAATGCTTCGACATCATCCCCAACCATTGTTTATAACGACCGACCATATTCATTTCTTTTTTATATGAACCATTTAAGAACCGAATTTGAAGTGCAAGTAAATCATTCCAACTTAATAACGGCTGCTCCGTATTTTGACGAATACATTGTGTAATATCAGGTGTTGTGACAGCACCACGACCAATCATCAAGTCTTCACAGCCTGATTCAATCTGGCATTGTTTCGCATCTGCATTGTTCCAGATTTCACCATTGGCGATCACATTGATCTTTAAAGCTTCACGAATTGGTTTGAGTTGATCCCAGTATGCAGGCGGTGTGTAGCCTTCAGCTTTGGTACGGGCATGAACAGTGAGCCAAGATGCACCTGCATCTTCAATAGCATGCGCATTTTCTAAAGTATAGTTACGATCCATATAACCTAAGCGCATTTTTGCTGAAACAGGTATATGACTTGGAACGGCATCACGAACCGCTTTAACGAGTTCATGCACGACTTCAGGTTCATCTAATAAAACAGAACCACCCCGATGACGATTCACTGTTTTAGCAGGGCAACCAAAATTCATATCAATAGCTGGTGCACCTAATTGAACAGCTTTGATTGCATTGGCTGCAAGCATTTCAGGATCATTACCTAAAAATTGCACATGTACAGGTGTGCCAGCAGCAGTTTTACCGCCATTTAAAAGTTCAGGACAATATGAATGATAGACATGATCAGGCAAGACAGAATTGGTCACTCGAATAAACTCAGTCACGCACCAGTCAAAACTGCCTACGGATGTAAGTACATCACGCATAATTGGATCAGTTAAGCCTTCCATCGGTGCAAGGATGAGTTTCAAAGCAATCCGCCTGTTGAATCAAAAAACAGGGTTATACGCATTTTACTTTTGGATGTCTAGTTTTATTGATTTATATGATCTTTGGTGCGCTAAATTTTAGCGTCCTAAAATCATTTCCAAAACGAACTTAGTACCAATAAAACCAATTGCTAATAAAACGAAACCTACAATGGTAAAACGAATCGCTTTTTGCCCACGCCAACCAAAGCGATAATGCCCAAAAAGTAGAGCACCGTAGACAATCCAAGAGACTATACTAAAAGCAGTCTTATGCGCTAAATGCTGTGCAAAGAAATCATCAATGGTAAAGAAACCAAAGAGCAGAGCAACTGAAAGTAATCCAAAACCTGTGATCAACATATCAAAAAGCAATGATTCCATAGCTTGATATGAAGGCAGTAAACTGACCCAAACACGATTCTTTTTTTTATTTTTAAGTTCGCGATTTTGTAGCCAAAGTAGTACGGCATGGATGGTTGCCATCAGTAAGACTGCATATGCCGACAACGATAAAATAATATGAATGTCTAAGCCTAAAGTATTCTGAGCAATCACAAATTCTTTCGGTTGACTTAAAGTAAAACCTAAGATGAGTCCGAGTGCTGCAACAGGTATGCCTATCAGATTCAGCGCGATTACAGGGCGGTAGGAACTATAAAGTAGACTGAGTAGTAGCATCAGGGCAGAGGTAAATGACATTAGGTTAAAAACGTCATAATTTATGCCCATTGGCGTGGTCATATCGTGATATAACACTGTGGCATGCAGAATAAGACCTAAAGCTGAAACAATGCCAATAAACCAATGGTTTGGAGCACGTTTTGACATTAAGTGTAAAAACAAATACCAAAAAGACGTGGTATAAGCAATTAATGCTAAAATTGTGTAAACCAAAGGGAGGCTAATCATGTCAAACCTTTTTCTGGATGCTGAATATTCATGTTATGAGATATAAATTCCATGCGAACTACAGTATCCTATAGCATCTTATGCATAAATTTTCTATTTTAAGAAAGATTTTTTTGCAACAACCATTTTAAGCGGATTTTGCAATGTTTGATACCTTAACAGAACGACTCACGCAGAGTTTAAGAAATGTTACTGGCTCAGGGCAACTGACCGAAGACAATATTAAAGATACGTTACGTGAAGTACGTATGGCCCTACTTGAGGCGGATGTTGCCTTACCTGTGACTCGTGAGTTTATCGCGAAAGTTAAGGAAGAGGCATTGGGTCAAGAAGTCATGACCCAACTATCACCGGGTCAAGCTTTCGTTAAAATCGTCCATGACGAATTAACAAAAATGATGGGTGATGCGAATGAAACCCTTGATTTAGCAGCTAAACCACCCGTTGTAATCTTACTTGCAGGCTTACAAGGTGCAGGTAAAACGACAACTGCAGCGAAACTTGCACGTTTCTTACAAGAACGTCAAAAGAAAAAAGTAGCCATGGTTTCTGCCGACGTTTACCGTCCAGCAGCGATCAAACAGCTTCAAACTGTGGCTGGTGAAGTTGGTGCGATATTCTTTGAATCAAGTGCTGATGAAAAGCCAATCACGATTGCCAATCGTGCGATTGAGCAAGCGAAGATTCAATTTGCTGATGTCTTGATTGTCGATACTGCAGGTCGTTTACATATCGATGACGATATGATGGACGAAATTAAAGAGCTTCATGCTGCAATTAAGCCGACTGAAACTTTGTTTGTTGTTGATGCAATGACTGGTCAGGATGCTGCCAATACTGCAAAAGCCTTTAATGATGCATTGCCGTTAACAGGTGTGATCTTAACCAAGACAGATGGTGATGCACGTGGTGGTGCTGCACTTTCTGTTCGTGCGATCACAGGCAAGCCAATCAAATTCTTAGGTATGGGTGAAAAACTTGATGCCTTAGAACCTTTCCATCCTGAGCGTGTTGCACAACGTATCTTGGGTATGGGTGATGTACTTTCTTTAGTCGAAGAGCTTGAACGCAAAGTCGATAAAGAAAAAGCCGAAAAAATGGCGAAAAAATTGCAAAAAGGCGGAAGCTTCAACTTTGAAGACATGCTGATGCAATTTGAACAGATGAATAATATGGGCGGTATGATGGGCTTCTTGGATAAGTTGCCTGGCATGAGCAATTCAGGTATTCAAGATGCGATTGCGCAAGCGAACCCTGAAAAGCAAGTGAAGAAAATGGAAGCGATTATCCAATCGATGACCATTAAAGAGCGTCGTAATCCAGACCTTATGAATCCAAGCCGTAAGAAGCGTATTGCTGCGGGTTGTGGTATGGATGTTGTTGAAGTGAATAAACTGATTAAACAACATGCTCAAATGGCTAAAATGATGAAGAAGTTTGCCAATCCGACAGGTATGGCGAAAATGATGAAATCATTGACCGGCATGCAGAAGAAATTCGGTGGCGGTGGTGGCATGGGTCCTCTATTTGGTGAATCACCGAAAAAGTAATGTGACACTTGTGACAAGAAAAAAGGCGCGTAATGCGCCTTTTTTCATGCTTAAGATTTGGTTATTATTTAGTTTTTAAAATTAAACTCTTTATTAGAACTAAAAATAATGAAAAAAGTCTTTATCATTCATGGTTTCCAAGCCTCGGGGAAAAGTCACTGGTTTCCTTGGTTAAAACAACAACTTGAAGATATTCGAGTTGAGTGTCATGTATTGAATATGACGGATTCGATGCATCCAGATTATTTGATCTGGAAGCAGAATTTAACTCAACAGCTTCAATATTTGGATTCAGATACCATTGTGATCGCCCATAGTTTAGGCTGTATCAGTGTGCTTGATTATTTGTCATCTGTACTTGAACATCAGAAAATTAAAGCTTTTATTGGCGTATCAGGCTTTAAAGAGAAGCTTAAATCGTTGCCAGAGTTAAATCACTTTATTGAGCAAACGCACTTAAGTGATGGCATTTTGCGTTTGAATATCCAACAGCGTTATGTGATTTTTTCAAATAATGATCTGTATGTACCTGCTCCTTTAACGATTTGTTTAGGGCAGCGAATCAATGCACAAATGTTAGAAATTAAAGGCGCAGGGCATTTTCTAGAAGAAGATCGTTATCGAGAGTTCCCGCAATTGTGGGAGTTGCTTCAGAGCATCTTGTCTGCTTAATTGAGCTAGACCCTTTTTCAATCGCATAGCATGTCTAAGCAATTGTTGAGAAATAAAAAGCCACCTTAGACGGTGGCTTTTTAATGTATTCACTTCAAGTGTGAATCATATATTGATGACAAAATTTATTCGCGATCAGCATTTAACTCATTGTAAATAGATTCTACAATTTCGCTTTGTTGAGCTTCATCTTCAACCAATTGACCTTCTTTATTCCAGACTTTGTTGTCTGTTACTTGAATCGAGGCATCATCAGAAACACTGAAATCAGCGGCTTTAGCACCCGTGGAGTACCATAGTTTTTGTTTTACAGTTTCGCCTTCAACGATTTCACTTTCGAGACCAAGTTTGCCATTTTTATAATAGGATTGTGATTTTCCGACTTCTTCGCCTTGTTCTAAAGTCCCTTGAAATGAAACATTACCATTTTCAAAATACAGTGTTACAGGGCCACTCACGTACTTATTTTCAAAGCTAAACAGTCCCATTGGATCTTGAATCCAAATTGGAGAAGACTGAGGTTTTTGTGTTTTTTGGAAAAAGTCTTGAACTAAGAAACGTCCTTCTTTATCACGACCCAGTAAGGTACGGTAATAACCATCTTCAATCGGTTTAAGAGAATAGGTTTGATCAACCGTTGATGCACAACCGCAATCTTGCTCATTCGGTGTTTTACTGAAATACGAAATAATCGGTTGTTTGGTATTGAGTTGTTGTTGAATGTTCTGAGGAATATGAGTCGATTGAGACTGCATACTGGTACAACCTGTAAGGATTGCTGTCAGTCCAAGCATTGTGCCGCAGAGTAGGTGCGTTAATTTCATTGTATTAATCCGTCTTAGTGTCGTTGTTATCAATCATTGAAGTTATAGATGATTTAAAATATTAGTGTGCAAACGATAATTTTTTATAACGTGATGATGTTGCACTGAATTTAATTAGAAGTATTTAAGTATAAGTGAATTGTTTAAACTGAATGTTGAATCCTGTTTAAAAATCACAAAAAATCAACATTCATTTTTTAATATGAGTATAAGCAATGTATAGCTGAAAAGGGATGAAATCGTTTTATTTTGAAGGATGAAAAAACGACTTCAAATCGACTCATTTATCCAGTTGAGATAAATAAAGTTGAAGCCCTTTAAGTAATAAATCATGCTCAATGATCGGTTGATACTCTTCCAGATAACGTGCGAATAGGGGCGCATCTCCACCTGTGAGAATCAGTTGTCGAGGAGATTGCTTCATTACGTTTTGAATGGTGCTGAGTAGTCCTAAGAATATGCCGTGATGCACTGCATCAATGGTATTACGACCAGGACAGAGTTCATTGAAAGCGATATCTGGAATTTTAATCCCTTTGGTATTTTGAATCAGTGAATTACGCTGTAGATGCAAGTTCGGTAAAATATATCCGCCCAAATGCTGTAATCCTTCAGTCAGGTCAATGGTGAGTGCAGTACCACAGCTCACAACACATAAATTTTGCTCTGCATTTGCCACAGCCAAAACCTGTAACCACCGATCAATTCCGAGCTGTCCTATATCATCATAGCCACATTTTAAGCCTGCATATTCGGCATGGACTTTGGCAAAACGCACAGGAATATCGAGCATTTTTAAAATCTTGATAATCCGGTCGTTGTTCTTTTTATCTTGAACAGATGAAATACCGACTTTACTTAAGTTTTGATTTTTAAAATGCTGAATCAAGCCCAGCATCAAGTCCGCAGGGGATTGCAAATGCAATTCAGCAGCATGCTCGATGACTTGATTGTTTTCAGTAATCCAATATTTAAGACGGGTATTTCCAACATCGAGCCACAGTTGTTTCATGACATTTTCCACAATATTTTAAGCATTTATTTGGTTTTAATTTTTTGCGCGTAAACGACCTTGATAGAATCCTTGTAATCCTTGCTCTGTCAATATATTAATCCGACCATCGTCAGAAATGCCTTTAAATGTGCCTGAAACGGTCTCGTGGATCTGTTCAAATTCGACAGGCTGACCCATAAACGCAGCATAGTTGTTAAAACGACCCGAGAGGTTGTAACTGCCATGATCAAACCATTGACCTGCTTGCTGAATAGCGAGATACAGCTCAGCAATAATTTGAATACGATTAGGATGTTCTAAGCCCAATTGAAACAATGACGTTGCTTGTTGATCAATTCCTTCTTGCGATACAGGTAGCAGATTTACCCCAACACCGACAATCGCTTGATTTGCGTTAATCGGTTCAACTAAGATTCCGCCCCATTTTCCTTGTGCACTGAACAAGTCATTCGGCCATTTAATCTGTAGGTTATTCAATCTCTTTAATGCAGGAATTTGAAGAATATTCAAACCAATTTCAAGAGAGAGGCGTCCATCTAAGGGTATGCGTGTTTCCAGCAATGTGCTTAAATAAATATTACCAATCGGTGATACCCACTGTCTTTGGTGCTGACCTCGTCCCTGCGTTTGCTGTTCACTACAAACTAAAATACCCTGTACATCTTGTTTGGCCAATGCACGCACTTCGTCATTGGTCGATGTTGTGGTCTGTTTGAGTAAAAGTACCTCAGGAAGTTGTTGAGCGTTACTGAGAAGTTGTCGAAGATGACGAGTCTCTAAATCCATGTTGAATCTGAGAAGAGTAAAAGATTTATGGAGTTAATCATATATTTAGCTATTGGTGCAATTGCTGGATTCACCGCAGGTTTGTTTGGAGTGGGTGGTGGCCTGATCATTGTACCGATTTTATTTGTGGTGTTTAGCCAGATGGGCTATGACCCGAATGTGATTATGCACATGGCATTGGGGACATCTTTAGCAACGATTATGGTGACTTCAATCAGTTCAGTCATGGCACATCATAAAAAGGGTGCCGTGTTGTGGGGCGTCTTTAAAAACCTAGCGCCTGGGCTGGTCTTAGGCTCATTTTTTGGTGCAGCAATTGCAGGCATGATGTCTGGCGGTAATCTGCAATTGGTGATTGGTGTATTTGCCATTTGGGTGGCTTATCGCATGTTTAGTACTGCAAAAGCTGTGGTTGATGAATCAAAGCATTTACCACCACCATTTGCACAAACACTTGCAGGTGGTGGGATTGGCATTGCATCTGCAATCTTTGGCATTGGCGGCGGAAGCTTAACCGTACCTTACTTGAATAAAAATGGTGTAATGATGCAAAAAGCCGTCGCAACATCTGCTGCTTGTGGCTTGCCCATTGCTGTTGCAGGCGCATTAGGCTTTATGTTCTTTGGTGCGAAAGCACATGGCAATATCGAAAATGCCATTGGTTATGTACATATTTATGCTTTTATTGGCATCAGTGTGATGAGCTTTATTACAGCGAAAATTGGTGCAAAAGTTGCGCATGCATTATCGCCAGCCATGTTGAAAAAATGCTTTGCCGTATTACTCAGCTCAGTCGGAATTTATTTTATTTATCAAGGGCTTTTCTAAACAAGGCGGCATCTTAAAATGTGTTAAATCTTATTCCAATTGACTTTAAATTCCTAAAATTGTCCGACAAGGACATAGTCAACCCATAGCTTATTCATATAAAAACGATATGTCAGCTCAGCTATGGGTCGACTAAATATATAAAAATAAGTAGGAATTTTATGCAATTGGAAGAAAAGGACAGCCTTTCGGAGCAAATTGCCAAACATATTAGTGAACAAATTATTAGTGGCGAATTGGTCGAAGGTGAGCGAATACAAGAACTACGTATTGCGAAAGAGCTCGATGTCAGTCGTGGTTCAGTACGTGAAGCATTGCTTTTACTTGAAAGAACGCATTTGATTGAGATTTATCCACGTCGTGGCGCGATTGTCTCTGAAATGTCTGCACAACAAGTCCGCGCTTTATTTGATACCTGTGCGCTAATGTTGGGGCAAATTGTTCAACGTATGAGTGAGACATGGCGGACTCATGAAGCTGAAGCGATACAGCAGTTATTGACCCATTTGATTGAGCAAGTGAAACAAAGCAATACTGAAAAATTTTATGATGGGGTATTTCAGTTTTTAGCTCAACAAGATGCGATGGTCACCAATCCTTATCTGATGAAATTTTTTAAAGAATTGTTACCTTCTTTACGCCGTAGTTATTTTTTAACGTTGAATACCTCTAGACGTGAACTTCAAGATGCTTTAGAACTGATTAAGTTAGTGATTGATGCAATTTTGATCAGAAAATCACAACAAGCCACTTTATTTATGGAAGATTTTTGCCGACACTTGCGCAACCTAGTGTTAGAGTCATTAACACGGATGAAACAAATCGAATTAGCTTGGGCGCGGAGATCGCGCAGATAATCAGGACACTATGCGTTTAAGCAGCTTAAAACTATCAGGCTTTAAATCTTTTGCCGACAGTAGCACATTACAATTTAAAGACAATCGTACTGCGGTTGTGGGGCCAAATGGATGTGGTAAATCCAATGTGATCGATGCGATACGTTGGGTTATGGGGGAGTCTAGCGCGCGCCAATTGCGTGGTGGAAGCATGCAAGATGTCATTTTTACAGGTACGGCAAAACGTAAACCTGTAGGTATGGCAAGTGTAGAACTACGCTTCGAAAATACCTATGGCAAGTTAGGTGGGGCTTATAATGCCTACACTGAGCTTGCAGTACGTCGCCAAGTGAATCGCGATGGCAAGTCTGAGTATTTTTTGAATGGTACTAAATGTCGCCGTCGTGATATTACCGATATTTTTCTGGGCACAGGTTTAGGACCTCGTTCATACGCGATTATTGAACAGGGTATGATCAACCGTTTGGTCGATGCTAAACCAGATGAAATGCGCGTATATATCGAAGAGGCTGCAGGGGTTTCTCGATATCAAGCACGCCGTCGTGAGACGATGCAACATTTGGAACATACGACACAAAATTTGAGTCGTTTAGATGATATTGCTTCAGAATTAAAATCACAGTTAAAAACCCTAAAGCGCCAAGCTGAAACTGCAATTCAATACAAAGCTTTAGAAACTGAAATTCGTACTTTAAAAATCGAAATTTTATCTTTTCAATGCCAACAAAGTCAGCGAATTCAACAAGAATACAGTACGCAAATGACCGATTTGGGCGAGCAATTCAAATTGGTTCGTTCAGAGCTCACCACGGTTGAACATGACTTGGCTTCGACCAGTGAATTGTTTCAACGCCTCATTCAGCAATCGACACCTTTACAAAATGAATGGCAACACGCTGAGAAAAAACTGGCTGAGTTGAAGATGAACTTGGAGCAAAAACAAAGTTTGTTTCAACAAAATACTGAAACTCTAGCGCAACTCGAACAACAGAAAATACAAACCAAAGAACGAATACAGTTAATTGAGTTGCAACTTGAAGGTTTGTATAACCAACAAGAATTGCAAACTGAAAATTTGCAAAGCAGTGAAAGTGATGGGCAGCAGTCGCATCAACAGTTTGCCGATCTCAAAGCGCAACATGTTAAAGCACAGCAAAGCTTTACTCAAATTAAAGAGCAGGTCGAAAAACAGCAACAACAAAAAGCACAAATGTTAGCGCAGAGCGAACAACTGGCTAAAAATATTTTGCGAATAGAACAGCAAAAAGAAACGTTGATATCTCAGTCGATTCAGATTCAACAGCAGTTCCAAGATCAAGATTTAGAGCAATTAAATTTAGATAAAGCCAAATATCAGATGCAATCTGAACAATCTGAACAGTTGATTGCTGAGCAAAAGGACAAACTTGAAGTTATTCAAGCTCAGATCCAAACCCAAAAATCTCAAATTTCAGCTTTAAAGTCTGAAATACAAGTTTTATTGTCTGAACAAAAAAACTTAAATCAGTTGGTGGTCAAAGTCTCAAAACAAAGTGATCAAAATGTCACTCAATTGATGCAAGTACTGAAATTAAAAGATGCTGCAAAACCCTATGCTCATTTGATTGAAAAGTTTTTGGCAAAGTGGCTCTCTGCACAAGTACTAGATCAAGATGGTGCATTTCAAGAAAATATTGCGCGTCAGATCAAAGCTCAACAGATCAATCCAAGTCATGAAAAAAATATTCAACTCGGTGATTTGAGTTGTTTAGCCGATTGGATTGAATCACCTGTACATAGTCTGTGGAATCAAGTGGCGATTTGTGAAGATCTTCAATCAGCTTTAGCACATCAATCAAAGCTAAAGTTAGGTCAGTCTATTCTCAGTTTAGATGGTTACCATGTAGGTACAGATTGGGTCATCGGTTTGTTCTTTGATGAAGCCAGTCAATCTGCCCAAGGTGCACTGAGTCATCGCATACGCTTAGATGAAATTGATCAAGCTTTAGCGGAACTTGAGCCAAAGTTGCTAAAGGCTGAAGCTGAATTACCTCAACTCACGACGCAAGCTTCGGAATTACAAACTGAATTACAACAGTTGCAAAGCAATTTGAAAATTCAGCAGGCAGAAACGCAGAAGTTAGATGTGTTGATTGCCAAACAGCAAACCGCAGTTCAGGCATTCGATGTTCAAAAGCAACAATTACAATCGCAATTGACTCAGTTGGATACACAGCTTGAAGAAGATGCGATGCAAAAAGATGATTTAGAAATTGATTTGCATGCACTCAATCTTAAGCTTGAACAAAATTTACCTGCATATAAGACACAGCAGTTCCAATTGGAAGAGTTAACGGATCAAGTTGAAGCATTACAACAACAGATTCAGCTGAAACAACAAGACTTGGAAGCATCTCGCCGTTTAGCCGTTCAAAATCAACAACAGATTGAATTGTTAGAGAAAGATGTATCTTTCTTAAAATCACAGTATCAACAGATCTTAAGTCAAATTGAACAGGCAAAAAAGTTTGTCGATCCGATACAGCTTGAGTTACCAAGCTTACAAAGTCAGTTTGATGAACAGCTTCAGATCACTGAAAAATTGCAAAAAACATGGTCAGAGTGGCAAGTTGAACTGAATAATGTTCAATCTAAACAACAGAATTTGACTGAGTTACGTCATCAACATCAACAGAGTGATGAGACGTTTCGAAGTCAGTTGGAAGAAAAAAGACTGGCATGGCAAGTCGCAAAATCTGACTTACAGCACTATTCTGAACAGTTGAAAGAGCTGAATAGTGATGTACTTGAAAATCTGAGTATTGATCTGAGTGCACATCAGATTAAACTGGAAAAATCACTGCAAAGCTTTGAGAAAATTGGTGCGGTGAATTTGGCTGCTTCGGAAGAGTATGAAGAAGTTTCTAAACGCTTTGAAGAGTTAAGTCATCAAATTGAAGACTTGGAAAAGACCGTCGAACAGTTGAAAGATGCAATGAAAAGCATTGATCAGGAAACCAAAAAACTGTTTATGACCACTTTTGATCAGGTCAATAAAGAGTTGGCTGAGCTCTTTCCAAAAGTGTTTAATGGTGGTGAGGCAAGTTTAAGTTTAGAAGATGATTGGCAGTCAGGGGTTAAACTGATGGCTCGACCACCAGGTAAACGAAACAGTTCATTGGCACTGTTGTCGGGTGGTGAAAAGGCGTTAACAGCCTTGGCTTTGGTGTTTGCTATTTTTAGATTAAATCCTGCGCCATTCTGTGTACTTGATGAAGTTGATGCACCTCTTGATGATGCAAATGTAGGAAGATTCTGTAATTTGGTAAAAGAGCTTTCTGATCAGGTGCAATTCATTTACATTACCCATAATAAAGTTGCGATGACTATGGCAACTGATTTATTAGGTGTGACGATGCCTGAACCAGGTACATCGAAGCTCGTCACTGTGAATTTGGAAGATGCGAAAGAATACGGTTTAGTTGCGGAGTCATAATATGGAAATCAGTACAATTATTGGAATTGTGGTTGCGATCATCATTTGTGTTGTTGGTTTGCGAATGATGTTGCGTTCACCAAATGAAGCTGCACCGTCTTTGGAAACTGAATTACATATTAATGAAGACAGCAACACACCTGTTATTCCACGTCATGTACGCAATCAACTTCAGACAGAAAATGCTGAAGCTCAAACAGCTGAACGTATTGAGCCGAGTATTCATACAACTGAAAAAACTGAGTCAGCAGATGATAAGCAAGCTGTCGAATCATCAAGTGATCAAGTGACTGAGTCAGTAGTTAAAGAAAATTTAGCTCTGAATAATCAAGAAAAAATAGATTCTTCTGATTTGAATGCCGAAGTGCGTGTTGAAGATCAGAGTGAAGATCGTATTGCAGTTCAAAAAGAAGCAGATCAGGCGAAGGTTGATCAAGAGTTACAGATTCAACCCACAACACAAGATAAAGCAACGCTTGTTGCTGAAACTCAAGTTCTATCTGGAAAAGATGAAAGTGATGTCACTAAAATCTTGAAAGAACCTGAATTTTCTTTAAACCCGAATGTGCAAACGGCTGAAATTAAAGACTATGAAGAGGAAAGTAGTATTTTGGATGTGCATTTGCACGAACAACAGCGCTTTGATGACGAAAGTGAATTGGCGCGCGCGGAACACATTATTAGTTTGAATGTTTATCCAAATCCACGTAAGGCTCTATCAGGCGATAAAACACTGAAAGTCTTGCTGAAATATGGTCTACGTTTTGGTGAAATGAACTGTTTCCACCGCTATGAAGATCCTGAAAAAGTCAGTCCTTTAATGTTCTCTGTCCTTCGTATCACTGAAGAAGGGCCGGCTGGTTTTGATTTAGAAGCGTTGTCTGTTGAACAAGTCAAAGGTTTGGCTTTCTTCTTGGCTTTACCGCATCAAAATGTTCAAAAGGGTTATGACAGTATGGTCAGTATCGCAGGCTTAATTGCTCGTGAAACGGACGGTACGGTATACGATGAAAATAATCTTGAATTTACACCTCAGCTTAAAGAACATTGGCGTCATAAGGCGATAGATTATCGTCCTGGACAAGAAGTTTAAGCGAATTCATTTCAAACGAATTCTTGAAAATTGTTATACTGATGTTAGACAAATTTAGGCGGAATTTTCCGCCTTTTTATATGGTGAAATTTCATGGATCAAACTGCTGTATTGGCGCAAATGCGTCAACTCATTCAACTGCTTGCACAACATAATCATGCTTATTATGTAATGGATCAGCCAACGATTGAAGACAGCGAATATGATCAGTTGTTTCATCAACTTAAAGCCTTAGAACAACAATATCCTGCATTAACTCAGGCGGATACACCAACCAATAAAGTCGGTGGAAAGGCATTATCTAAGTTTGAAAATATCACCCATGCCGTACCGATGTTGTCTTTAGGGAATGTTTTTAATCAAGACGAATTATTTGCATTTTCACGCCGTATTGAAGAGCGTTTGCCCAATCAAAAAATTCAATATGACGTTGAACTCAAATTTGACGGTTTAGCCATTTCACTGTGGTATGAACATGGTGTGTTGGTTCGCGGTGTGACTCGTGGCGATGGTGAGTCAGGTGAAGTAATCACTGAAAATGTCAAAACGATTCGTAACTTACCGAAAGTACTCAATTCGGTTAAAACACCTGTTCCAGCACTGCTGGAAGTCCGTGGTGAAGTGTTGATGCCGAAAGCTGGCTTTGAAAAATTAAATGCAGAAAATGAATCGAAAGGTGAAAAAACCTTTGCCAATCCACGCAATGCTGCTGCAGGGAGTTTACGTCAATTGGATCCAAGCATTGCTGCATCACGTCCACTGGCATTTTATGCTTATGGAATAGCACAGTGCGAACCGCATCATGGGCAAACGACGATGTCGGCAAGTTTAGAATGGTTGACGCAGTTCGGTTTTGCTGTGGGCGAACAGCATTTTGTCTGTGATTCTATTCAAGAAGTACAAATTGCCTATGAAAAAATTAATTCTGAACGAGCAAATCTTAGTGTTGAAATTGATGGCATGGTCATCAAAGTTGATGATCTAAAACAGCAAAAGCAATTGGGTTTTCTCAGTCGTGAACCACGTTGGGCAACCGCTTATAAATTTCCTGCAGTTGCTGCTCTAACCACGGTAGATAATATTGATTGGCAAGTGGGACGAACGGGAACATTAACCCCTGTAGCACGTTTGAACCCAGTATCGGTTGGTGGTGTGACGGTTTCAAATGTGACTTTACATAATATTGGGGAAATTCATCGTTTAGATGTACGCATTGGCGATACAGTGAGTGTTTATCGTAGCGGTGATGTGATTCCTAAGGTTGAAAAAGTTTGGCCTGAATTCCGTCCTGTTAATGCGGTTGAAGTTCATTTGCCATCGAACTGTCCTGTTTGTGAATCACCTGTGGTGATGCCTGAAGGTGAAGCATTAGCGCGCTGTTCAGGTGGTTTGTATTGTGCAGCACAACGTATCGAAGCGATTCGTCACTTTGTTTCGCGTAAAGCGATGGATATTGAAGGTTTGGGTGACCGTTGGGCGGAGTCTTTGCTGCATTTAGATTTACTCAAAGATGTCGCAGATATTTATCACTTACATGCGCATCGTGAAAAATTACTTACCATTGAAAAAATGGGTGAGAAATCGGTTCAGAACTTAATAGATTCGATTGAAAACAGTAAGAAAACTACTTTTGCCAGTTTTATCTTTGCTTTAGGTATTCGTGGCGTAGGGGAAACCACAGCACGTATGCTTGCAAATACTTTCCAAACTTTAGATGCACTGAAATCTGCAGATTTAGAAGCGTTAAAGAAAACGCCTGATGTCGGTGATATTACTGCTGAATGGATTATCGACTTTTTCCAAGCTGAACATAATGTGGAAGTGGTCAACCGTTTGATCGAAGCTGGGATTCATTGGGATGCGCCTATTGCTCCGACAAGACAGCCCTTAAATGGTGAGAGTTGGGTTGTTACTGGAACGCTAAGCTCAATGGGGCGTGATGAAGCAACTCAAATGTTGCAAGCTTTAGGTGCACGTGTGAGTGGCAGTGTATCAAGCAAAACCAAATGTGTTGTTGCAGGTGAAAAAGCAGGTTCAAAACTTGAAAAAGCAGAGAAGTTGGGTGTGCCTGTTTTAGATGAGCAAGCCTTTTTAGCTTTAATGGCTGAATATGGTCAAAGTTTAGAAGCATAATCTTTACGTTAAAACTAAACTGAGTCTCAAGCCTTTTCTATTGGGTTTGGACTCAGTTTTTTTATGGACAAAATGATCTTGTTTAAAAATGAATTTTCTATCTTTCTAAAAACGTAACGCAGAGTTGCTGTATGCTCTGATTCCAATTGGGTTTTTATTGCGTAATATTTTTTGAGAACATTTTAAATATTAAAGGCAATACCAATGACAAAAAAGACGTCTATTCAACGTGAACATTTAACAGCGGATGCTATCGAAAAAAAATTATTAGCATCTGAATCTACCCAAAGTATTTTGACCCCTGAGCAAGTTGTACTTCGATACGGTGAGTTATTGAATCAAAAAAAGATTGACGAAATCATAGATCTTTATCATCAAGAAGCTGAAATCATCCCAGACCAATTGCAGAGCCTTTCGGGGAAAGAAGCTATTATCGAATTTTATAAAAATACATTTAATACCATCGAACTTCATGGTGAGTTAAAGATTCAGTCCATTGATCTCGATCATAATTTAGCGATTGTTCGCTGTGAAGAACCGGCTGAAATTAAAGATTTAGATTCAGGATTAATGATAAAGTCTTATTTTCGTGAAATATTTTTGCTGAAGAGAATAGAGCAACAATGGCGTATTTATCGTTATATGTTTTCTCAAAATCCTGCCCAAGCTATGGCTTAATACTTAAATATTTAATTAAAGCCCACATGAGTGGGCTTTTAACCATGTACGTTTTGAAATTCTTAGAATCATGACCTAATCAATCACTTTCATGTCATTGATCAGTTACATTAAGGTAACTGCTTTATTTTTAATCATAAATTATTATATGTCCTCAGTTCGAATGTTTGTCTTCAGAACCTGTCCTTGATTCGCCTCGTGCGAATGCTTTTAAGACCATTGTGGTCAATCACCTAAATTAAAAATTAAATGGGGGATGTATGCCTTCCAAAAATACATCTTGGTATTCAAATGTGAATCCAAATGTTTTTTTAAGTACAGTCATTATTATTGCGTTATTTCTCACTTTAGTGGTTTTAGCACCCAACGCTTTTGATCTTCTCACCAAGCAATTGAATCAATGGATTACAGATTCTTTTAGCTGGTTCTATGTTCTATCTGTCGCTATTTTCCTGATTTTACTCATTTACATTGCATTTTCAGATATGGGTAAAATCAAACTCGGTCCTGATCACAGCCAACCGACCTATAGCAATGGTTCATGGTTCGCCATGCTGTTTACTGCGGGTATGGGTATTGGCTTAATGTTCTTTGGTGTCGCTGAACCTGTGATGCATTATGTCTCTCCACCCGTTGGTGAAGGTGAGACGATTTCTGCTGCACAGCAAGCCATGCGGGTCACCTTTTTCCATTGGGGCTTTCATGCATGGGCGATCTATACCATTGTTGGTTTGGCTTTAGCATACTTCGCATATCGACATAATTTACCTTTAAAAATTCGATCAGCACTTTATCCAATGATTGGTAAGCGTATTTATGGTCCAATCGGGGATGCTGTAGATACCTTCGCCACCATAGGTACCGTATTTGGTGTGGCGACGACACTCGGTTTTGGTGTGACTCAGATTAACTCTGGATTGAATTATCTGTTTGGCATTGAGCAATCTTCGACCACGCAAATTTTTCTGGTCATCATCGTAAGTGCAATGGCATCTCTGTCCGTATTTTTTGGATTAGATAAGGGGATTAAGCGCTTATCAGAATTGAATCTGATTTTAGCGCTTGCCTTATTACTCTTTGTTTTCTTTGCCAGTTCAAGTATTTATTTATTACAGACAACGATTCAAAATGCGGGTCAATACGTTTCTAATTTATTTAGTATGACGTTTAATCTCTATGCCTATCAACCGAATGGTTGGATTGGTGGTTGGACAATTATGTACTGGGCATGGTGGATTTCATGGTCACCATTTGTAGGGATGTTTATTGCTCGGGTCTCAGAAGGACGGAGTATCCGTGAGTTTATTGTGGGAGTATTACTTATTCCGTCAGGATTTACCCTGATTTGGATGGGTTTTATGGGCAATGCTGCGTTATATAGTATTTTGCATGAAGCAAACCATGGACTCGTGACTGCGGTTCAAACGGACTCCTCTGTAGCACTGTTTGAGTTTTTACAAACGCTTCCATTCTCTTCTGTCATGAGTTTAGTCGCAACATTATTGATCATGTTGTTCTTTGTCACCTCAGCGGACTCAGGTGCTTTAGTCACAGATTATCTCACTGCAAAATCTGATCAATCTCCAACTTGGCAACGTCTATTCTGGACATTCTTGATGGCGTTTCTTGCGATCGTTTTGCTTTTGGTTGGTGGCTTAAGTGCCTTGCAATCTGCAACGATGATGAGTGCCTTGCCTTTTACATTGATCATGCTGTTTATCAGTTGGGGCTTGCTCAAAGCCTTAAAACTAGATGTCACCAAAATGTATGCACTTCAAGATGCGAGAATCACACCGCGAGCGATTCAAACACCTCGCAGTTGGCAACAGCGTTTAGGCTTGATTATGCATTATCCGCATAGTGAAGCTGAAGTGCATCATTATATTGATACTGATGTTAAGGCTGCTTTTGAAAGTGTGCAGGTTGAATTTAAGCGGCGTTATTTAAAAGTGATGATCGAACAAATTGAAAATGGTTTGGCATTGAAAGTGGATCATCACAATGAAGTGAATTTTATCTATCAAGTGGTGGCTCGTGAGACTTTACCCCCAAGCTTCATGCCTGAATCGAGTGAAGAAAATATTCGATATTTTCAAGCAGAAGTGTTCTTGCGAGAGGGTGGTCAGGCCTATGACGTGATGGACTGGACTCGTGAAGATTTACTTCAAGACATCATTGATCAATATGAACGTCATTTACACTTTTTGAGTTTGGTGCGTATGCCTGAACCTTCTAAATAAGATGGAATATCCTTTTATCTTGTCTACTTCAAATGTGTTGAATATCGTATTAAAAAAGGACGCTGAGGCGTCCTTTTTATGTATTTACATACTTAGAATGTTTAACCGCGTTTTTTCACAATTCCGTCTTCAATGAGTTGTTGGAAATGCTCAACCAAACTGTTTTCAACTTCACGATATTCAATGCCTAATTCATCTTTACTCTTTTGAGCATTGAAGTAAATTGGGTAACCAACATTCAGCTCGACATATTTACGTGAATGCCCAAGAAAAGGTCCAACTGCTTTGACTAAAAACTTTGGTGTTTCCATACGTGGAAATGGATATTTTGAACCAAAATATTGAGCTAGGGTTTGCCCCATTTCCAACAAAGTCAAAGATTTGGCACTAATGATATAACGACCTTTTGCATCTGCTTTAAATGCAGCAGTTAAATGTGCTTCAGCGACATCACGGACATCGACCAAGGCACTCCAGAGTTTAGGCACACCAAAACGAGTCACACCACTGCCGAATTGTTGTAGTACTTCAACACTACCAGATTTTGTCATTGGAGTAAGAGATGGACCAATGACCAATGCGGGGTTTACGCAGACCAAATCCCAACGAGATTGCGCTTTTTGCATTTGCCATGCTTTACGTTCAGCAGCCACTTTAGAGTAATAATAGGGTTGGTGATCGGGGCTACTTGTCGTATTCCAATGACTTTCGTCAAAGGCACTGTTTCCAGTTTTGAGAATATCAATCGCATCGCCATAAGTTGAGGCAATACTTGAAGTGACTACAACACGTTTTACAGATTCAGTGCGATTTACACTGTTCAGAACATTAATCGTGCCTTTAACAGCTGGATCAACTAAGTCTGCAATTGGGTCTTTAAAATTGGTGACCAAAAAAGGGGAAGCCATGTGAATCACGACTTCGCAGCCTTGCATGGCTTCGTCAAATGAGCCTTCATCAAGTAGATTAGCTTTGAAAAATTTTAGATTGGCATTCAGTTCTTGTGCAATTTTTTCAAGATGAGCAAAACTTGCAGTTTTATTTAAATCACGAACAGTAGCGTGAACAGCGTACCCTTGCTCAAGAAGTTTTTGAATCACCCAACTGGCAATATAGCCTGTTGCACCAGTGACTAGAACGGGTGTTGTTATTGTCTTGCTATCCATATTGTTTCAACTTTGATTGATCAATTTTGCTTTTATCATATTGAGAATCTAAAGATTTGTCTTTGATTAATTTGATCAGGTTTTAATTATTGATTTAGATCATGTGATGCTTTACGCGCTTTGCTTTCATCTAGGGCATTCTGCTGATCTATATGTAACTTGATGGGATAGCCAGATAAGACATTTGATCGTCATCTTGAATTGAATTGACGTACAATGTCAGTTCCCACGCAGGAATCAAACCTGTGTCATCAAATTATTCTCGTCCTTAGTAGATTATTGGCAAAAAAATGGCGCAAGCAAAGAAATCACTCCCTAAACAGAAATCGGAATTACATGCAAGAAACCTACATCGCAGTCGTTACGACTTTCCCCAGCTGATTGCGAGTTGTCCAGAACTTTCGCCTTATGTATCACTGAATCAATATGATGATCTTTCCGTTGATTTTTCCCATCCTGACGCTGTAAAAATGCTGAATAAAGCATTGCTCAAACACTTTTATCAGGTTCAGTATTGGGACATTCCTAAAGATTTCCTTTGCCCGCCGATCCCTGGGAGAGCGGACTATATCCATTATTTGGCTGATCTACTCAGTGCGAGTAATGGTGGTCAAATCCCAGCAGGACATGCAGTTCAGGTGCTCGATATTGGTGTTGGTGCAAATTGTATCTATCCTATTATTGGTCACCGCAGCTATGGTTGGAAATTTGTAGGAACAGATATTCATCCTGCATCGGTCGCTAGTGCTCAGTTGATTACACAAGCAAATCGTAATTTGACCAAAGGGATTCATATTCGTCAGCAAAAAACACCGAAAAATATCTTTAAAGGTATTATTAAGCCCACAGATCGTTTTGATCTCACCTTGTGCAATCCGCCGTTTCATGCGTCTCAAGAGGAAGCGAATGCAACAGCAACGAAGAAATTACGTAATCTTGGAAAGCAGGAGAAAGGGGCTAAGTTGGTCTTGAACTTCGGTGGTCAAAAAAATGAATTGTGGTGTGATGGTGGAGAAGAACGTTTCGTTTGCCAAATGGTCGCAGAAAGTGTGGTTTTTGCTCAGCAATGTTTTTGGTTTACTACGCTCGTATCGAAGAAGACCACTTTACCCGTATTGTTAAAAGCGTTAAAAAATATGGGGGCATTGCAAGTCAAAACTATCGATATGGCTCAGGGGCAGAAAGAGAGCCGTTTTGTGGCCTGGACTTTCCTTGATTCAAAGCAACAGCAAGACTGGATGAGCGCTCGCTGGAAATAGTTTTGAGTTAATGATGTTTTAAGGTGAAAGTTGAGGTGGCTTTAGCGGAGTTTTAGACATTATTCTGCTTAGCGAAGCAAAAGTTTATGAGAGTATTGCTGTGCTTTGATGCATTAAGTTAATCTGAATTGAGTGGCTTAGGGACGATCAACAGATACGGCAATGATTTTGAATTTGGTTACAAAAAACCAATACGACATAAAAGTGGTTTTGTTGGGGGTGCTTCAGTCTTGTGCTGAATGCAAGATGTTCTTTTATATATGTTAATTCGCTTAATAGGCATTGTAAATGCGTATGTTTCTCATTTTTATTTTATATAAATCATAAACTTAGAAATATTTTACTTTGCAAATTAGAGATATATTTAGCATAATCATCCTCAATAGAAATGGAGTTATTGAAATGCGTGGCAATCCAGAAGTAGTAGATTATCTGAATATGTTGATCGGTGGTGAGCTGGCTGCACGTGATCAATACCTAATCCATTCACGTATGTATGAAGATTGGGGACTGAGCAAAATTTTCGAACGTATCGATCATGAGATGCAAGAAGAAGCTCAGCATGCTGATGCGATCATTCGCCGTGTACTTTTCCTTGAAGGGACACCAAATATGAATCGTGAAGATATTGATGTTGGTGAAGACGTTGTTAGTTGTTTAAAAGCAGATTTAAAACTTGAGTATGAAGTTCGTGAAAAACTTGCTCAAGGGGTCAAGTTGTGTGAAGAGAAAGGTGATTACATTACTCGTGACATGCTACGTCAACAAATGTCAGATACTGAAGAAGACCATACTTATTGGTTAGAAAAACAATTACGTTTAATTGAATTGATTGGTTTACAAAACTATATTCAATCACAAATGTAATTTTTGCTGAGCATTTAGCAAAGCTTAAATCATGTTTTGATATGAGAGCTCAACGAAAGTTGGGCTTTTTTAATGTTGATACTTTTTATTTCAGACTATTTTATTTTAATTTTTCAACATGATAGGACTACGTGAACGATATTTAGGGATAATCACAAATTTTGACTATTAATCTCAAAGTGTTCGCTATATTTTAAGTTTTCATTCAGCACACAAAAAGAGAATAAAATGGATGTGGGTGCAGTACTCATTGAGCTAAAACAAGATCGTTTGAAACAAATAAATGATTGGCAAAAAGAATTAGAAAATAGAAAAATAGAAGCGATTGAAACACTTAAAGCAGAAGGTGTCTTGATTGAATCTTGGTTTTATTTAAATTTAGAGGCTAAGGATTATCTTATTGCTTATATGCGCGCCCACGATATTGCAAAGGCACAACAGATTGGTCGTAGCAGCACCTTCGAGATCGATCAGGTTCATAAACAGTTTAAGACAAATTGGTTCAAGGTTTATCCAGCTGAACTATTACTCGACTTAGAAAATAAGGAATAAGAATAAGTATTTAATCTGTGAAAATTTTTAAAGGAACTAATTTTATTGGAAAGGATTTTTCTTCGCCACTATCATTTAATATCCTGTATTTTGTCGTTATTTCACAATGTAGTTATGAATGAGACTTTATATAGTATTCCTAGCATAGGACGCAGAGATTGAAAGGATGCAGAAAATATTACTCATCACAGGTTGGGCTGTAGGGACACAGCCACTAAAAGCATTTAAAGATGCACTGACTCAAAAAGGTTTTGAGGTTGAATTGGTCAACATTTTTAATGGCTTTGATACCCATGATTTTATTAAACATGTCAAGTTAGCTGAACAATTTGATGTGATTATGGGATGGTCTTTAGGCGGACAACTTGCCGCAAAACTTGTGCAACACATTTATGAACAAACCGGACAATTGAAAGCCTTGATCACTTTGGCCAGTAATCCTTGTTTCATCGCCAATGAAACATGGGAGATTGGGATGGAAAATTCAACCTTTTTAAGCTTTAAAGACTCATTTGAGAAAGACCCACTGACCACTTTGAAGCGTTTTTGCTATCTCGTTACCCAAGGACGAAGTAATGCAAAACAAGATTGGCAAAAGTTGCAAAGTTCGGTGAATGACGAGGAACTTGCACTGAAAAGTAGCGGTTTAGATATGTTGGAGCGGTTCAATACTGTTGATATTATTCAACAGTATCCCGGAAATCAATTTCATGTCTTTGCTGAAGGTGATGGGTTAGTTAGTTACAAAATTATCGATAATTTTCGAAAATTAGGCGCAAAGTTTTTAAAAGTTGATTCTATAAATGGTTCGCATGGATTTCCAGTTTTCCAAAGTGATAGCTTAAGTGACAAAATCACTCAATATTTAAAACGACTCTAGAAAAGTTAATTAAGATTGTCTGATCAGGCAATACCTTAATCTTTATTCTCAAGTTATGATCAAAAAAGAATAGGGAAATGAGTCAAATTAGGAATGACGGATAGTTTCGATCAAGCACATCTTTGGCATCCATATACATCGATGCTTAATCCCTTGCCGACGTTTAAAGTGAAGCAGGCATATGGAGCCACGATTGAATTAGAAGATGGTCGCCAATTGATTGATGGGATGTCTTCGTGGTGGTGTGCAATTCATGGGTATAACCATGCGGATTTAAATCAGGCTGCAATTGATCAACTGCAAAAGATGTCGCACATCATGTTTGGAGGACTCACCCATGATCCTGCGATTGAATTAGGTAAATTATTATTAGAAATTACACCTCATAATCTCGATAAAATTTTCTATGCAGATTCTGGTTCGGTAGCAGTAGAAGTTGCCCTTAAAATGGCAGTTCAATATTGGACTGCCCAAGGTTTATCAAAAAAAACCAATTTTTTAACACCGCGCTCGGGTTATCACGGTGATACGTGGAATGCCATGTCGGTCTGTGATCCTGTAACTGGAATGCATCAAGTTTTCGGTTCAAGTTTACCGAATCGTATTTTTGTCGATGCACCATCTATTGGTTTTGATCAAACGTGGCATTCTTCAGAAATAGAATCTTTAGAAAAGGCGATTCAACAGCACCATGAAAGCATTGCCGCTTTCATCATTGAGCCGATTGTTCAAGGTGCGGGGGGGATGCGTTTTTATCACACTGAGTATCTCAAACAAGCAAAACGACTGTGCGAACAATATAATATCTTGATGATTTTTGATGAAATTGCGACAGGTTTTGGTCGTACAGGGAAAATGTTCGCATGGGAACATGCACAAGTTGAGCCTGATATTATGTGTATGGGTAAAGCCTTAACCGGCGGCTATATGACCTTGTCTGCGACCTTAACCACTCAACATGTTGCTGAAACCATTAGTCATGGTGAGGCAGGAGTGTTTATGCATGGACCGACCTTCATGGCAAATCCACTGGCTTGTGCTGTGGCTTTAAAAAGTACGCAATTGCTGTTGTCGCAAGATTGGCAAGCCAATATTCAGCGTATCGAAAGCCATTTAAAAACAAAGCTGAATGTTTTGAACAATATCGAGTACGTCCACGATGTACGTGTATTGGGTGCGATCGGTGTGGTGGAATTAACATTCGATGTGGATATGCGCTCATTACAACAACAGTTTGTAGAACGAGGGGTGTGGGTTCGACCTTTTGGAAAACTGGTTTACGTGATGCCTCCTTATATCATTACTGAGCAGGAACTTGAGTTTCTACTTACGAAGCTGGTAGAGGTCGTTCAATGTATGCAGGCTGATGCTCATCCGATGCAGGAAGTGATGTCATGAATGTATTAGAGCATTATGCATCGCAACTGGATGACTTGAGAAAACAAGGAAATCTTCGCCAATTCACTGCAAATATTCAAATGGGGCGTGATATTCAAATTAATGATCGAAGTATGCTGAATCTCTCATCGAATGATTATTTGGGGTTAGCGGTTGATGAGCGACTTCGAGAAGAATTCTTTGATCTGACTCCTATTTCAGAGCAACGAATGAGTTCATCTTCTTCACGCTTATTAACAGGGAATTTCCCTGAATATGAACAACTGGAGCAGGCTTTAAGTCAGTTATTTGGACATCGTGCGGCATTGTTATTTAACAGTGGTTATCACATGAATATTGGGATTCTGCCTGCATTATGTGACAGTAAAACATTGATCTTGGCGGATAAGTTGGTTCATGCAAGCTTGATTGATGGGATGCGACTTTCAACGGCTCAGTATGTGCGTTATCGCCATAATGATCTCAATCATTTGGATGCACTATTAAAAAAATATCAAGCAGATCAAACTTTTGAACGCATCATAATCGTGACTGAATCTATTTTTAGTATGGATGGTGACGAAGCGGATTTGGCAGCGTTGGTGGCATTAAAAAAACAATATTCAAATGTGATGCTTTATGTGGATGAGGCACATGCGATTGGTGTTCGAGGGAAGCAGGGTTTAGGTATTGTTGAGCAAGCAGCTGTAATTCAAGATGTTGATTTTATTGTTGGAACATTTGGTAAAGCGTTAGCATCGGTGGGTGCTTATTTGATTTGTGATCCGATCATTCGAGATTTCTTGATCAATAAAATGCGTCCATTAATTTTTAGTACCGCACAGCCTCCAATGTGTATGGCATGGACAAATTTTATCTTACAGAAAGTGGTGAAGATGAATGATCAGCGAGAATATTTAAAAGCTTTAAGTCATTCATTGAATACCCAAATTCTTGCAAAAAATTATGATTGTCCATCGAGTAGTCAGATTGTACCTGTGATTGTCGGAGACTCGATTCAAACAGTAGCATTGGCGCACGAGATGCAAAAGGCAGGTTTTTATATCATGCCAGTGCGCCCACCGACAGTTCCACAAGGTGCATCTCGATTAAGGATTTGCTTGAATACGCGAATTGATCAGCATGATCTTGATAGACTTGTTTCATTGCTCTGAGGTTTGAATGGAATTACTTCATCTTGATCCTTTACAGATCGCCAAACGTTTTTCACAAGCTCGGCAGAGCTATGATGAGCATGCCATCATTCAAAAAAAGATCGCGATAAGATTGATGCAATTGATGACAGAGTACAATTGCTTTGATCGTGAACCCGTCGATCATAAACGTATTTTTGAAATTGGTTGTGGGTCTGGGAATTTAACCAAACTCTATACAGACCATTATTCATTTCAGCAAATTTATCTCAATGATTTATATCCTGAAGTAAAACAACACTTTGAAAATATTGGTTTAGAAAAAAACGAGTTAGAGCAAAATGGCTTTAAAACACAGCAGTTACTAACGTGGTGTATTGGTGATGCTGAGAAAATAAGTTTTCCAAAAGAACTCAATCTGATTGTTTCAAGTTCAGCGATACAGTGGATGCAAGATCTAAATGGGCTTTTGAATAAAGTGAATCAAGCTTTAGTAAAACAAGGTTTATTTTGCTTTTCAACTTTTGGAACGCATAATTTAAAAGAAGTAAAAGCCTTAACCCAACAGGGATTAAGCTATCTCGACATGAATGAGATTCAACAGAAACTTGAAGATCAAGGTTTTGAAATTCTACATATTTCAGAGCACGTTGATACCTTAAGTTTTAAGCATCCAAAGCATGTTTTACAGCATTTAAAAGCAACTGGTGTAACTGCCACAGCGAGTAAATTTCGTTGGACGAAGCAATCTTTAGAAGATTTTTACCAAGGTTATCGTCAATTTATCACGACCGATGAACATGAAAATCTAGTTTACCCATTGAGCTATCACCCAATTTATGTGATTGCGCGGAGCGTAGTATGAGTGGTCAAATTTACTTTGTGAGCGGAATTGATACGGGTATTGGTAAAACCTATACCACAGGTTATCTAGCAAAGTTATGGTTTGAGCAAGGTCAAAATGTGATTACGCAAAAGCTCATACAAACTGGAAATGACGATGTTTCAGAGGATATTGAGAAGCATCGTGAAATCATGGGAAGAGGGTGGTTTGCTGAAGATGAATCAAAACTAACCATGCCCGAGATTTTTAGTTATCCTGCTTCACCACATTTAGCGACACAGATTGATGGTCGTGACATTGATTTTGAAAAAATTGAAAATGCGACTCAGCAACTTGCAGATAAATTTGATGTGGTCTTATTGGAAGGGGCTGGTGGTTTGATGGTACCACTTACGACTGAATTGTTGACGATCGACTATTTGGTTAAAAAGAACTATCCGATTATTTTGGTTTCTTCAGGTCGATTGGGCAGTATTAATCATACTTTGTTGAGTTTAGAAGTAATTCAGCAACGTGGTTTGAATTTATTTGCTATGGCTTATAATTTAAAAGATGAATCTCCAGATCCAAAAATTTCACAAGATACTGCTGGTTATCTAAAACGATATTTAAATTTACATTTTCCTCAAACGCAGTGGATTGATATTCCTGCGCTATGAATTTTATTGAAGAATGAACATATAAAAAGCCACTCTATGGAGTGGCTTTTTTATTACGTCTTTTCATGTTCTAACATAAGTTTAGTGATTAGAACTTTTTAAAACCTTTATTCACTGTAAATGGTTTACGCTGTGCAAAGCGACTTTCTTCACGTTGCTGAGTTTCAGCATTGTTACCATTGACTTCTTTACGCTCAAAACGATTACCACTGTTGTAGTTCGTACTTTCATGGCGACGAGGTGCACCTGTTGGGCGATCTTGACGGAAATTACGATTGTCACTACGACCTTGTTCACCTGATTGACGGTTGTCACGGCGTTGATCAAAATTCGGCTGACGAGAATCGCGACGGTTATCCGTGTTCATCGGGCGTGAGTCACGACGTTGGTCAGGACGAGATTCGCGGTTAAACTCAGGTTGAGCTTCACCTTCGTCACGACGTTGTTGACGTAAGTATCCACCACGACGTGCGGCAAGTGGTTTGTCCTGCATACGTTCGTTACGACGTTTCGCCATACCGAATAAGCCAGTACCTTGACGTGGTTTAAGCTCAACAGCTTTAGTCAAGTTGTCGATATCATTTTTATCTAATTCAACCCAACGACCTGTACGAAGTTCACGTGGTAAAATCACTGTACCGTAACGCGTACGCAATAAACGACTTACTTTTAGACCTTGTGATTCAAAGATACGACGTACTTCACGGTTACGACCTTCTTTTACAACCACTTGGTACCAACGGTTGATCCCTTCACCACCAATTTCAGAGAAAGATTCAAACTTTGCAGGGCCGTCATCTAAAACCACGCCTGTCGTCATATTCTTTTTCAATGCAGGGGTTACTTCACCCATGACACGAACAGCATATTCACGCTCAATTTCGCTAGAAGGGTGCATCAAGCGGTTTGCAAGTTCACCGTCGTTTGTAAATAACAATAGACCTGTTGAGTTAATGTCTAGACGCCCCACCATTACCCAACGATCACCTGGAATTGAAGGTAATTGATCAAATACCGTTGGACGGTTTTCAGGGTCATTACGTGAACAGATTTCGCCTTCTGGTTTGTAGTAAATCAGAACGCGACGACGAATTTCATCTTCAATTTGGAACGCTACTTTACGACCATCGATGCGAAGCTCATCGGTAGGTTCAATACGTTCACCAACTTGAGCAATTTGACCGTTGACACTAACACGACCAGCAGCAATGACTTCTTCCATATAACGGCGAGAGCCTAAGCCAACACGTGCTAATACCTTTTGCAATTTTTCACTCATAACAGCATAACCTTAGAAATAATCATCAACAGTTCACCTATTTAAGACTTGGGTGCATTTGCATCCAAAGTCAAAAAAGCTTCCTTGGCATCCTGTAGGGGAGGCAATTGATCCAAAGAATTTAGACCAAAAGCATTCAAAAATTGTGGCGTTGTAACTAACAACGCGGGTCTTCCTGGAAGTTCACGGAACCCAGATTCTTTAATCCAGTTCCATTCGAATAACGTTCTCAGTAATTGACTGTTATTCGTCACTCCACGTATTTGCTCAATATCAGCGCGGGTCACGGGCTGATGGTAAGCGACCACTGCTAATGTTTCTAACAGTGATGGTGATAATTTGGTTGGGCGCTCAGGCCATGTTTGTGCAATTGTACTACGGTACTTGGCACGTACTTGAAAACGAAAACCTTGAGCAGTTTCAATCAGCTCAATCGAACGACCGTGTTGCAATACGACAAGCTGTTGTAAATAAGCTCGAAGTTGTTGCTTTGAATATTGGTTTTGAAAGGCTTCTTTTAAACGAGCTATAGATACAGGTGCATCACTCGCAAAAATAATGGCTTCCATTTGCATCAGAACTTCGTGATGCAACTCTTCGGTATTAAATATCGTGCTTTGATCGATGGTCATGCATGTGATCCCTGAATGGTTAATGGGGTCTCAATGCCTGAACTGACAATCTGCACCTTCTGCTGACGGGTCAATTCTAAAATGGCCATAAACGTCACCACCATACCCATACGACCTTGGCTTGGTTTAAGCAATTTTTCAAAACTTAGTACTTCACCGCTTTGAACCATATATTCAATATAGGCAATTCGTTCCTCGAGTAAAACTGGCTCTTGAACAATCTGGTGAACCACAGGCTCAGGACGGTTAAAGATACAAAATAAAGCATCACGGAGCATGTGAACTTCGTAACCTTCATTGACGGTTTCTATATGACCAATAGAAACATTGGCTAAATAGGTATCACGATGCAAAATTGGCATCTGACCCAAACGTTCAGCCGCTTGTTTTACTCTTAAATATGTTTCTAAACGATCGATCAGCTCTTGTTTTGGATCTTTTTCAATATGAATTGCTTTGGGTTTTGGCAGTAATAAGCGAGACTTTAAGTCCGCTAAAAGTGCTGCCATCACCATATAGTCCGCGGTCAGTTCAATATTTAACGATTTCATACTGTCAATATATGATAAATATTGGCTGGCGATCGGAGCGATATCGAGCTGAAGGAGATCAAAACCATTTTTTTGAATCAGGTAAATCAGAAAATCGAGTGGTCCTTCGAAATGTTCTAAAAGAATTTCGAATGCTGCAGGCGGAATGTATAAATCTTCAGGAATATCTTCTTGCCACTCATCCATGACACGGATGTGTGAAGAGGGCTCCATCGAATTATGGATTGCTTGAGTCATTACAGTTATTAGCCACGCGAATTTTCAAAAGCATGTCGAGCGATTCAGGAGATCACTTATCGAAATCAGTAAAAAGACAGTGATTCGAATTGCATAAAAAAGAATACAGCTATTCTAAATGAAAAAGCCCGATGAATAAATTGAAAATCGCGGTTTTTACGATAAAAAGTATTAAATAAAGTACTGGAGCTTTAAAGCAGATCAAACTTGGAGTTTAAAAACTGTGTTTAAATTAATATTTTATTGAAGATACTGGATAATTGTTTATAAAAAATGCAAAATTGTGACTTTGTTCATACTTATAAAGAATAACAATGTTTGAATATCTAAAAACAGAATTAAACGAATATCACCAAGTTGTTGGGGCACCTGTTGAAACAGATGAAATTGATAAATTTCATGCAGAACAACTGAACGGACGTTGGTGCAAGGTCATTCCAGTCAATACGATTGCAGAGGAAGATGAAGATAGCGCCTTTAGAAATATTTGGCGAACTTTAGATCGTGATACAGAATTGGAGAACGCGAAAGCCATTTGGACCTATATGCGCTATGACGGTTTTAGCTCTCAGGATGATCTTAAGGCAAGTTTAAAAACTGAGTTTGGTCTGAAACAGGCACAGCATTATTTGGTGCAAGTGGGGCATCAGTATTGGGGTTGGATGGGTTTGATCAATATTGATGAGCTGAATCGTAAAGCTGAAATTGGCAATATCTTTTTTTCTGATCAGTTAAGACATACTACGGCAGCAACTGAAGCGATTTATTTATTATTGAATCAATGTTTTGATTACGGTTTCCGTAAAGTCGAATGGCGCTGCGATGAGTCTAATGAGGCATCTGTAAATGCTGCGGTGCGTTTTGGTTTCTTATATGAAGGAACGCTGAGACAAGATCGAATTGTGAAAGGGCGCAATCGTAATACCGCATGTTTTTCAATTTTGGATGAAGAATGGCAAAAGCTTAAATTGGCTTTTGAAGATTGGTTGAAACAAGATAATTTCAATCTAGAGCGTGAGCAGAAAATACGATTGGAAGATTTTATGAAGTTATATCCAATCACAGGTCGTAAAGATAAGAAGTAATATTGAAATAATTAAGGCCATCTTTATGATGGCTTTTTTATTGAGTTGAATTAAATTAAACTGTAAAAGTTAAGTGATTAAAAAATATAAAGATTAATTGTGAATTATAAGATTGTTGCATTGGTTGCATTGGTTGCATTGGTTGCAATTCTTGTTGCCATTTATGTCGGATTTCCAAAGTATAAACAGAATCAGCGTGAAAATAATGTCCGAGAGTTTCTTAAAGGTCCATTTGTTGGAGCTGTTAAAGAGGAAGCGTCAGGGGCAGCTCATCTAAGAGGATTTCAAATGGATATTCTGAATCATTATCGAGACTTCAGAATTTATGAAACTTTTCCTTTTTCGAAATCAGAAGCGCCAAATTTAATTCAAAATGTTGATTTAATTTTAAGACAACAAATGTGCAAAACAATCAATCAAATTTCAAATTCAGATATGCCTCAAAACGATATTGAAGCTCTTTTTACGGTCTTCAAAGAGGATAAAGTTACGTTTCATCTGATCGTAAAAGATAAATATGGCGTGGAAATGTTTAAGACATGACAGATGGTTGATGATTGTAAAAATCTAGGAGAACCATCATCAGACTTACCAGCAAATATATGGAAATCAAAAGAGTCGTTGATTGCTCCAGCTGCTGGGGCATCTCATGTGGAAGCGGCAGCAGCTGTTGCACATTAATTCTATTTATTCAAAAGCACTCACATCACCGACACCACGACGAACAATCACAGGTTGATCACCAGATAAGTCGACAATACTGGTCGTGGTTAAAGTCCCAAGTCCACTATCAATAAACACATCAATACGCTTTTCTAATTGCTGTTCGATGTCATAAGGATCATCTAAAGGTTCATTGTGATCAGGTAAAATTAAAGTACTGGTGAGTAGTGGTTCACCGAGTTCTATGAGTAGCATCTGACAGACTGTACTACTTGGTACACGTAAACCAATAGTTTTTTTCTTGGGGTGCATTAGCCGTTTCGGTACTTCACTGGTTGCAGGCAAAATATAAGTGGTAACAGCAGGGGTGTTGTGTTTAAGCAGTCGATACATTGCATTGTCGACTTTGGCATAGGTAGCAATATCTGAAAGATCAGCACAGATAATCGCGTATTGATGTTTTTCACCTAAACCACGAATTTGAGCGATACGTGCCATCGCACTTTTATTTCCGATCTGACAGCCTATCGCATAGGCAGCATCAGTTGGATAGACCACGACATCACCTGCACGAATGCGTTCAACAGCTTGGCTAATTAGTCGTGGTTGAGGATTGTCAGGATGGACTCTTAAATGCAACATAATGATTCTCCTGATGTGATTATTATATGAAGTGTCTTAAAATATTTTCGCATCTTAAAGTTTATAATTTTCTAACACCTTAGTCAGTGTCATAAATCAGTGCAGCATGAGGCTGAATCATCGTAATGATGTTGAGTTGGCAAAGCTACACGATTTCATTATTACCTGAGTCGGGTGTGGGTTCAATTGATCCATGTGAATATTTGGTTAAATAAATTATCTTTAATCAGTATCTTCATGTACTGATGAAGCCAATTTAAAGAATTTAAAAAGTCTTGGTTCAAATTAGTCCAGCATTTCACGCTTAAACTCATCGATCTGTAGCGGTTGACCTGCTCGACAGCAGATACAAATACAATGAATAAAACGTTCAGCGTCGCGGGGAAGTTTGGCTTCACCATTAAAATATTTTTGTAACTGTTCAAAAACGTTGTCTTTGAATGTCGATCCATTTCCACCATCACCAGTTAAATTATCCAGTGATACACGGAACTTACGACCAAAGGCTTGGGCAAATAACCATTCAATAGCTTGCGGTTTAATTTCAACCTGCTCAAATAAGGCTTGTTGCTCAGCCGTACGTCCATCTGGCGCATACCAATAGCCTAAATCGGCAAGTTTTCGACGTTCATCACCTGCAATTGTCCAATGGCTAATTTCATGCAAAGCACTATTAAAAAAACCATGAGCGAATTGAATGCGAGCGGAAGTGTCTGATGTTGCAGGAAAATATTCAGGTTCAAAATCACCTTTGATCAAAGTGACATTTAAGTGGGAAAACCAATGATTAAAGTGTAAGATAAGCCACTCTACCTGTAGCGCTTCTGTTTGCAGATTTACCCAAGGGGCGAGTTGCACGCGGTCTAAGTAATCGGCTAAATCTGAAGGCGTAGGATAGTTTAACTGTAATGAAGTGGTGACTTCAGGTTGCGGCTGCAACTGATGCATGACTTGTATTACCCAAATGATCTGTCTGAATAAGTACAAAATTGTATCTTAATCTTTGACAGAGTACTTATGAATTTGTAGAATTGCCGCCTTAATTATGTCAGCAAATACCTTTCCGGCACAGATTGAGCCGTTTAAATGGGCTGAACAAGGTTTTACATGGTCAGGTACCCTGCCATTGTCACGCCTTGCTCGAATTTCCCGTGAAGCTGTTGGATCAATTGATGATCAATTGATTAACGTAGACTGTAAGCTATCAATGGATGCGTATCATCGTATTGTATGGCTAGATGGTAGCGTCGAAGCAAAAGTTCCAATGGAATGCCAACGTTGTTTGGATACTGTTGAAATCCCTCTTGCATTAGATTTTCATCTGGCTTTGGTCGATAATGAGTCACTGATAGAGCGCTTGGATGAGGATGCTGATTTCATCGTTTTAGGTGAAAGTGAAGCAACGACGAAAGGTTCATATGATGCACCTGCCACCGCTGATTTACTCGCACTGATAGAAGATGAGTTGTTATTGTTGATGCCTTTGTCACCTAAGCATGAGTCTTGTGTGCATAAGCATCAACCTGCCGTTGAAGAGATAGTTGAAGAGAAGCGGGATAATCCGTTTGAAGCTTTGGCTGCTCTAAAGGGTAAACTTAACTAATTTTTGTGTTATACTGTGAAGTATAAGACAACTGAATTTGTTCTGATCCATTTTTTCGATCTTTGTAAGGAGCCATCATGGCCGTTCAGCAAAACCGTAAAAGTCGCTCTCGCCGTGACATGCGCCGTTCACATGACGCTTTAACCGAGAATGCATTAACTGTAGACCAAACTACAGGTGAAACTCATCGTCGTCACCACGTGACTAAAGATGGCGTTTACCGTGGTCGTCAATTATTCGCTAAAGCAGCTGATGCTGAATAAGTGATAATGTATTAAGCGTCAAGCTTAGTAGAAAAAATGGGAGCGAAAGCTCCCTTTTTTTATGTCTGTTTTTATATTTTGGTTAAAATTACAACATTTGATTTAAAATGTTTATAAGTAAAAATATATAGAAAGAATGATGTTTAGATAAAATCGAAGAAATAAGAAGATTAAAAATGATGACAATAAAATTGAAGTATAAAATTGTGATGATATGGATTTTGGGTGGATTAATGTCCATATTCAGTCAAACATATGCAAATCAGTCTATGCAAAATACTTCGACGCCAGTCTCTGTAGGAGTGGTTAGTATTCCTTTGGGTGAAAATTTAACAGAGAAGCAGTTCAAGGTGATCTCAAGACCTTTTGTAAAGCTTGGGAAGAAGCCTCAAGTTTATGAAAATGATTTCTGTGTAGGAATGATTGAGGATGAAGAGCAGGCGAAGGGGTATGGTGTATTGAACTTTCGTCAGTACAAAGCTCAATACGCTATAGATTTGGTCATTTTTGATGGTGCAATGAAAAAACAGAACGTCATGGTGGGAAATAAGCGTTTTAACTTGCTGAGTTACATTGCTGATGTCAAAAAAATGGACGCAGACCTGAGTGAAAATGATGATAATGGTGTAGTGCAAGATCGTGTCACGTCTAAAAAATATCCGTATACACGAAGCTTGATTTTAAGAAATAAAAACCAAGATGATTTAAATATATTTTATTTTGATGGTATAAAACTTATTGCAATACAGTATGTTGTGCAATGTTAAGAGCTGGGGTTTATCTTGCTTTTGTTTAAGGGGTTTAGGGCGTAAACGGATAATAGTGCTTCTAAATAATAACCAAGAAAAACGGTATTTTTTGCGATGGTGGCACCGAATCAAGCTTGTTAAGATACAATCAACTCAAATTTAGACTACAAGATGTATTGATATGTCCATGATAGACAGCTCAAAATTTGTAAAAGCAACGAAAACTGCCTTTGTATTTCCAGGTCAAGGTTCACAAAAAGTGGGAATGTTGGCAGAACTTGCTGAACAGTTTAGTGGTGTGAAAGAAACATTTGCTGAAGCCTCTGAAGCGATTGGTTTTGATTTATGGCACATTGCACAAAGTGGTGAAGGGTTAAACCAAACAGAATTTACACAACCTGTCTTGCTGACGGCGAGTATTGCATTATGGCGTGTATGGTTGGAGCTTGGTGGTGTAGCACCTAAATATTTAGCTGGACATTCACTGGGTGAATACAGTGCATTGGTTGCAGCTGGAAGCTTGAGCTTAGGTGATGCGGTTAAACTTGTGAACTTACGTGGTAAGTTGATGCAAGATGCTGTGCCACAGGGTGCAGGTGCAATGGCTGCAATCCTAGGTTTGGATGATGCAAAAGTTGTTGAACTTTGCCAGCAAGTGACTGCACAAGAAAATGGTTCTGTTGAAGCAGCAAACTACAATGCTCAAGGGCAGGTCGTGATTGCAGGTGCAACTGCCGCTGTAGAAGCTGTAATGAGTTTGGCGAAAGAAAATGGTGGTAAAGCGATTGCACTGCCTGTATCTGTACCATCTCATTGTTCAATGATGAAGCCTGCGGCTGAAAAATTTGCAGAAGCATTAGCGCAAACTGATATTCAATTACCTAAAATTCCTGTGATCCAAAATGTCAGTGCACAAGCTGCAACTGATGTGGATACACTTCGTCAAGCATTGACCGCTCAATTGTATGAGTCAGTGCAATGGACGAAAACGATGCAATTATTGCAAGACCAAGGCATTAGCTATATCGCTGAATGTGGTCCGGGTAATGTATTGGCAAACTTGGCTAAACGCCTACCAAATATCGAGAAAGCATTTCCACTTGATACCCAATCACGTATGGAAGACGCATTAAATGCCATTTTAGTGGCTGAAGGGAAAATTGCATGACACAAGAACGTAAAGTTGCTTTGGTAACTGGTGCAAGCCGTGGTATTGGTGCATCAATCGCTCAGCAGTTAATTCAAGACGGATTTTTTGTTGTAGGTACAGCGACATCTGAAGCTGGTGCAGAAAAACTATCTGCACAATTTGCTGAGAATGGCGCAGGTAAAGTTTTAGATGTACGTGATGGTGCTGCTATTGATGCTTTAGTGTCTGATATTGAGCAAAATTACGGCCCTGTTTTGGTTCTTGTAAATAATGCAGGAATCACGAAAGACAATCTGTTGCTTCGTATGTCGGAAGATGATTGGGATGACATTTTAAATATCCATTTAAAAGCGGTATTCCGTTTGTCTAAACGTGTCCTTAAGGGCATGACAAAAGCACGTTATGGTCGAATTATTAATATCAGTTCCGTTGTTGCGCATTTTGCTAACCCAGGTCAAGCAAACTATTCTGCTGCAAAAGCGGGTATCGAGGCATTTAGCCGTAGTCTTGCTAAAGAGATGGGTAGCCGTCAAATTACGGTAAATAGCATCGCACCGGGCTTTATTGCGACTGAAATGACAGAGCAATTGAGTGAAGAAATTCGTAAGAAAATGAGTGACCAAGTGGGTTTAAATCGCTTTGGTGAGCCTCAGGACATTGCTGATGCAGTAAGTTTCTTAGCTTCAGACAAAGCAAGTTACATTACTGGTACTGTTTTACACGTGAATGGTGGTTTATACATGGCTTAATGCGATGTATAAACTTTTAAAAAATTCAATATTCAATTAAACTATAGGCATTAAAAGCCGCCACAAGCAATGAGGAGAATTCCTGTGAGCGATATCGAACAACGTATCAAACAAGCAGTAGCTGAACAACTTGGTCTTAAGGCTGAAGAGATTAAAAACGAAGCGTCTTTCATGGATGACTTAGGTGCTGACTCTTTAGACTTAGTTGAGCTTGTTATGTCTTTCGAAAACGATTTCGACATTACAATCCCAGACGAAGACTCTAACGAGATTACGACTGTTCAATCAGCAATTGACTATGTTTCTAAGAAACTTGCTTAATTGTTGAAATTTCAGCATCGCTGAAATAAAAGCCACCTTTATGGGTGGCTTTTTATTGTTTATATAAAAGACAAATAGTTGTGCGAAATCAAAAAATTATAATTACATATCGTTACGTTTAATTCACCAAAGCCACACTTAAATGGTCTAAATTTTAGGTATAAAAAATAGAGCTAAATTTAATCATAAAATTTACGATTTTTTAGAACAATACAATTTAGAATTAAACGGAGAATACACATGGGTCTTTTTGATTTTGTTAAAGGCATTGGTAAAAAAAATACAGCACCAGCAGAACCACAAGCTGCTCCAGCAACACCATCTGAACCATCTGCACAAGAAATCGCAAATAAATTACTAGGTCATATCAAAGCACTAGGTTTACCTGTGACAGGTTTATCTGTGGGTTATAATGGTGACTCTGATTTGGCAACAGTCAAAGGGCAAGTAGCAACTCAAGCGGATCGTGAAAAGATCATCCTCGCTGTGGGTAATATTGATCATGTTGCAAAAGTGGATGACCAATTAACCGTTGCTTCACCAGAGCCAGAAAGCAAATTCTACACAGTGAAATCAGGTGATAACCTTTCTAAAATTTCGAAAGAATTTTATGGTGATGCGAATCAGTACAATAAAATTTTTGAAGCAAACCGTCCATTGTTGAAAAATGCAGATGACATTTTCCCAGGACAGGTTTTACGTATTCCTGCTTAATCACTATTAATTGAAAAAAAACCGAGTTTATTAACTCGGTTTTTTTATATCTCATGGTCGCTTATTATTCGAATTATGTGGTGAATATAATTTTATGTGTTCTGGTAATGTAATATTAAGCCAATCATTGCATATTAATTCTTCTCTTTTTTATTTTTAAACTATTTCAATTTCTTCGTTATTTCTAAGTTGTAAATTTACTAAATAAATATATTAAAAATAATTATTATTTAATATTTCTTAAGCCTATGAAAATTAATAAAAATTAAAATGTTTGTTTCATTTGGTAAATATATTGTAATTTTAACTTACATTGTGTGAATAGTGTAGTATTTGTAACTTATGGAAATTAGTTGTTATTTTTTTGTAAAAAGATAATTGAGGGTTAAAATAAAAAAAATATATGACATGGTTATTTAAAAATAAGAAAAATACATATGTATATTTATTAAATAATAAAAATGAGAGTAAAGTCTCACTTATATGTGTTAATTAAAACAATAACTTATAATAATTGCGATTAAAAATTCTAATTTCTAACATCTGTATTAATGATATTTAAATAATGCTGAATTTTTACGATATTTACATATAAAAAACTTCTGCTACAAAAGAATGGCAACTTTGACATTAAACAATAAATGACGAGGAAATATTATGCCAACGGTCAATATAATTTCTAAGGGGTCGGGTACCCTTATAGAAAATACAACTTCAAACACTCTTATTTTAAAGGAAAACTCTGTAGTAGTAGTTAATATTTCAATTGAAGAGATGGCAAATTTTAAAAGGGAGGGGGATACCGCAGTAATTACATTGAAAAATGGTGAAAAAATAATTATTGAAAGCTATTTTGATGATCCTGTGAATTCACATCAAATTATTTTTGATGACGGTTCTCAATTATATTGGGCGGAATTTACGGATGCTACAAATAATATTGCAGCGACTATTAAGTACCATCCAATTGAGTCAGTCGAAGTGCTATTTGCTTTAGGTGGTTCATCTGTGAGTGGAAGTATTTTACCCTGGGCATTGGGAGTTGCAGGCATAGGTGGTATAGGTGCTGCAATTTCAAGTGATGATTCTGATTCAAACTTAGGATCAACGTCTGAGTCTAATTCCGACTCGACATCGGAATCAAACTCAGACTCTACCTCTGAATCAAATTCTGACTCGACATCAGAATCAAATTCCACTTCCGAATCTAACTCTGACTCGACATCAGAATCAAATTCCACTTCCGAATCTAACTCTGACTCGACATCAGAATCAAACTCTACTTCCGAATCTAACTCCGACTCGACATCAGAATCAAACTCTAGTTCTGATTCTACTTCTGACTCGACATCAGAATCAAATTCTACTTCTGACTCGACATCCGAAAATATTACACCTAATGCGCCAAGTGAGCTTGTCGTATCAGCTGCAGGTGACTCAGTTACAGGTAAAGCAGATCCAAATTCAACTGTAGAAATTAAAGATGCTAGAGGTACGGTGATTGCAACAGGTACAGCAGATGCTTCAGGTAATTTTACAATTCCACTGCTTCCTGCCTTAACCAATGGTGAAACGATAACAGCAGTTGCAACAGACCCTGCAGGGAACACATCTGCAGGTACAACAGCAACAGCACCAGATGTTACGAGTCCAGATGTACCCACACAAGTTGTAATATCTGCTTTAGGCGATCTAATTACGGGTAAGGCTGAACCAAATTCTGTTGTCAAAATTTTTGATGAGCAGGGTGGTTTGATAGCTGAAGGAGTGGCAAGCTCAGAAGGTGATTTTGTAATTCCACTTGTACCTGCTTTAACAAATGGCGAAAAGGTATTTGTTACAGCAACTGATTCTAAAAATAATGAATCACTTTCAGCTGATGTTGTTGCGCCTGTTTTAGGCGGATCTGAATCGGATTCAACATCGACATCTGACTCTGGTTCTGATTCAACATCGACATCTGATTCTGATTCTGATTCAACATCGACGTCTACCTCTGATTCAGTATCGGATTCAACGTCTACCTCTGATTCAGTATCGGATTCAACGTCTACATCTGAATCTGTTTCTGATTCAACCTCTACATCTGAATCTGTTTCTGATTCAACGTCTACATCTGACTCTGTTTCTGATTCAACATCGTCGTCTGACTCTGTTTCTGATTCAACATCTACCTCTGACTCTGTGTCTGACTCAACATCGACGTCTGATTCATTATCGGATTCAACGTCTACATCTGAATCAGAATCAACTTCTGCATCTGAATCTGAGTCAGCTTCTACATCTGAGTCTGCATCAGAATCAGCTTCTGTATCGGATTCAACGTCTATATCTGACTCTGTGTCTGACTCAACGTCTACCTCTGATTCTGTTTCTGATTCAACATCGACATCTGATTCAGTATCGGATTCAACGTCTACCTCTGATTCTGTTTCTGACTCAACGTCTACATCTGATTCAGTATCAGATTCAACCTCTACATCTGATTCAGTATCGGATTCAACGTCTACATCTGATTCTGTTTCTGACTCAACCTCTACATCTGATTCTGTTTCTGATTCAACGTCTACATCTGATTCTGTTTCTGATTCAACGTCTACATCTGATTCTGTTTCTGACTCAACGTCTACCTCTGATTCAGTATCGGATTCAACGTCTACCTCTGATTCTGTTTCTGACTCAACATCGACATCTGATTCAGTATCAGATTCAACATCGACATCTGATTCTGTTTCTGACTCAACGTCTACATCTGATTCAGTATCGGATTCAACGTCTACCTCTGATTCTGTTTCTGACTCAACGTCTACATCTGATTCAGTATCGGATTCAACGTCTACATCTGATTCAGTATCGGATTCAACGTCTACCTCTGATTCTGTTTCTGATTCAACGTCTACATCTGATTCTGTTTCTGACTCAACGTCTACATCTGATTCAGTATCGGATTCAACGTCCACATCTGCCTCTGTGTCTGACTCAACATCGACGTCTGACTCTGTTTCTGATTCAACGTCTACATCTGACTCTGCTTCTGATTCAACGTCTACATCTGATTCTGTTTCTGACTCAACGTCTACATCTGATTCAGTATCGGATTCAACGTCTACCTCTGACTCTGTGTCTGACTCAACATCGACATCTGATTCTGTTTCTGATTCAACGTCTACCTCTGACTCTGTGTCTGATTCAACATCTACATCTGATTCAGTATCGGATTCAACGTCTGCATCTGAATCTGAATCGACTTCTGCATCGGAATCAGCTTCTACATCTGAATCTGAATCGGCTTCTACATCGGAATCTGAATCAACTTCTGCATCTGAGTCGGCTTCTGCATCTGAGTCTGTTTCTGAGTCTGAATCGATTTCTGAATTGGAGCTAGAGATTCCAACAGCCAATGATGATTTTGAGGCAGTTACGGGCATTATTGTTGAGGGTTCAACGACTAATGATGCAACGCCTACTTTAAGTGGTGCAAATGCATTAGCTAATGCAGTAGTGACGATTTACAACGGAGATGTTGTTCTTGGAACTACAACAGCAGATGGCAATGGGGTTTGGTCTTGGACGCCAACAGAGTCATTAGTGGATGCTTCTTATGTACTTACAGTCACTCAAACAGATCCAATATCTGGTATTGAGGGGCCACAGTCACAACCACTTTCATTTGAAATTGATACAGTTATTCCTGTCATCGAATCAGTTGTAGTTAGTGAAGATAATTCTTCAGTAACTGTAACGGCAGAACCAAATGCAATCGTGACGCTCACTGATGATGAGGGTAATGTTTTAGCTACGAGTTCTACAGATGAAAACGGGATGTTTACATATACACCTGATACACCATTTAACAGTGGTGCTGTGATCAATGTAGAAGTTACTGATAATGCAGGTAATGCTGTTATAGAACAGGTGCGGGCAGGTATCGAAGAGGTAGTTGCAGCAGCAGATAACGACGTTCAGCTTGTATTGGATATCACGCCGACTGTGACAGTAAATCAGACGCCAACGGACTTGAATTCAACGGGTTTCACTGTGGGTTCATTAGGTTTAGGACCAGTTTTAAATGCAAGTGTGCTTGAAAGTGTATTTGGTTCTTCTGTTCAGTTGAGCGTAGATTCAGGCACGACTCGTGATGTAGATTTCTATGCGGATGCTGGTGGTATAGCTGCTGGAACAATGAATCTTTACATGTATAAGCTGAATGCATCTACCAATGAGTGGGAGCTACAAGAGAACATTGAAAATTGGTACGTCGTTGTTCTGGGTGGTGTTTCAGATAATGTTCAGCGCACTTTGGCTGAAGGTGAGTGGTTATTCGTTTTAGGAAATGGAGAGGGGTTATCACTTGCTACAGGATATACACTCCGTTTTGATGGTGATGTGGTCAATGACTACAATAATGCACTCACAGTAGAGGGCACAATTGCAGGAAATGTAATTGAAGATCTTGATAATCAAAATGGTCAAGATGATTTGCCAGTTGGTACTACTGTTACCTCAATAACCAATGCGGATGGTATTGTTACAAACCTCATTGCAGGAGAACCTAATACTCTTGTGGGTAAATACGGCACACTTACAGTATATAGTGATGGTAGTTTCTCGTATGTTGTGAACAGTACATTCCGTGACTATGGTGAAGTTGATCGCTTTATTTATGAAGTCACAGCGCCTAGTGGTAAAACAACAACTGCAAACTTAAACATTGAGTTAGCAAGTGTAGCTTCTACTGATGAAGTCATTATTGATAACACTGTTGTTCTTGCGGTTCAGCCTACAGAGACAACTTTAATTGAAGATCAAATTACCATTGGTGATGCAACTGCAGTCAATATCTTGAGCTTAGGAATTGCTGGAGATGTTCTATCTGCTGGTGTTGTGGGTACTGAGGGTGTGATGGACTTCACTGTCGCAGAAGGTACAACGCGTGAGTTAACCTTCCAAGGTAGTGGTGGTGGATTATCATTGGCTGTGACCTATGAATTTACCTTGTATCGTCAAGATGAACAGACGAAACAATTTGTTCAAGTTCATAAAGATCCAGACTTCCTATTTGTACCGATTCTTGCAAGTGGAACGAGTGATCCATTGAAGTTGACCTTTGGTGAAGGTGTTTATGTGGCGATTATCAATGCGACTGGTGGTATCGATGTAGCAGGTGGAGCAACTGTTGAAGTTATTGAAGATAAGACTTATGACTACAACACACCATTAACCTTAACTGGTACGACTACGGGTGATGCAACGACAGAAGCGACCGATGCCGTAGTTGAAGTGAATGATATTGCGGTGGTTGATGGACAGCCTGCAACAATCATTGGTGAATTTGGTACTTTGGTAATTAATTATGACGGTACCTATACTTATAGTGTAAACAAACCTGCAGATACTACAGGTTGGGTACCGCCATACGGAGAAGTTGATCGCTTTGAGGTGGTTCGTCAAACAGCCGAAGGTAACTCTGTTATTGATATCTTGAATATCAAAATTGAGACCAACGAAGCGGTTGATGACCAAGATCAAGTAACAATTGATCTCTTAAACTCAACACCATTTAGTGCATCTGCTGATGTAGGTACTATTGATATTTCAGCAAGCCGGACCATCAGCTTTGATGTTGAAGGGAATAATTACCTTAACTCATTAACCTTAGAGGGTGTGGTAACACGTACATTGATCACTAATAGTCCAACAATGAACGTTTCTATTACTAAGGATGGTGGAGCTACGCCAATTTATAACGGTCCAGTGACGTTAACTTGGACGACTCTAGGTACTAGTAGTAATTATTCATTGAATATGACTTTACCTGATGGCCAGGTATTCGATGCAGGTGCCTATGTTGTAAATATCACTACAGCGAGTGGTTTTGGGAATGTTGTTGATGTGGATTCAGCAACCTTAACAGGAAGCTTAATCAATGATATATCTAATGTTACATCACCTGTCATTGAGGGGAATGTGCTTACAAATGATTCGGTCATTGGTCAGATCGACATCTTGAAAATCGGTCATAAAGAAGTTTATGTGAACGATGCGAACAAGGGTGCAGACTCAATCACTGTTGAGGGTGAGCATGGCGTGTTAACGCTCTTCCGTGACGGTAAGTACAGTTACCAACCAAATGGACTCACAGGTGGTGTGGATACATTTACATATAACACTGTGACCAAAGTAGGTACTGAGCAAACAGCGACACTTGAAATCAATGTTGGTCTGAACATCACAGGAACGGGTACTGCAGACGAAGTGAATACGAGTGCTTCGATTGATTTACTCACCTTGGGTGCAGGCGCTGATACTGCAATATTTGATGTGTTGAACCAAGCTCAACATATTGGTCAAGCAGATATTTGGACGGATTACAGTCGAGTTCAGGGTGATGTGATTGATATCTCAGCATTGTTGGCAGGTCAAACTGTCAATTCAGGCAATATCGGTACATTTGTGACATTGGCACAAGATGGTACGGATACTGTGGTATCGATTGATTTGGATGGTACAGGTACGCAATATAACCCAACAGAATTGGTGACGTTGCAAAATACCGATAGTACGACGTTGTTGTTAGAAGAGTTGTTGAAATACAACAACCCAATTTAACAATGCAGTGAAATAGAGGCTCCTTGGAGCCTCTATTTTTCGTTTTAGTACTTGGCGTATTTTTCATTTAGTTAAATGTATGAATTTGCGACACATTAATAAGGTTGGAAAGGCAAATGGAATTTAAAAACTTTTATTTCTGCAATTTAGATTTTGGTAAACAATTGACTGGTGTGGAGCGTGCAGCGTTAAAACGAGCAAGATTATTTAAAAACTATTTTGGAATATCTCCAATTTTCTTGACAACACGCTTTAATGAATCCATTCATGAAAATGTACAACGCTTAAAAGATAATGGATGGATGCCAAAATCATGTGAGGTATACAATATTTATGAATATCTTCGGGGTGCTTATGTAGATAAAAGACGTTTAAAAAATCAATATGTACTTGATGCATCTATTTATAATGTTATTGATATTGATGCGAATCCAGCGCATCAAAAATGGACTTCAAAGGTCAATGAAAGTTATTATAAATATGTGGTCTGGGTAGATAAAAACAAAGATAAACTGCTTTTTATTAACAACTTATATAATGCAAAAATTATTAAACGAGAAAAGTTTGATAAAAATGGAAACTTACTTGCGATTCAAGAGTTAAATGAAGCAGGCAAGGTTGAGAGTGAAGATTTAATTCATTTAGATGGTCATATTGTTTTACGACGTTACTTTGGTGAGCAGAATAAACTGACTAAAATCGTAATTTTCTCACCCTTGGGGATGGTAGAAGAAGTTCTGCAAAATGAAGAGCAACTGGCAGATTATTGGTTAAGACAATTTGTAGATTTTAATGATTCTGCTTGCTTTGTAATTGACCGGAATCCTGCATGGAATACAGCACTGAAAAATTATCATGTTGAAAATGGACATAAAACCATTTCAATTTTCCATAGTAGCCATTTGGTTGAAATGGAAGATAATATTATGACAGGTCGCTTAAACTCTAATTTTAAAGCGATTTTGGAAGGGAAATACAAAGTTGATCATGTTGTTACGCTAACGGAGCATCAAAAAGAAGACATCCTCAAAAGATTTACTCAGAAAAATAATATCGTGACCATACCGCATAGCATTGATGAATTACCTGAGAAAACACCATTTGAACGACGTAATCCGAAAAAGTTGGTTGCACTTTGTCGTTTAGCACCTGAAAAGCAAGTGGTTGATATGGTGATGATGATGGGGGAGTTATTAAAAACCCATCCAGAAACAGAGCTTTGTATTTATGGTGATGGTTCTGAGAAAAATAAAATTATAGAAAAAATTAAAGAGTTGGATATTGGAAGTAATGTTCATTTGATGGGCTACAACGAAAATATTGCTGATGCTTATGCCGATGCAGCATTCTCTTTATTGACCAGTAAGTGTGAAGGTTTTTCATTGGCAATATTGGAAAGTTTAAGTTTTGGTGTGCCTGCGGCTTCTTATAATATTCCCTATGGGCCATCAACCATGATTCAACATGGTCAAAATGGAGTATTGGTTAATCATGCTGACTATAAGGCAATGGCACATGAGTTAAGTCAAATTCTTTCTCAGCCTGATCGATTAAAGCAAATGTCGGAAAATGCTTATGCATCGATTGAGCGGTTTAAAGAAGAAAATGTGGCTGAAATTTGGCGTGAGTTAATTGTGAGTTAATAAAAAGGCGCTTAATGCGCCTTTTTGCTTTTGTATAGTTTGAAAAAGTCATAGAAGAACAAAAATCTTTTTAGGGTGTATTCCCAGAATAGAAATGCAAAAAACAGACCGATCGGAGCAAAAAGAAAGAAATTATTAGATAGCCGACCAAGAAATGCCAAAGGAATGGTGACTATAAGAATTAAATACATTAAAGGGATGTGGTATTTTAACTGCCATATTCGACCATGCTGAACTTCATAATCGAGAACGAATTGATCTCTATTAGTAATTAAGGGTGTAGAGTCATCTGTGGTTAGATATTGTTCTAATGTTCGATTCCATTTCTTTTTAAGAATAAAGTAGTCTATGAGACAGTAGATTAGAAATCCATAGGTGATCATTTTATCGAAAAGGTAAAGTGGATAAAGACAAATCAGGAATGAAATACAAATATTAAATATGACACCTTTCAAATAGACAGTGTGACTTTGGGTTGTAGCTATAATCAGTGTTGATGGAAGCGAGATTAAAATTAAAATAGCGAGAATATAAAATTTTTCTAAGACAAGATAATAAAGACTAAATAGAAAACTCATGATTAAAATGAGACCCCAAGATCTATAAATGAGTGAGTTTTGTTTTGCTGTTGTATTTATTATTACTTCCATAATTATGCTCAAAGAAAAACCCTCCGAAGAGGGTTTTATCATCGTCATGCGACACATAAGTTGTCATTTTGTTAATCGGAAAATCAATAAGTTAATGATCATCGTGACAATCAATGTCACTATACCGCGACACAACCTGTGTCATTTTGTAATAAAAACGACACAACCAGTGTCATTTTGATAAATGTAGAGTTTTGATAGATGCTTTTTAGATAATCGATATACTTAAATTCAGAAGTAAGGTAAGGGTGTAAAGCGTCTTAGGTAGTCTACAAAATAAATAACTATTTAAGCCAAAGTAGATGTTTAGTTATTCTGAAATTAAGATAGATTTCATAAAATAGTGGCTATTCAAAAACGACTTATATAGAGGTCACAACAAGCCCTCAATTAACTTCAAAGAATTTTTTGCTCTTCTTAATTAATCTTTAATACGGTTTTAAATTTGTAAAATATTGATTTTAATACAGTTAGTCCGAGAGCTTATCTGTCAAAAATGGAAAATTATAATTTTTAGGATACTGCTCAGATCGGTATACATTTACTTCACTTTCAGGGAAAGTTAGTTGCAGCATTTTGGCCAAATTAGTTAATTCTGGATTATTTTTTTTCGCTATGATGAATTCTGCTCCTTCTCCGTTGTCTAAACCAATGACATCAAAATCTTGTTTCAAAATTTCATTTAGAACATTTTCATAATAGGCTTGATAAACTCCTTCTAGTTCTAAAGAAGTATCTTCATTTGCTTCGAGTTTTTCAATTTTTGCATACATTTTATTTAATGTCGGTTCTAGCAATATTTTTTGCCCCTGAATAACTTCAAGCTCATTTATCGAATTCTCTATTCGTGACCACCAATCCTTATAGTCTGATCTAGCAATATATTTCCTTGCACCATCATAATCAGATTGCCAAGTCATAAACCACCCAAAAGCATTACTCTCAGAATCCAATGGAGGGAAGTCTAAAGGTTTTAATTCAGGAAAAGTTTTAATAAATTGTTCCCTCATTTCTTGAGGAGTTGGTAATGCCTCCTTATCTGATATTGAGAGGGCATTATTTTCTACCAAATTATTAGTTTTGTTATTTGCTGAACAAGCTGATAATAAAGCTAATGATAAGAAAGCTAAAAGTAACTTAGACATTATTTATTTTCTCTATCCAAAATGTGCTCAGGTATAGGATATTTTTCTAATAATTTAGCTTCATCTTCCCGATCCCAACGCTCAAGCCACCAATCACACTGTTCAGGCTGAAAAAATACAGGTTCCCAATCAGCCAATGAATCAGCATATTGAGTAAGTGGTAACATTTTTTCTCGAATAGGTTTAAGTATATTATTTAATGCTTGATAGCCTTGTGGGCGTGGTAAGCCTATTCTTGCTAATTGTGGTGCTTCATCTGCTTTAAAAAATACCCCACCATTAATCGGCTCTAAGCGTAATGGAGTATTCGGGTCTTGTTTCTGAATCGTTTGGACTTCATTTAGTTTTTCAAGCCACGGTTGACCGAGATATACCAACCAAGCGGTTGAACGTACACCTTTTTCTAAAGACGGTTCATCATTGGTCACAGCACTCGTTTGCGTCATATCTTTTTCAATATCTAAACCTAAAAAGCGGTAATTAGCTGCCGTTTCAAAAGTCTGCCATGGTACAGCTTGAGTAAAATCTAAGGGTTGTCCGACTCGATAACCGCAATACGCTTGCTCTATTTTAATCTCTCGAATAATCGATTTAAAAAATTCAATACACTGTAATCGCTTATCACTGTTATCGGTAAAATCTAAAGGAAAAATAAAATTTATCCATGAGTACCATTCGTTATTTGCAAAATCAGGATTAAATGAAGCCTTAATTCCATACCTAGGAGCAAAACTCATTTTCGGTTGATCAGAAAAATAATAAATTACTGAGGTTTTTTCTTTTCGAATATCTTCCAATAAATTTTCAGGAAAACCATCCTTACGAAATTTACGTTCACGTTGGTTTTTTACGGATGCTTCTTGTTGAAACTCGGCGCCTGTCAAAGCAATATAATCTTGTATTTTTCTGACAAATTTTTCCTTAACTTCCAGTTGATCACCATTATAAAACCAAAAAGACATCATTAAGTTTAAACGGACAGGCTCTGTTTTTGACTCAATATCAATATAAGGCAATGTGTAATCTTGCGTTTTTTCAATCTGATCTAACCATACTTCAGCTTGTTGAAATAATTCACCCATCACCTATTCCTTCTTATTTCCAAAGATTTTCTGCATTGGTCACAACAATGTCCCACAACTCACGCATTTGATTAATCTTACTCGTCTTTTTCCCTTGTGGCGTGCTGCTTGGTTTTTGCGTATTTTGAGGTAATGGCTTTTCCTTACACCCACAATCACTTTTTTTCGGATCAGCAGACACTCGAATCATGGCAAGCTTTGTACTACTACCTAAAAATCTTGTGTAGTTAGTCATTTGTTTTTGATCAGGAGGATCATTACTGTCTAAAAATTTAATTTCCACCCAGTGTAAAATATTATCAATGGTTGGTGCTTTCATAATATCTTTAACTACAACTACATCTGCCCCTATTCGATGATCTCCCCCAGGCGTTTCCATAAACTTGTGTCGAGGTGGATTTGCTCCAGTTACCATTACTGGTTGTTTGGTTCTTATGTCATATATTACTTCTGCTTTAATTGGACATTTATGCTCCATGACAATGTCTACCAGTGCAAAAATCACTTGTACTGCTTTTTGTCTAAGATGACGTAAGCCTCCCCATAAACTAATGACCTTATCAGCAACAGATTCTTTTTTAGGAGCTTTTCCTGTGGCTCCACCAATTTGATTACTGAAACAACAAACCTTGCAAATCACAGATTTAAATAGAATTGGCTTTTTAGTGTAAATGTCATACCATGCTCCAACTCTTGATGCTTGTGAAGGTGCAGTAGGTTTAGTAGATCCATTCGGTTGAGGTACCGTGGATCCTTGTTGCTCTTTTTTAATATCTGTAGCAACTTCTGTAGCAAATGAAAAAATAAAATCAATTATGCTTTGTGCAATACTTGCACCAATGTCAGCTAAAAATGGTGCTAAATGCTTTTTAACTAAATCTGTTGTAACTTTTGCAGCCCGATTTAATAATTTTTTTAATATACTCAATAGAGCTCTGAGTACAAAAGCAATAATAATGCCAACGTATTGCAATCTAATTCCCCTTTATTCTTCTATTTCTAAATCAATATCATCAGATTGCTCTTCAGAATCTTCTGTATAGAATAATTCTTCATAACTTTTTTTGAGCAGAGGAGAATCCCCAGAACTTTTTTGCTCATCATTGGGTAAATCAGCAATAAATAAATCCACTTTTTCTCGCTGATTAGTTTCAATTGGCTGGGTTTTCCCAAATTGATCTGTAACTCCAGATACTTCAGTCCCATTTTCAGCTATAAGCCGATAATTGTAATTAACCATTGGTTGTTTTGTATCATTTAAAAAGGTAATCGCGGCAGAGTACGGTTGTTCAATAATTTTAGGTAATGAAGGTAATATTACATTTGATTTAGTCCCACCAAGAAATTTATGCTGTCCAGCTTTCGCCTCAAACTTTGCTGGCGTGATGAATGTAATTCCATTCTTATTAATAATGACTTGAGAACCGCCTGCCATAGGTTTACCTATTTTTCTTTAATTATTTAAAAATTAAGCTATGTTTTGGCTTAATATAAACGTTAACCAATTAACTTTTTTAGTCAAAGTATGACTTTCATCATAGCCATTCAACTGAATGATAGCATCATTGTTACGGCAGATAATAAAGAAGTTGTAATTAAAAAGGGTGAAAACACAACACATCAAGAAAATTCCATTTCAAAAATGCATTCATGGAAAAAAGGCATTATTACAGGTACGGGTGAAAGTAATCTTATCCATATCACTGTTGCCTTGTTTAAAGAATTTGATTGTTTAGAAATCAATGAATTGACTAAATATTTAGAGATTTCTAGGCATATTCGAGAAATTGAATTAGGTACTGAATATTTTCAGGTTCAGATAACTAAACTAATCTGCTCTAGTTTTATTGAACATGGAGCTCAGCTTTATAAATTCGAAAGTATGGATGGAAAACAGAGTTATCGTATGGTTCTTGTAGAACCAATGGACATTACAGTATGGATGTTTAATCCTAACATTGAGGCAATTTCTGAGGATCTACAAACTCTTTATGCTGATCTAAAAGATTATGCATCTTTTACGAATCAAACTGACTGGATGAATTACTACATTAACCGTATTGCACCCATCTATCAAAAGCAGAGCCAAGTTGATCCAATGATGAGCCAAAGCTTTGATTTATTTTTTCAGACAAAAGATGAGTATTTCTATGGACATATCCCGAATACACAAAATATAACCTTAGAATTCAAAGAAATTTCAACAAAGTTGCTGTTTCAGTAATCATAGATCTCTTATGTAAAGTTGAAATGTTTGAAAACTGTCTTAGTTTTTAAAATTAAGAAATAATGGGATCAAATTAATGAAAAGTACTTTTTGCTAGATATAAAAAAACCGCCATTATAGGCGGTTTTCTCAATGACATTTTATGCGTCGTAAATGACAACTTATGTGTCGCGCGACAAAACGTCACACGACACATCCTCTGTCATTCTTGAACACCAAAATTCAATAACTTAGAAATCTTAGCGACACATAATGACAATGATCAGCGACACAACCTATGTCAATTTTTCGATAAAACGACACAACCTATGACAATTTTTGAAAATGTGTTTTCAACGTCTTGTTCTATTGCAATCAATAACTACTATCTTAATTTTACCTTCCTGAGCTGATCGACTATTTGCAATTAACATTTCTTGGAGTTCCTCAGGAGTGTGAGGAATAGGTTTTCCTCTACCCAGCGCTTTAAGCTTTTTATTATCAGTTCTCTTGTCAAACCAAAGTACTAAATAAATACCTCTATCTTCGGCTCTCCAATCAGTGGTATATAATTTATCAAGTTGTTGATCAGCTCCAGTCCAAAGGTCGCGATGCCACTGACCTTTTATTTCAATTGGTAGACGAAGTTTACCTACAGAGCAAGTGATATCAACTTCTTTATCATCTGCAACATGCGCTTCAGGTTCATATGTGATTGTATTATCACCTTGACGAAGTAAACCTATTAAATGGTCACGACATCGTTCCTCCTCAAAAGGTTTACCTTGATCATTGAAAAAACCACGCCAAGATTCAGCATCATCACTCTTGATTTTTGCCTGAACAATATTCAATTCATCTAATACAAATGTTTGTAAATCAATAATTGTTTGAGGATGTTGATCAGCCGTAATTGCTTTAATTGATTGAAGAGTAGGAACAGAGTATAAGCTGTCAGCTCGCATTTGCTTCTGTTCAAAGAGCATTGCTTTGATTAAATCTGTGTAGTCATCCGTAGATGAATCTTTAAGTTTCTGAAGTGCATCACAAGCTTGATCACTATGGTTTTTGGTTAATTGTTGAATAATGCTGATAATAAATTCAGAAGCATCCCATGGATTTCTATCACCGCTCGAACCACCAATAGGATGACCTACATTAGGATAGAGCTTTCGAAAAGTTGAAATAATCCAAAAAAATAGTTTGATATTTAATATAGGCTGTGATTTATTCTTTCTATATTTTCCTTCAAGACGATCTCTAAGCTTCCATATTAAGTTTGGATCAATAGGTTGGGGTTCCAATCTTTTTACTGTTTTGTCGAAATCAACGATAAGGTTAATTGCAATCCAATTTAGTTTTTGTTCATCATCCGTTATTATTTTCTGTGTTTGAGCTAATTCACGTATAGCATCATATTGTCCTGTTTGAATTAAACAATCGAGAAGTTCAGTTTCTATATTTACTGGCATATCTGGATAGTTTTTTAGCCATTTTTGGGCTAGATCAATTGCGATAGCATTATTCTCACTCATCCTCATTAAACGGGATAACCCATCTATATGCTCAGATCTAGCTTGAAACTGTGGCTCATAAAATTCTTTTAATGCTTCTAAAAAAATTTGTCTTTGCTGAACTTCATTTTCAATAATTTCAAAAATACTTGGTATCCCTGCATGTGTATCATGACGAATATGTAGTAATGAGTAATATCCCGCCAATAATCTTTCATTAGGAAGATCAGCTAAGCCTTTTTCTTTTCTAATACGTTCTGCTATAGCAACAATTAAAATATGGCTAGCTTCATAAAACTTTCCTTGAGGTAAAATATTTGCAATATCTTGTGCAGTAACTTTTGGAGGAGTTTGCATTAGAAAAGCCTCGAAACCTTCCATACATACTTCTGATATATCAGCTCCTATCCAATCAGAAATACGCTGATGGGCTGGTGTTTCTTTACTGATATCTGAAAAATGTTGTAGGTATACTTTTGCAGGTTTGATTGTCACACCGTACTCACCTTGGCGTAATCGTTCAATATTTTGAAGATAGAATGCTCTTTGCTCTGATCGAGATACTAATTTTTTTTCTTCTATTTGTTTTTTCCGCTTAAGATCTTGAATCTCCCAATCAGCTAGCTGTCTGATTGCAATTTGGTTAAGCCAATTCTTAGCATTTTGATCCTTATTAGTGAACGGTAAAGCTGCTTCTCGCACATCTTGTCCAATTTCACCATCATGGTAAGCTAATTGAACAAGCTCTTTCCATCGAAGATCGTTTTGATTCTCTACATATAATCTCTCAAGTAATTGGATTACGTCTTCGGGCGTAACTGAAAGACCATGCGAACATCTGTGTAGTAAAAGATCCTTTAGTCTAATATTATTTTCACTTGGTCTTTTGAGTAAAACAAGATATTGAATAGTATGTCTTAAATCGTGATTGTTCCTAAAGTACTTTGCAAGTTTATTAATATATTCATCATGATATCCAAATGTATTGTGGAACGGTTCAAGCCAATTCAAAAGTTTTTCTGCTGAAATATCATAATTTTCTAAAAAACGTAAAATCAAGTGACATGCAAAATTTTTAGCTTCATTCTTAATTTCTGAATCACTAGAAATAGCCATCCTTTCGATTCGAGAGACAAAAAAGTTTAGGATATTTTCAATTTGTTCTTTAGGTAAATTTTCTTGTAAGAACCATAATGGCCCAAGGATATGATCACTCATTTCCAAGTGGGATATCGCTAGACTAGCTATTAACTCATCATTAGCTTTATCGTAACCAGTGTCTTCTAATAGTTCTATTGCGAGTCTGATAGATGATTCGTCTGCTAACGTAGAAAGATGAAGATAAATGTTACCCCAATCGATAACTTGCTCCTGAATAGCCAAAGCTTCACCAGCAGATTTACGAATTGCAAATTCTATATTGGGATCATTAACAAGTTGTTTAAGTATTTCAATAAAATCTTTTGGCAGTTGATTTCCTTTAATAACATCAACTAAAAAAACTCTAAAGCTAAAGGGTATATCAGGTTGACTTAGAATCTTTTGGATTAGCGATAGTAATGTTGGTGTTGCAAATGCTCGGATGTAGTAGGTGTCTTTATTGTGAAAGTTATAAAATCGAGGGTTGTTTTCAGCTAAAAGATAAATACTGTCTAGTAAAATTTTGGCTTGATCCGTTGTTAAGCTATCTACATCGCCATACTCAAGAATACCAATAGGATCCTTTTTAATGATAGCTGAAGCTAGAGCAGGATCATTCATTAACCATGAATGTAAACCGCGTAAGTTAGTGGGTACAAACTCATAACTATGAAATAAGGATAGAAGACGCTTACGCTTTCGATCAGTATTTGCTTGTTTTAATAACCATTTCGCACCTAAGAATTCTCCAATTCGGCGGTGAAGGTAGCTGAAACGCTCTATTCCATTAGATCGAAAAAGACGAGAGCCTAGTATAAATTCAATTTTCTCAGTATCAGGGAGTAATTTAATCTCGCTTATAGATAATTCACCATCAATTATATTTGCAACTGCTTTGCGAGAAATTGCTTCATTACCAGTTAAAATAAGACTCGCAAATGCTGCTCCTGCGGCATCAAGTGCAATTGTACTTGGTAGTTGTCCCTCGGCTTTAAATTCTGAATGTTCAATTATTAACAGCTTAATAGCTTGTTCAAATAATTGAGTAATAGATTCAGGTAGGTTTTCTTTTTTTGCAACAGCCGCAATGAAGCTAAGTGTCTGAGGATTACCTAATAAATCATTGAGCCCTCGATCTATAAAATGATCAATGATTTCCTTCGCTCTTTCTTTACTAAAATTAGATTCTAGGAATTCAATCATATCCTTTTGAGTAAAAGGCTCTAAATGAAGCTCTAAGGGGACCTCCGAGTATTGTTCTTGTATGGTTCTTAAACCAGTTGCACTTCTCCAATCTGCTACACGACAGGCTAGAATAAATTTTGGATATCCTAAAACCTCAAGTTTCTGTAATACTCTATCTACACTGTCCCCATCATTTTTAGAACTTACTTCATCAAGTGCATCAATAACTAATACATTATTGTTGCCGAGAAGAAGTCTTGGATTTGCTCGATTTAGTAGTTGACTAGCAGTACAGTAAGCATAATTTTCTAAATCTCCTAGCCATTCTAAAAGGCTAGATTTTCCCATTCCTGCTTCACCTACAATAACTAATGGGTTCGTTATTCCAGGTATTTCATGTTGACTGACTTTTTTTTTAGTATCATCAGTTTGATACCACAGAGTTCTAGGGATCATGATCTAACTTAATTGATATTGTGGTATGAGTTAGTAACTTACTCATAATATTAGCATGCTTTTTTATTGATTAAAATTTTGATTTGAAAGGGAAAATATAAAATGGGTGGTAAGTGAATTTTACTCTTTTTTTATTTCGAACAATTAAGGTAATTGTCGATAATAGTGGGTTTATCGCCAAATTTATTATAGGCATTGGTATATGTCTTATCCTCTTATATTTTTGGCATATTGACTACTTTCCTACAGATTTATCATTAGGAGATGGTCTTTTATTTTTCTTAATTACAATAAAGTTTCTATTAGTCTATGCATTTTTTTTGGGTTCACATTATGCACTTGGCAGCGTTGTTATATTTGTTATTCGATGTCTAACAAATTTTTTCAAAGTCTTATTTTCTCTACGAGAAAGTTTATCTAAAGGATTAATTGATCTAATTTTTATCAAGATAAGTTTTCATAAAATTTTGAATTATCTAGGTAAAAATTTTATTAGGCTTTTATTTCTAACTTTTGGCTTGGTCTTTGTTTTTATTTTTTATAGTGGGAAATCAGTAAGCCTATTGATTATGGTCTTTTTAAGCATTCTTTTAAAAATATTTATTGATAAATTTATAGAGGATTTTAAGACTACAAACGTGAAATTAACAGACGATGAGAATAAAGATAAAAATATAAGACTTTCAATGATACTGCTTTATATTCTACTTGTTCCTAGTTCTGTATATGTTTTTTATACTGAAAAATCAAAAAATATTTTTATCAATATGGCACTAGGTTCTGTACGAGAAGATGAAAAAAATAGCTTAATTTTCATAAAGTCAGAGTTTAAAGAGTTCTTCCCAGAGTCGAAAGATGCTGAAAAAAAGGGTGGATATATTGAGATAAAAGGAGGAGAAATATTATTAAAAGGGATTGGTAAAAATGCTTTAATTCAATACTCAGCAAAAACTAAAGATAAAAACGGAAATGAAGTTAAAATCAAAATTAAAGTAGAAGTCCCGAATGAAGCACTTTTAATTATAAGAAGATCCCAACAAAAGGACTAGATGGGATTGATGAATATTGAAAATCTGTGATTCAGAAAGTATTAGTAAAGTGAATTTTGTGAAATTACTGAAGTTTATGACCATGTTAACCTATATAAAAATCAGATTTTTGTTAAGCATTTTGAGCGAGAATGATGTAGTTTATGTGCAAAATGTACTTTCAAATTTTGAGTTGAAAAAACTGATTAATGATAATTGATTAATTTTTTCAACCCTTTAAAAATGAGTGTGATTCCTACATTGAAATTTAGCTATAAAAGGTTTTTGAAAAAAGTAATTGTTTCTATTAATGGATTTATAATTGAGAATAATAAAAGTAACGCCATTAATTTATTAAAAAAACTTACTTTTTTCTTATCATGTATAAGAAGTTGAAGTTTGTCACCGATATAGGCCCAGATACCAACACTAGGAATACTGATTAAACCATATAGGAGTCCAATCAATAAAAAAATAAGAATAGTGCTCGATGAGGATGTGTATGTTGTAACAGCCCCCATTGTCATAATCCAAGCTTTAGGGTTTACCCATTGAAATAAGCTGGCTTGAATAAAAGTAAGAGGTTTATGATTTTTTAAATCATTATCAACATTGACGCTATCAGAAATATAAATTTGATAAGTGAGGTAGAGTAAATAGAATATTCCGATAATTTTAACAAATTCATAAAATACTTTAGATGAGGTAAGAATTGATCCTATACCTAGACCAACAAGCGTTACCATTAAACCGAAGCCAAAGCCAATCCCTAAAATATGAGGAATAGTTCGTTTGAATCCGAATGATATACCAGAAGAAATTAACATTATATTATTCGGTCCAGGAGTAACTGAAGTTACAAATGAATAAATAATGAAAGATATTAAAGCTGAAAATGTCATAAATTATACTTCTGTTTCCAATTTTGAGAATAAATTTTCCAATCTTAGAAATCCTTCATTTAGAATATTTTTATCTCGGCCATAAGTAAGTCTTATTCCGTTTACATGACCGAATACTTCCGCAGGCATTACAAGCATTTTTTGTTCGTCTAATAATCTTTGGCAAAATTCAGCAGAGCTAATGGTTGTGTTTAGCTTTAACCATGCAAAAGGGGTATTATCAGGTTCAACTAGGCTTATAAATTTATGATTTTTATTAACAAAATTTTTTAAAAGTGGGTAAGCATCTGAAATTATCTTATTATATCTATTAATATGTATTTCACGGTTTTTCAAAGCCTCGATTGCGATTTTCTCACATAATAGTGAGTTACATACGCTAGTGTATCTTTTGTAGTTAACAATTTCGTCAATAATTTCATTTGGTCCAGCTATCCATCCTGTTCTTAATGCAGGCATACCAAATATTTTTGATAAGCTACTTACAGAAAATGAATTTTCATAGTAAGTTCGGATAGAGTCTTTGAAATCAATTATATATTCTTCATCATTTACTATGTAAATATTATTTTTTTTTGCAAGATTAATAATAGAACTTAATTCATCTAATGTGATTTTACTTCCAATAGGATTTGAAGGAGAATTTAAAATAATTAACTTAGTATCTTTATTAATTATTTTTTTTAATTCATCTAAAGGAAATTTATCTCCAGGAATCCAATTCAATAATGAAACTTTTGCTCCTATGCTTTTTGGTACCTCCCATGATTGTTGCCAACCAGGAGTAACTGTTATGACATGATCATTAGGTGTTAGCAGAGTTCTGTATAATAGATAAAGAGCTTCTTGACCACCATGAGTGACAGCAATATTTTGTACAGTTGTATTGTTATAGTTTTGCGATAGGAGCTCTCTCAATTCTAAGTTACCTTGATCTATACTGTAATCAAGTATCCAATTATTATTTATATTAATATCATTTACAGTTTGAAATTGAATGCCACTCTCAGCTAAATCAAAATCATATTTACCATGAGCTGTTTTAAAGAGCCATTCTTGGATCGTATAAGTTTCCATTTTAGTTTTCCTAATCAAATTTTATTTAAAGTTATAACTAGTACATCTCTATATCCATCATGTGGTATGAGATGTGTAATTGGTGTTGTGTAATGCTCAACATTTGAATCATTGAGAATTAGGTAATGATACGGTTGAAGTATATTTTTATAGATAATTTCACTTGATTTTGGTTTTCTTAACAAAGTTGTTCCACCAGCAATGTTATATTGGGCGACAGCTATTATTATTACAAAATCATAGCCATCTTGATGAAAGCCTTCAGGTGCTGGACATCCAATATTATTTTCATCAACAGTAATTCTGATTTGATGACAACCAATACTATAATCTTGGTTAAGTAGATTTAGGTTTAAGTTTAGGATAAGGTTTTCAATATCTTGGCGAATTTCAGGTTTTATTAGTGGAAATAATCTTTGAATATCACCTTGATAAGAATTTATTTTACTAGACTGAAAAAAATCAGATTTTTCAATCCAAGTGATTTGATTATTGTCGATAATTCCTTGTAGAAATGCTCTATATCTATAATTGTCATTATTCTTCATATAAGCATCTTTTTTTAATGAATAATAACTTTTTTTAATTTTTTCAGTTACTAATTTTTCATTAAAATTAGATTCTTTAAAGAAAGTCATTGCTAAAATTGATTCTTTTGTAGAGTTTAACATTTCTAGTTACTTTAAATTTTGTGGAAATTTAGTTTAATTATTTGTTAATATAGATAATAAAGGAAATTATTTTTAATTTCCTTTATTTTAAAACTATGCTGTTTCTTTTAAATTTTTAGAGTGATTTATATAGTGTTGTGAATATGCATTTAATAGGGATTGTATAGATGACGATGCGATATCTGTATCTATTGAAACCCCCCATTGTTTATCACCATTTTGATTTATACAACATATATAACTTATAGAACGACTATTGCTATTTTTACCTAGCGTGTGTTCAGTATATTCAGCTATTTTTATGTCACTTTTCCATTTTTTGTTAAGTGCACTTATTGTTGCTGATAATAAACCATTACCAGTTCCTATTAAGTTAAAAATTTCATTTTTAATATTAATTGATATGTTTATTTCAAAATCTTTATCTTTTTTATTAGATTCAAAGTTAATCAACTTAAAGTCATTTTTTTCATTAGAAAAGCTATATTTATTTATAAAGAGTTCCCAAATTTCTGAATGCGATAATTCTTTTTTATTAGTATCAGTAACTTTTTGAACTACTTTACTAAATGCAATTTGTAAGTTATTAGGTAAATTGATTCCATGGTTTTGTTGAAGAATCCAAGCCGCACCACTTTTACCAGATTGGCTATTAACTCTAATTACAGCTTCATAACTGCAGCCTAGGTCTGCAGGATCGATTGGTAAATAAGGAACTTCCCAAAAAGTGTGGTTTTGATGTTCTCTGGCTTTAAACCCTTTTTTGATAGCATCTTGATGGCTGCCTGAAAAGGCTGTGTATACTAATTCCCCTACATATGGATGTCTTGGGTGAATTGGTAATTCATTACATTCTTTGACTATTTCAGCAACATTATTTATATCTGAAAAATCAAGATTTGGGCTTATTCCTTGTGTATACATATTCAAAGCAATATTAACTAAATCGACATTTCCAGTTCGTTCTCCATTTCCGAACAAACATCCTTCAACTCTGTCTGCGCCTGCCATTAATGCAAGTTCTGCTGTTGCAACACCAGTTCCTCTATCATTGTGTGGATGGATACTGATACAAACAGTTTCACGTTTAGAAAAGTTTTTACAAAAAAATTCTATTTGGTCTGCAAAAATATTGGGTGTACTTACTTCAACTGTAGTTGGAAGGTTTATGATCATTGGATTTTTTTCTGATGGTTCCCAAATATTTGTTACAGCCTCACAAATCTCTAATGCAAAATCAATTTCTGTAAAACAGAATGTTTCTGGCGAATATTGGAATGTCCATTTTGTTTTAGGATATTTTAAACAAAGTGATTTAATAAGTTTAGTTGATTCTACTGCTAAACTTATTACTTCTTCTTTTGATTTTTGAAAAACAATACGTCGAAAAACTTCTGCTGTAGCATTATATACATGAACAATGGCTTGTTTAGCACCATCTAATGCCTCGAAAGTCTTCTCTATTAGATCAGCCCTTGCTTGAGTCATTACTTGTATTGTTACATCATCTGGAATTTTATCATTTTCGATTAAAAATCTTACGAAATTAAAATCCGTATCTGAAGCAGCAGGAAAGGCCACTTCAATTTCTTTAAAGCCACAAGCAACTAACATCTCAAAAAATTTAAGTTTTCGATTATGATCCATAGGATTCGCTAAAGCTTGATTCCCATCCCTTAAATCTGTTGAACACCAAATTGGTGCCTGGATAATTTTGTTACTTGGCCATGTTCTTTCTTTAAAATCAAAAAACTCGAAAGGCTTATACTTATCTTTAGGATTATTTAACATCATGACTAACTTTACTCAGGATATAAGTTATCAATCATGATGTTTGTTTTTTACTTGGCTTTCTTTAGATGAACAGACAAAAAGTGTAGATAAAAAGACATTTATATGGCTTTTCTTTTTAAATATTCTGTCGGGCTAACCCCCATTTCTCTTTTAAACATATAGGAAAAGGAACTTGGACTTTCATACCCTAACTCCAATGCAATATTTAAAATAGGCTTTTTTAATTCTAGCTCTGTTAATGCTTGCAACAACTTAGCTTGCTTATACCAAGTACTAAAAGTCATATTGGTTTCTTTTAAAAATAATCTGGAAACTTTTTTGGAGCTTATATGAAAATTTCTAGAAATTTCATCTAAATCAGTTCCTTTAGAAAAGTCACTTTTTAAAAAAAACACAATTTCTTTCAATAATACGGACTTTGGCTCTGGTAATTGAAATGGTAATTCTTCAAGAATTCTTAACTCATCTAATATTAATTCAAGTAGCCTTTCATTACGGGTATGAGGGATGATCTCATTTTTTATATTGACAGCTTCATTTATTAATTCTGATAATAGGTTGGGAATCGCGACTACAGCACATTCTGTTATAAAATCAGCGCGAGCATAAGGTTGTACAAAAATTCCTCTTGCTTTTACTTGACCATGTATACTTATAGCATGCACTTTATTTTCAGGTATCCAAATACCTTTTGAGGGAGGAATAACCCAAATTCCTTCAGCAGTTTTAACATGAATAACTCCGCTAAGTGTATGTAATAGTTGAATTCGATCATGCTGATGAAAATCTTCGAAATATCCATGATCATAATCTTTTGCATAAGCAAAAATAGGATATTTCAATTGGCCATGAGTGTAATCCACAAATTCTATACCTTCAAAGCAAATGTGTTTAAATTATAAAGTGATCAAATCATTTCATTTTGTGTTTTGTGTAACATCAAATAAATAGTAAAAATGCTGTTTAAAATACTGTATATTTTCTTATGTATAGCCTGACCTTAGTATAGTAAAGTAATGATGTGATTCTGTAGAAATATGTAACTACCTGTATAAATTTTACCTTTATTATGTTTTGAGTTTAAGTTGCAATTTAATGATAAACTAATTTTTTGTTCATTTACATTTATATCTATTACTTTTACTACATCAAAACCAAAATATTGTTTTACTTCAGGGAAAATAGCTTTAAAAAGACTTTCTTTAGCAGAAAAAAATAATGCAAAAGATTGAATTTTATTTAATTTATTCTTTTTTGCTAAAGCCTCTTCATCCACATCCATAATGGTTCTAATTAAATCAAAAGTTATATTATTTTTAAGCAATTCTATATCAATCCCAATTCTCTTCAAATTGTTGTTTAAGCTCACTGCACAAATAACAGTTTGTTCAGTATGGCTAATAGAGCCTTTAATATTTTCGGGCCAAATAGGCATTCTATTTGGCCCAATATCTACTTTTACATCATTAAATCCTAATGTATTTATAGTATGTTTTGCTAATAATCTACCGGCTAGAAATTCAGCTTTACGTGTGATTACTGCATTTGAAATTTTTTGATATAAATCGAGTCCTAATTGTTCAATAGCCAATGTGTCCGAATATAAATTTAAATCAAATTCACATATGAAACATTTGATAGGTAATTGGCAAAAGGCTAAATGATGTAAATTTTTAATGAATGAGATATTGTCAGTATTTTCACAATAAATTTTCTCTAACTTATATAGCATATATATCATTAATCCAAATTAATGTATTGATTATTAAAATAATTTTATTGGTGCGGAACTTGAAATGTATTACCAGTCTGAACAATTTCAACAAATGATTATCTCAATTAAGTATATATATAAAGATGGAGTTGTAGAACCTTTACATCATCATCAGGTACATCAGTTTTTACATCTTATAAGAGGTGTCCTAAGAGTTTATGCACAAAATAGATGTTGGGTAATTGTACCATCCAGAGGTTTATTAATCCCTGCAGGTATTCAACATAGTTTAATGGCGGTTGGGAATGTTGATCTAAGGGCCTTATATATACAACCTCAAGACGAATTTTTTTTTGAAGATCATATTGGTATTTTTCAAGTTAGTCCTTTATTTAGTGAGTTAATTAGTACTGCTACAGAATTTAAAGACCTCATGATTAACAAGGGGACTAGGGAGGATCGCATTAGTCAACTTATTTTAGATGAATTATGCTTAATGAAGTCTGTAGATTTTAATGTTCTAATGCCCATCTCGAACGAATTAAAAGCTTTTTGTGAAAAAGTTGCTAATCATTATGCTCGTCCATGGGAAATTGCTGATGTTGCCTTTTCTTTAGGTGTTTCTGAAAAGACAATTTCTCGCAAGTTTCGCAATGAAACAGGAATGGGTTTTGGAGAATGGCTGAGGTGCTTTAGATTGCTAAAAAGTATGGAGCTCATGGCTAGTGGGTATTCTGTTACTGATGCCGCTTTAGCGGTTGGTTATGAAAGTCAAAGCTCTTTTAGTATGACATTTAGAAAACGTATTGGGCTTTCTCCAAAATTTTTTGTTAGTTATAGCTAATAAATTTTTAATTAGTTTATAAAAGAGAATAGCTGTTAAATCAATTCTCATTAACATTTATTTTGTGATATTTTATTTACTTTTATTAAATTTACTCCGAAACTGAATAATTGCGATACCGCCTACAGTAATGAATGCACCAATCCAATTACTAATCGAAACGTGTTCTCCTAAAATCACGATACTTCCAAGCATTGCAAAAAAAGGCATCAATAAACTGTATGGTGAAATCTTATCAACACTAAATTTTGTTAATAATTTATACCAAAGAATGAATGCAACTACGCCACCCAATACTGCAGTATAGAGAAGTGCGCCCCATGCTTCTAATGATGCATTTTGCACTGATGCTAACTGCCCTTGTTCAGTCATAAATGAAATTGCAAGTAGTGAAGGGAATGCAATCAATGATACGCCGGCATTTAATCCTATTGGGTCGAATGGACCTAACTTACGTACAAAGATATTCCCAACAGCGAACATAAATGCAGATGCTGCAATCAAGAATAGACCACCAATACTAGAATTTTCTTGAGGCAAGCCGATGATGAGGGCAACACCAATCAAACTAACAGTCATACCTATAAGCCCTTGTTTGCTCATTCTCTCATTAAGGACGATTGCACCAAGCATAAGCGTAAATATAGCATTTGTTTGATAAACAATCATGCCAGCTGTAACACTGACAAACTTAAAGCCTATATAGAGTAAAACAAAATGTGCAACGCCTTGTGCTAAACCAATTGGCAGAGCTTTCTTAAAATTACCTTTTAAGCGATTGAGGAACGGTATGAGCAAAATGAACATTATCAAGAAGCGTAACGAGACCATAAAGATAGGTGGAAACTCACCTATCCCAAATTTCAACATTACTGCTTGAATGCCCCAAATAAAGGGGACACCTAAGGCAGCTAGATACCAGAAGGTACTCATCGGTTATCCTTTATTAATTGGTAGAGTTTTCATACTCGATGCATATGTTTTTGATGTTCTCAAGTGCATCTTCTGCAAAATCGGTTAAAAATTTTTCTAGCTCTTCCTGTAGTCCGAGCTTTGGCTCTCCGGCCATTTCCCATACAACTTTACTTTCATTACTCGAGATTACTTCAACTCTCAAAAACTCCCACAAGTTTCGAATGTTTAATGATGTATTGATGATGTTGAAATGCATTTTCATTTCTTTTTCATCACGATATGAGAGCTGATCCACGACAAAATCACCAGAATCAAACGATTTAACACGTACTTGGCCAATACCTTCTCCAATCATCTGACATTTACCAAGGCCATCAGTGAAGCGGTCAAAAGCAGAAAAATTACCGACCACAGCCCAAACTTCTGCAGCAGGGGCCATAATTGTACGTTCCATATGCAAAGTTTTTGTAAATGGAACTGAAGGGTAAAAATAACGCTGCGAATTGTTGTTTTCCATTGTTCACTCCAAAAAGTGGGCTATTAAACCCACTTGTTAGTAAAGGTGTTAAGCCGCTTTTTGTTTTTCGACAATTTGTTTGGCATTGTTGAGTGCACCAGCGGCAAACCCAGCCAAGAATGCTTCAAAATCAGCCTGTGGAGTTTCTTTATTCCATGGTGCTGCAGCAATATCCCAAATGGCTTGACTGGTATTTTCATCAATTTGAACCACGCGCATTGATGACCATAGGTTGCCGATATCCATGCTTGTATAGATTAAGGTCCAGTCCATAAGCATTTTTTCGTCATCACGGTTGTTCAGCTGCTCAAGTACAACATTCCCATCAGCAAAAAACTTATGGCGAACTGAGCGAACTCCATCGCCTGACATTTCAATGCGATTTAATCCATCAACAAATTTATCAAAGCCTGTGAAGTCACCTACAATTTTCCAAACATCTTTAGGAGCAGCTTTTATAGTCACGGCCGTACTAACTGTTTTTGTTGTAGGAAGTTGGATTAATGTTCCGCGTTGTTCTGAATAACTCATGTAATTCTCCATAGAATTGTGTTGTTGTGAAACTTGGGTTTTTTTATCTTCAGGTATTTCAATAAAGCCACTTGAAATGAGGTAGCCTAGATTCGCATCTAGTAACTGGTGATTTTTTTCTGGGTAATCCATTCCCGAAAGTCTTAAGCGGTTTTGTGTTTTTTCGAATTCGATTTTTGAAATGTCGCCAATATCTTCGTTTGTCTCATCCAAATAGAACGACACAACTTGGTATAACGCATTTGATTCATCAAGATTCAGTAACATCTCGCGCCAGTCTTTATCATTAATGAATTCAATAGATACACCGTGATGATTCAATCTTCCGACATATTCTTTCCATGTAAGGGGCATCGGATTATGGAAGTGCAATACTGGTGTGTGTTTTGTATGGTCTAAAGAAGATTCAACTAACCCTTTGGCAATAAAATCAACAGGGCATAGGTCAAATTGAAGATCCCAATCAGGGGCGATGCCTAGCTGGGCAGAACCTTTTAGTAATAACAAAATTCGGTTTTGATCGGGGAAGCAATGGCCTGTATTTGAGTGGCCTGTAATATTCCCTGGGCGAATAAGCGTAACAGGCAGCCCACGTTGATAGGCTTGCCAAACCAATTGTTCTGAAGCCCACTTCGTTAAGTTGTATCCGTTGTTAACGAAAGCTGGCAATTCATCAGCAGGGCCATCTTCAACAATGTATCCATCTTCAGTTAAATTACTTGCGGCACTCAGTGTTGAAATAAATACCAACTGTTTTTGCTGATCGGTTGAAGCAAGTTTGATTAAATCAACTGTCGATCTAACGTTGGAGTTATACAAATAGTCGTAGTCATAGATATGATTAACTTGAGCGCCGTTGTGGTAAATCACATCAATGTTCTTCGCAAGCAACTCGTAATCACTTTCGCTTAAGCCCAAATTGGGCTCGGCAAGATCTCCGCAAACCGTCTTGATTCGTGGATTGCCTTTTAGGTCATTTACACCATATTTTTGGAAGTTATCTTTAAGCTTTTGCAAAGCTGCTTCAGGTGATGATGCTCGAACATGACAATAAATAGTCGCTTCAGTAAGCTGAATTAATTGCTCAAGGATGTGCATACCTAAAAATCCGGTTGCACCTGTTAAAAGAACCGAACGTGGATTAAATGCATGAGTGTTTTCAATCTCTAAAGGTTGAATCTCTTGATCAAGAACAATATCTGAATAAATACGATCCGAAATCTGTGCGCCTTTCGTCAATTCATTCGAAGTAAGTAACTTACTCAAAGCTTCGATCGTTGGGTTTTCCATGAATCGCGCTAATGTAAAACTGCCTTTAAAGCTTTTTTTAACAGTTAGGAGCATTTTGGAAACGAGTAAAGAATGCCCACCCAAATCAAAAAATGAAGATTTAAGAGTAACTTCTGTCAAATCTAGATCTAAGGCTGTGGCCCAAATATGGCGCAATTCAGTTTGAAGATCAGTCCATTCCTCTTCAACTTCAACTGTAAAGCTTGTTTTAATCTCAGCTAAGGCCTTCCGATCAATTTTGCCATTAATAGTGAAGGGGAATTCTTTAACTTCGACTATGACCGAAGGCAACATATAATTTGGAAGAATGTTGACTAATTTGTCTCGTAGTTCCTCTGTAGTGACACCATTAGACGGGTCTTTAACAAAGGCTTTAATTTGTTTTTTACTGTCTGCGATAACAACACATCCAGCATAAAAACCTGTTGTTAAGATAGCATTTTCAATTTCACCAATTTCTACGCGAAATCCGCGTATTTTCAATTGATTGTCCTGACGTCCAACGAAATTCAACTCACCATTATCATCCCAATAGCAAATGTCACCAGTCCGGTACATTGTTTTAAATAAACTAAACCCTTTTAATTTTACAAAGCGCTCTTGTGTTTGGAATTCATCATTTACATAACCAGGACCAACACCTTTACCAGCAATATACAACTCGCCATGCTCAAGAGTTTGGCATGCTTTCCCATGCTCATTAATCAAATAAATTTGAGTATTCTCAATGGGCTTACCAATTATTTTATTATTGCTGTTTAAACTGAATTTTTTGAATGTTGCCAGTACAGTGCATTCTGTAGGACCATAAATATTAATCAGGTTGGTATGTTGGGACCAATAATTAATAGCAGTGTTATCGCAAACATCACCACCAGTAATAATGTATTTCATTGATGGCCATTCATATTGAGGTAATGCAGAAAGCATAGCTGGAGGTATAAAACAGTGAGATACACTTTCTTTGCGAATTAGCTCGTTTAGTTGATCGAAATCATGGCGCTGTTCATTTGATGGAACAATCAGCTTTGCGCCAGCAATAAGCGTTGGAAAGATATCTAATAAGGATGCATCAAATGAAACTGTTGTAAATTGAAGGCATCTAGATGTTGGACTAACTTGAGCTTCGTTAACGTACCAATTACAGAAGTGTGCAATATTATTGTGAGTTAACTTTACCCCTTTAGGCATTCCGGTAGAACCTGATGTAAAAATCATGACAGCATTTGTGTCAGATAGTTCAGGCGTTTCTATTGCTAGAATATTGCTTGACTGAATTTCAAGAATATCTACACAAACCGTTTTTACAGCTGTTTCAAATTGCAATGAACCAATAAGTAAATCAGGTAATGCACCGGATAGAATATTGTGAATACGTTCTTCTGGGTATTCTGGATCAATGGGTACATAGCAAGCATTTAGCTTAAGTGTTGCCAGGATCGCAGCATAAAGTTCAATTGATTTTGGCAATGCAAGTGCAATGATTGGTTGCTGAAGTTTTGCTTCAAGTTGAGCTTTAATATTCGTTGCATATTGCGTTACTTTTACTTCCAATTCAGCATAAGTAATCGCTTGATTACTGTACTTAATGGCTGTATTCGCTGGGTACAACGCTGCTGTCTGCTCAAAAGCTTTATACAGATTCTTGGTATACAAACGATCTGATGTGCTCTCATTTGAATGATGCCAATAACTCAATGCACCTAGATCAATTTCGTCCATGGTGGCCAATTCAAAGCCTGAAGAGAATGGTTTATCAATGATTTCATTTGATAAATGAACAAGCGTATCCGAGACAACACCCTCTAAAGCGACTAGCAACTTTTGGTAAACATCAGCACCATTCAAATAATCATGATTAGGAATTTTTGAACTGGCTATCAAGACAGTATTTTTCTCAGAAAATTGTAAAGCAGAAACGGTATATGCCTTTTCATCCTCTGAATAAGTGATACTTAGAAAAATTGAATCAGCTGCGTCAGAGCCCGCATACTTTGGATCATAACGTTTAAGTTGATAGTCAAATTTGGTCGGACTTGTTGCAATATTATCGAGAACTACATCATGACCTAATTCATAAATGTGTGACTCAATTTCACTCGAAAAAGGGCAGCTTTGATCTAATTTTATAGTTAGTAATTTCATTTGTTATACCACCTTAAAAATATTGTCCCAGAAGATTTCGAGTAGGAGCGTGATCAGCGATGCGTGATGAAACAAGGAATCTTCGAATGTTCACGATCATTGGGTGCTGGCCTGTGATTGGATAGCCATCTACCGTACTTTCAATGAGCTTCTTTTTTACAATTGGTGGAAGTGACAATTCATTAATTAGTGCTGTATCGAATTCTTTCTGAATGTCATTTGTTAAGTACTCTTCAAGAAAAGTAGGAATTACTGAACCAATAGCTAAACGTGATTCTTCACTAATAGATGACCAATAAATTTTGCAGATTTCAGTCCAAAACTTTGCATGACGTCCTTCGTCAGCTAAGTGATCAGACATAATGCCTTTAATGGATCGTTTGATCGTTGCATCCCTTGAGAATGCAGCAACATCATTCGTTACTGTGTTTTCGGAAATGGCTACAGCGATCAGCTCCATACCCGATTTATGAAAAGTATCATCAAGGAGTGCAATTGCTCGTGGGATAGCTCGGCTCAACTCAATTTCATTGAATTCTCTGAATGGATCTATTCCAGTTTGCTGTTGTAATTGATTCTGAAAATCCATTGCTACAAATGCATGATAATCTTCATCTATCACTACAGACATCGCATCATGTTTAACCGAAAACGGAAAATCGAAAGGGAAGCGGCCCTTAGCAATATCTGAAGCTGTTTTATTAACAATTTCAGTTTCAAAAATAATGATGTCTTTTATGTATTTATAAAGGCTTTGAAGCAAGATCGTATCTTGAACATTTTTTCCTAATTTTTCAATAATTGGATCAAAGCAAAGGGGCTGGCGTTCTTTTGGGTAGTAACAAAGCTCATCATCTTCAATGATACGTCTTGGACGAGTACGGATAGTAGCTTTCTGTTCCCAAGAGTTGGCGTGGGTCTGATAGTTCATTATTGTATTTTCTCTATTAAATTATAGTCTTCAAATTAGTAGTAATGAATTTCAAGTAAAATGCAGCCATTTTCACTGCTAAAGGGACCGTGATTTGTTCCTGCAGGTCTTAAAAAATATTCACCTGCAGTATATTTTTTTTTCATTTCAAACGTATCTTTGTCTAAAAGAACTTGGTCACCAGATACAAGATAAACTTCTTCATGATAATCATGAATAAACACCGTTTTTGTTGTTGCACCAGACTTGAATCGCACAAAACGTGTTCTCAAACCAGTCTTATTTTCGGTATTTAAAGTATCTTTTATAACTATCTGTTCGATTCCTATGTCAAAACTAGGTGACGCATCCCAGTTTTGATTTGGAATTTTTAAATTGTTTTCCATAAATTAATAATTCCTTTAAGAGGTCAATTTACTTTAGATCTTGTAAGAAAATTAACTTCTTCTTAAGAGACAAAGTTATTTCCCAAATGGTCAAATTCATCACTTTTAGTGATTTTTAATCTTTTTATGGCTGTAACTTAGTGGATTACTAATTCAGGTAATAGACTAGGTGGTTTTAATGATTTGATGTCTTACTCGAAATTTTTACCCAAACTATGGAATTGAATTCGAGTGATAGAATCATTGAAGGTTGGAGAAGTTGAAGGGCTCTTAATGTGGAATTATTAAGTGAAAAGCAATGAGAAGTGAATCCGTACGTGATAAAGATAGTTCTAGTAGGACGTATTTTTTACTTGAAGGAATTTTTTTTAATTTCTTAACATATGCGTGTAAAAGATAAGCATTGATCAGATTCTATAAACATGAATATAGATATGGTTGATAATAATGATAAGTAATATTAGGAGAACTCTAACAATGCTAGTGGCGCCGAACATATCGTTCTTTTTAGTAGAAAAGGAAATTAGAAATATCAAATTTAAGGGCACTAGTATATTTGGTTAGATATTGACAAAAGTCTATGTAAATCAATTCATCCTAAAAATTTTTACTAGAAATAACATGGTATTTGTGCAACATAAAGTAACTTATTTATTAAAATTTCTAAGGTCAGTTATGACTTTATTCATATCTAAATTTAAAGCCTCACAATACTGAATAAATTCGAAAATATCTAACTTTCTATCTCCTGTTTCGACTTTTCCTACAAATGAGTGAATCACCCCTAAGCGTTCTGCTAGAGCACGTTGAGAGAGTCCAAGTTCCTTCCGCTGTTTAACAAAATATTGGCGTAACCAAATGTATTCAGGAGAATGAATAGATGAAGTAAATGTTTTCATTGCACCTATAATAGGTGCGTGTTAATATGCACCTGTTTTAGGTGCAATGGTGTTTTCTTTTGGCTAGCCAAAAAAAATTAAAAGCTAAAAAATTTCAAGAGAATATTGATGAGATAAATCAAGAAGATTGGGAATTTGTTGAAAAGTTTTATCAGGAATTTCCAGCATTAAGAGCTCAATTTGATTTTTTTACAGATAGTTTATTTAAAGATTCCAATTTTAGAGAAACTTTAAAAACTATAAAAGAACTCATTTTAATCGTAGATCATATAAATAATGGTAATTAAAATTTAACGTGAGTTAATATTATGATTTTTATTAAAATATCTAAATTCTTTATGCAATTAATTATTATTTTAGCATCTATTCAGTTAGTTATAGCATCCCCATTTAAACTAGTTGATAAAAACGCTCGCTGCTATTTAATCATCAAAAATATTCCAAATCAGCCTGAAAAATGTGAACTTCAATTTACTAATTTAAATGATGATATAACCTCTGCCACTGTTATATATAAAAGGCAAATTTTTAGAATGTCCAGCCAAAGAATCTGTGACGGAGAAGCAATTGATACATGCTATGTAGAAAATGAACTTTTAGAGTTTGGCCGATCTGGAAAAACGGATCAAACTGAGTATTTAAAATTAAAAGAGGCAGTTGGACACACCTATTTCAGAAATGAATTGCAGAAGAAAACATTAATAAAAGAATTATTCAAACCCATTCATGACAAATGGGCTACATGTATGAAAAGCAAAACTCATGATATTTGTATTCAAAGCAAATATTCCATTGAAAAATTACCTTTACTTAGAAATGAGTTTTAAGAACCCTAAAATTAATCAGGTCTAAAACACTATGAATATTTATAAAATTTCAATATTTTTACCTATTTCAGTTTTTTGTGTAGCATGTGAATCCATGCCTCAGAATATGCAAGCATTAGGTACAAATATCAATAAAGGAATTAAAAGTATTAATGAAGTACTTTCCACACCTAGTAGCAATACTACAGCAACAGCTGTACAAACAAACTCGTCACAAAAAGTTGGTATGTTGACTAATGCTCAATGTCAAAATGCTCAAGGGAAAACCAAAGCTCAAGTTGAAAGTATGGCAAAAGAAAAATTTACGGATGCTCGAGCTTATTCACTTACATCGTTTGCTGTGACTTATAACTTCGAAATAAGTGATAAAGCTAGTCGTTATGGGATGGATTCTCGCTCAAGAGCTATTTGCTCGCTTACATTTGAAGGTAATCAGCCATCTTCCAGAGTTTTACATTGGAGTGTGGTTGGATAATGAGAAGAAACCATTTGGATAGAATTCAAATGGTCTCGAATGAGCCTTCTCCTTACTTAAAATGTGCTCCGTGCCCAGCCAAAATAAGTTTGTATACATCTTTTTGCAGATAAACTTTTAAATTTTTAAATGCACCGTGATCAAAAGTAATCGAATAGATTAATCCTTGTTTTTCTAAATTCGTTATAAAAGAGTGGTGGACCCCCATAATTTTACATGCTTCTGCACCCATAAAAAATTTACGTTTAAATTTTTTAATTTCATCAATTTCTGATTTTTTGATTAATTTCCAATAAATCAAATCTTTGATTTTCGTATAACCTGTATTTACCCAATATGTGTTAAACCAATTTGGCGAACATTTGATCTCAATTAATGCGTTACTTAAACCTATGTATTCATCATCATTGAGTCCTTCCAGTAAAGTACGTACAGATTCTAAACTTACTAGTGTTCTAGACTTATTGTACATGTCTTTCTTTAAAACACCTTTTTTTAGCAGATTGTTAACTTTCTGATGGTGAATTTTCAGCATATTTCCTGCTTCTTGAAGTGAAATATAATCTTTATTAGGCGATAAGGTTTTATCAATATTTTGATAATTTAGGGGTTTGGCTCCAGTTTTAGTAGGGTACTTATTGATCTCATTTATTGTACTAGTTGTTAGTTCACGGACAGAATCTCGTAAATATATATTGTTGCGTTCTTGATCAATATGAGGTCCACTAATGGGTTTAATTCCAATACTTGCCAATTTTTCTGATAAGTTAGTTACATTTACCCTAAGTTCTTTTGCTAACGTACCAACAAGTACATATTTTTTAATAAATTGATCTAACTCTTCGGTGCATACGACAGTATACGATTGATTATTTAAGGTTTTGTGTATACTTTGCTTCAAAAATGGGGTTTTTAGGAGATGTCTGATATTTTCAGGATGCACCTGTAAACGCGCTGCAACATCATTAATTTTCAATAAATGTTGCTGATTAAGTATATCACGTTGAATTTTAATGCATTCTAATTCTGGCTCAAGTTTTAGCTGAACTATTAGTAATTCGATTTGATCATTTCTGAGGCTTTCTATTATTTTGTTATCTAGATGTTCAATATGATAACTATAAATCAATCCAGCTTTTAACCAGCCATAAATTGTTGAAGTATTTAAATTATATCTGATGGCTGTTTCATCAATAGATAAAAATTCATATGAAAATTTTTCGGGGAGTTTATCTAAATTAAGACTTTCTCGATAAATACTTCTAGAAAATGCATTTAAGAGATCGTTTTGTCCTCTGAATACCCGGCTCTGCTCGTATGGATTTCCTTTACTTAAATTAAGATTAATTTGCTTCGCAACTTCTTCTATACATGAATGCCGATCATTAAGATATAAATATGACATTTCAACAGCTTTGCTAATTGCTACACCTTCTTGGTGCAACATATTCAAATCAATATAAGCAGAAAAAAATGAATAAAAATTATCGACTTCATATTGTTCCGCAGTTTCTATAAAGTGATTTAACCAATCAATATATTTGGATTCGGATACTCGAAAAACTGGTGTATGCCTAAGATCAAATGAGCAATTGGGGCAAATGCATAAATTTTTCCGGTTAAAGTCTAAAGTCTTTTTACAAGAGCAACAGAGTGTGTAGATGTAAGTATAATGTATATGGCATACGTAATAGGGGATTAATAACCATTTTTTCCGCCAATAAACTTTTTCACTAAGGCATAAAGGACAGTACTTAAAAACATCTTTATTGAATATATCATCAGGCCAAAATTTTTTACTTTCTAGACGTCTTGCAGACCTATGTGTAGAGTTTTTTCGAGGATAGCAGAGTGATTCCAGGTGGGGATCTAACCCAAATATTGACAGAAAATTTTTAAATTTGTGTCTTTGATTAATTATTGAAATCAGCGATTCTACGTAAGGAACCTTTATTTTTGCTCGACATAGTGCTAGTGGGCTCTCGTAATGATTTAACTCTGTTAAGCGTATGATGAAACTGCCAGCCGATTCATCATCATAAGTCATTGGGATGACCGGTAATGGTTGTAAATGATCCATTTAATTTTCTCTCCTGATTTTTGAAGCAAGTTCAGCAAGCGACAAATTAAATGGGTTTCTGTTGCTCAAAGTTGTAAATGAAGTGATCCCTGTATTCCAAGCTTCCTCAAAATGTTGTGAATTGACAATAAACTGGTCATTTTCAAGAGCAAATCTGATACTTTCTTTTACTAATTTCATAACATATGAATGATTACCTTGGGTTGCAACATATATTTGCAATTTCAGCAGAGGATCGTTCAGTTTAAGTTGAAATGAGACTCCAGTTTTTTGATTGATTTGTTCGTCTAAAGTTTTTAAAAATGAACCTAAATTATCATTTTGATTTATTTTTCCCATCCAAAGTGGGCTGATTTTATATATCACTGGAAACCTTCTCGCTAACTGAGTATCAATTTGAAGTAATGAAAGAAAGTCAGGTAATCCAACAAGGCAAAAACAAATACCTGTTTGGTCTACAAGCGTTTTAATCCAGTTACAAACAGTCGTATTAATTTTTTTTGAAGTTTTTAGCATATCGAAAAGATGATGAAATTCATCGAGAAAGATCAGTTTTGTTTCGCTTGTTTTGAGATGTTGACATAGACGAATTGTCATTTGCGCAGTAGTACCAGAGAATGGATTCGGATCATTTAGTGCAGCTAACATAATTCCTGCAATAGATTTCACTGTCACTGGTGACGGAACAGCAATATAAAATACAGGAATAACCTGTTTTATATAGTCTTTTTCAATTTTTGTTGAAGGAGGGAACTTATTCATGATTGCTTTACAAATAGTTGTTTTACCTAAACCACCTTCTGCTAAAAGTAAGCAACCGTAGGATTCTTCAAACTGAAACGTTTGTTCCATACATCTCAAAATTCCTTCGTAGCAATAATTGAAATCATTTGTTGTGATTTTGATGGTCTTGAGTTGGCTAATAATGTTAATAATTTCAGATTGATTCATGTTAAAACTCCATCACATTGAGAATAACGTCAATCTCGGGGTCTTCGTTAGATGGATGAATGAATTCATTATTTTGATGTGATTGCTTTTTACCGTGAGTTTCAGGCGAAGGCACTGAATTTATTAAACAATCCATAGGTGGAGTATTTCCATCATCAATTAATTGTTTAAGCTTTTTAGGTATGTCGAGCTTAATTTGTTTTAGACGTTTCTTCTTATTGTCTTGGATATCACTCTGAATTTTTTTATGTAATTCAAATAAAGCATATAAGTTGGCATATTTTCCTAAACGATTAATATCCTGTTGTTTGATCGTATCTCGTATTTTACGAGCTTCACGATGTGCATAAAGTGTTAATCCTTTTGTATATTCTGGTTCTGTTGAGTCTGCTTTAATCATTTCTTTACTAATGGGGTGCTCTACATAAACATGACTTAAATCCAATTCATCGACGAATACTTTAACTTTTGTTGAAGCTGTGATTTCAATAGTGGCTAAACTATGCGCATAGTAAAATAAATACATATATTGAATTTGACCACCATTTAGACTCTTCATGTGTGGTCTACGGCATAAAATATCTACTTCGTCCTGACCAACACACATGGGCGGTGCAAGAAGAGCAGCATCATTCCATGCACATATGGGAGCTCGATCAGTGGTAGAGTGAATAGATTGGTGGTAAACGCTAGTAATCCAATAGCTTACATATTCATTCAGTTGTTCAATCGTAATTGAAGCTTTACGAACTGAATCATAATCTCCACGTTTTTCAGGGGATGAAAAAGTTGTACCTGAAATTTTTTGTATGATTCCTTCAGTAATTGTCCTGAAAAATCGCTCGATATGTGCTTTATCATCCCCAGTTCTATTTTGTGCGGGTTGAATCGTGATTTTGAAATGTTCGCAAAGGCTAGCTAAACTATTGTTTTTGAATTCAACGCCATTGTCTGGAATAATCAGCGTTGGGATACCCCCAGGCATATTTTTATTTGGATTTGATAGAATTTTTTTCAAAGTAGCTAGCGTAGTTGCACTACATGCTGGCATCATGCTGATATGAAAGCCAATGATAGCTCTTGAAAATACATCAATTCCACAGCATAAGAATGGTCGACCGAGCACAGTACCATCTTCTGCGGTGATAATGATATCTAAATAGTGAGTATCAAATTCCACAATTTGTAATATGAAATAAGTTGGTACTTTTACTCCAGCACTTTTTAAAAGTTTATTTGCATATCTGCTTCCGCGTTTTGCTTTAATTATTAGATATGGATCAATGTCTTTGAGACGACGTTGAATTGTCCTTGACGATGGAGGCGTATCTAATATACCAAGTTCAAGCATTAATCCCACGACATAAGCCTCGACGTCTTTGCAATTAGTTTTTAATTCAGAATCGAGGTATATCTCCTTAATCGCTTTGAGTATTAACTGTTCTACAGTTGGAGAAAACCTTAACGTTTCATTGCCTTTTTTAATATTTCTTATTCTTAACCAGTCTGAGGTATTTTCTAAATATTTGCTGATCCAACGCATAACTGTTCTTGAGGATGGTGGATTTTGATCATCTATTTCTTGTTTTACATCGTGAATGATCTTGGATACTGCTGATGATGAAAATGGATGAACAAGGGTGATGGCTCTCATAACATAAAGTTGCTTACGACGTACATCTCCAGTTACTTTAGGATCTAGCAGAATTTTATTCGGCACATATGTAAATGTGATATTTTTATTTTGGTAATATTGAATAAATTGATCGAGAGTCATCATCATAATTTTTCCACCACGTACTGCCGAAAAGCGGATATTTCCATTGCTGACATTGGTGATTTCAAACTCAGACCCGTGAAAAGTAAATCTGAAACCTATCTCTGGAATTAAAAGTGGAGAATTCATACGTCATCTCCGAATTTAGTGTTGTCGAAAGAAATGAGCGAATGAAACTCAATATATTCATAAAGATTTAAGTCTAAATTATGTAAATTAAACAATTTTTTGATTGATTCTTTGTCGATTCTTGGATGTTGGTTTTGGAAGTGATCTTGAAGTATTGATAATGCTAAGTTTATTTCAAAAGCCGTCCATTTTTTGTAATGGCCTCTTTGATATTGATAGAGCAGATTGTTCACTTCAGATTGCGAATATAAATTATTTAAATCGATGACCTTAAATTCAATTTCTAGATTGTCTAATATACGCTCAAGTCTTTTAAAACGATCTAATTGTTTAGATTTTACAAATTGTTGGTATGGCTTTACTTCATGTACATGGAGCGAGTGATCTAATTTTTTGATTAAAAAATCTGGATAGATAAATTCATTAAAACTTAATTGTATTTTTAATGCTTGGGTCCGATAGACTTCAATATTTGGATCTTTTTCTAGAGCAACTGCATATGCAAGCTCTAGTCTACTTTCGAGCGGAATCATTCCACCATTTTTATAACTAGGAAAAAGCGATGTTCGTTTGCCCACACTGCCTTGAGATACTACCCTTCGGCCGTGTAATGTATTTGCAAGATTGGGTGCAGCATTAAATGCATCTTCGATTTGCTGCTGAATACTTTTTTGTGAATTGAAAGAGTTAACTTTCATAGGAGTATCTCCTTGAAATTATTAAGTTTCTAAATATTTAAAATTTAGATACAAAAAGTCTTTCCACTTCGAATAAATTCAAAGTAAAAAACTTGATTTTTTACTTAATACAGAAGATACTTTTATTAGGAAAACTTAGTACCTTCGGTATTAAAACTAACGACTTATGTTTGGCGACATAGGTCGTTTTTTATGATCGATAGATATTCATTTTTACACTCCTATTTTATTTTCTGTCGTTGATAAAGCTGCGATCCAATAAGCAACATCTTTTGTATATGCAAATTTTCCCCGTCTTCCTTCAATAGAAAAAATATGAATTGAAACCTTTCCTCTACAGATTGCTTGACGGAATGCATCCGTATTTGCAAAACCCAAACATCTAGCTAAGTCTTGACCATGGATGATGTGTCCATATTGCATTTCTAGCTTATGAATGAGTTCCACTTCAAATAGTGATTTTTTCCTTTCTAAAGGGGGATCTATTGCATTGCTCATATATGTTCTGTCACAGTTAGATACAGCAAAACCGATACTAATAAATATAGTTAATATATAGCCATAAATTGATTATATATTCAACAATTTTGTGACTATATTTTTTTCATAAAGTATTGAAATACGGTGAATATGGGTAGAATGGGAAGACCAAAAAAAAGTAAATTTGATATTTTCAGAGTGCAATCATGGTATTACGCTGTCCATATTGCTTCAGGAAAGAAATCTGCCTATGCTTTGGAAAATGAATTTTCTACGAATTTACTTACAAAAAATGATTCAGTTGCTAGATCATGTATATGGAATAAATATCGTGATGGAAAGGTTCGACCGCAGGCTAAGTTGGTAGATCAAGTAGAAGAGCGATTTATTGGAACTGAAAGATGGTTAGACCTAATTTTGTGGCAGTTTTTAGATGATCGAACAGATTTTTTTAAATTACAGAAATGGATTAGTACACTAGATAAGCAAATTTTTGATATTTTTTTGAAAACTGATGATGCTAAGACTAAAGTATGTAGAATTAAGAAGTTAACTGTAAAAAACATTCAGAAGTTAAAAAAACATTCATTAATTGATGTTTTGACTTTTACACTAATTTTATATTTTTATGCTGTTGATAATAGAAATGAAAATGAAGTAGAGTTATTACTAGATTTTTATTATTTATCAAGAAAAGAACTAGCAAAGAATAATGTCTTTAAATTTTTAATTTTAGATTTTTTAACGGAATTGGAATTACATTTAATAAAAGAATATTCTCTAAAACTGAATAAACCATTACCTATCATTATATTTCAAGATGATCCTTGGTTTAATAGTGAATTTAATTTAATAGAAAAAAGAAAAATAAAGATTAACAAACATACTTATGAGTTAATTTCTGATGCGACATTAGTTGCAGAAACTCAGGTACGTTGCTTTGAAAAATATTATGCTGGAAGTTCAGGTATTACAATAAGGTTGAACAATTTTATACCAATAGGTTTATCTATTTTACCAATGCTGGATGAAAGTCTGCTTCTGTCTTTTGCAAAAAAGTTTTTTGAATATATAGGTAACAGTGATCAGATTGTAATGGAAAAGGAAGTAGTTATTTTAAATGCAATGAAATTTGGTGATATTCAAGATTTCAATGAGTTAATTGAAGTAATTGGCGTAGCTTTTTTACAAGAGGTTTATTATTTTAATTCTATAAAATTTAATGATAATGAAAAAAAATTCTGGGAAAAATTTCTTGGCTTATGTAGTTGAGCTGAGTGATGCAGAAAAAATAGAGCCATTTGGCTCTATTTTTATGGAATGACATCAGATGTGTCGCCGAATGTCATTGGATGTGTCGTAAATGTCACTGGTTGTGTCGTCTAACGCAAAAGCTATTACCAGCTTAACGCACCACCAGTTTGGTAGTCTGTTACGCGAGTTTCGAAGAAGTTCTTCTCTTTACGCAAGTCCATCATCTCAGACATCCACTGGAATGGGTTATTCACACCAGCGAATTGTTCAGGCAAGCCCAACTGAGCCAAACGACGGTTTGCGATGAACTTCAAGTATTCTTCCATCATCGCTGCATTCATACCCAATACACCACGTGGCATAGTGTCACGTGCATATTCGATCTCAAGCATCGTACCTTCAAGAATCATCTGAACGATTTCTTCTTGGAACTCAGTTGTCCATAGACCTGGGTTCTCAATCTTGATTTGGTTAATCATATCGATACCGAAGTTTAAGTGCATTGATTCATCACGTAAGATGTATTGGAATTGCTCAGCAACACCGTTCATCTTGTTACGACGCCCCATAGACAAGATTTGAGAGAAACCACAGTAGAAGAAGATCCCTTCAAGAACACAGTAGAATGCGATCAAGTTGCGAAGCAAAATTTGGTCGTTTTCAGGTGTACCTGTTTTGAATGTAGGATCACACAACGATTGAGTGTACTTCAAGCCCCAAGCTGCTTTACGTGCAACTGATGGAACTTCACGGTACATGTTAAAGACTTCGCCTTCATCCATACCTAAAGATTCGATACAGTATTGGTAAGCATGCGTATGAATCGCTTCTTCAAATGCTTGACGTAAAATGTATTGACGGCATTCAGGGTTAGTAATGTGACGGTAAATCGCCAATACTAAGTTGTTTGCAACTAATGAATCGGCAGTCGAGAAGAAGCCTAAAGAACGCATTACGATGGTACGTTCATCTTCGGTTAAGCCATTTTCAGACTTCCAAAGCGCGATATCGTGGTTCATGTTGACTTCTTGAGGCATCCAGTGGTTTGCACAACCGTCTAGATACTTCTGCCAAGCCCATTCGTATTTGAATGGTACAAGTTGGTTTAAGTCAGCACGACAGTTAATCATAGCTTTGTCGTCAACTTGTACACGTTGCGCGCCCATTTCAAGCTCTTCTAAGCCTGGAGCAACATCCAAAGTTTCTAAGGCAGCAGATGCTCTTGCCAATGAATCGGTTGAATGTTTTGCGGCGCTTTGATTGGTTCGAGCGGGTTGTGTAGCTGCCACACTCGACGGTTCGTTGCGTGCATCAGATACCAGCGGTGTATTAACCGTTTTTTGCGGTTCGATGGGCGCAGACTTGAGTTCAGGTGCAGCCGGTTTTTGCGAATCATCTTCGAAATCGTCCCAACTTAGGATAGACATATCAATTCTCTCTACGTTGCTTATATCTTTTTCATCAGACATCTCAACGGGAGATGTCCTACTATACGCTTAATTTGTGTAAGCAAAATTAAGTTTTGCCGATCATTGCCACATTTTTAAAATAAGGGCAGTCCACACTACTTATTTTGCTTACGCTGTTGTTTGCGAATGGTGATCCACGCAATCGCCAGTGGAATGTAAAAGCAAACTAGAAAGGAAATCACCAGAACAACGAGTCCTAACATGTAGTTATGGGTCATATGTGACATGGTGGTTTCCTTGTTTAAAATTTAATCTCCCTAAATCCCTCTTTATAAAAGAGGGACTTCCACATCTTAGGTTAGAGTTGTGATCCCCCTCCTTTTAGGAGGGGTTAGGGGAGGTGGTTAGATTACTGACAAGCCTCACAATCAGGATTGTCAATTGAACACGCCATTGGCACAGGTGCAGCTTGCACAAAATCATCTTCAGCAGGTACTTCAGCTTTCACTTCAGGTGCTGCTACAGCGGCAACAGGTGCAGCAACAGTTGTTGCTTTAACCGCATTCAAAGCACCAGTATTAATCGTTGATTTCTCAGCAGACGTTGCACCCAATGCACGGAGGTAATAAGTCGTCTTAAGACCACGTAACCACGCCATTTTGTACGTCATATCCAATTTCTTACCATTCGCACCAGAGATGTAAAGGTTAAGAGACTGAGCTTGATCGATCCATTTTTGACGACGAGATGCAGCATCCACAATCCAACGTGGCTCAACTTCGAACGCAGTTGCAAAGATTGCTTTTAATTCTTCAGGAATACGCGCAATTTTTTGCACAGAACCTTCAAAATGTTTCAGGTCGTTGACCATTACAGAATCCCAAAGACCACGATCTTTTAACGCACGTACTAAGTACGGGTTGATCACTGTGAATTCACCAGAAAGGTTAGATTTCACATACAGGTTTTGGAATGTAGGCTCGATCGACTGAGAAACACCACAAATATTCGAAATGGTTGCAGTTGGAGCAATCGCCATCACGTTTGAGTTACGCATACCGTCTTTTTGAACTTTGCTACGTAAAGTATCCCAATCCAAACGAGTTGTACGGTCAACTTCGAACATACGATCTGGACGAGATTTCGCAACGATATCTAAAGAGTCGATTGGTAGAATGCCTTGATCCCACAATGAACCTTTAAATGTCTCGTAAGCACCACGTTCAATTGCTAGGTCGCTAGACGTAGAGATTGCGTAGTAAGAAATCACTTCCATTGATTCGTCAGCGAAATCAACAGCAGCATCAGAACCATAAGCAATTTGCATTTCGTATAGCGCATCTTGGAAGCCCATGATACCCATACCAACAGGACGATGCTTCATGTTAGAAGTACGTGCTTGTTCAACTGCGTAGTAGTTGATGTCAATCACGTTATCAAGCATACGAACCGCAGTTTTTACTGTGCGAGCAAGTTTTTCACGATCTAACACACCACCTTGAACGTGTTGTACAAGGTTGATCGAACCTAAGTTACATACCGCGATTTCGTCTTGGTTTGTATTTAACGTGATCTCTGTACACAAGTTAGAAGAGTGAACTACACCCACATGTTGCTGTGGTGAACGTAAGTTACACACGTCTTTGAATGTGATCCAAGGGTGACCTGTTTCGAACAACATAGACAGCATTTTGCGCCACAAATCTTTTGCACGAATTTTCTTGTGCAACATATTTGTTTCTTTCGCGATGCCTTCATAGTAAGCATAGCGTTCTGCAAATGCTAAACCAGTCAAATCATGTAGATCAGGTGTCTCAGATGGCGTGAACAATGTCCATTCAGCATCTTCAAATACACGTTGCATGAACAAATCTGGAACCCAGTTTGCTGTGTTCATGTCATGTGTACGGCGACGATCATCACCTGTGTTCTTACGAAGCTCTAGGAATTCTTCGATGTCTAAATGCCAAGTTTCAAGGTATGCACATACTGCACCTTTACGCTTACCACCTTGGTTTACCGCAACAGCAGTATCATTGGCAACTTTAAGGAACGGAACAACACCTTGAGATTTGCCGTTTGTGCCTTTGATATAAGAGTTCAATGCACGAACAGGTGTCCAGTCATTGCCTAAACCGCCTGCCCATTTAGAAAGAAGGGCATTGTCACGCATAGAACCGTAGATGTTATAAAGGTCATCTGCGATAGTTGTTAGGTAACAGCTTGATAACTGAGGACGTAAAGTACCTGAGTTAAACAATGTCGGTGTAGATGCCATGTAATCGAAGCTAGACAATAAGTTGTAGAATTCGATCGCACGATCTTCACGATTGTCTTCGTTGAGCGCTAAGCCCATGCATACACGCATGAAGAATAATTGTGGTAATTCGAAACGTACGTCATCTGAATGGATGAAGTAACGGTCAAATAATGTTTGTAGACCTAAGTATGTGAATTGGTTTGAGCGTTCAGGTTTGATCGCAGCAGCCAATTTCTCAAGGTCAAAGTTAAGCAGTTCAGGAGAAAGAAGATCAAGCTCAACACCTTTTTTCAAGAATGTTTCGAGCGCATCATTTTCTAAAGTATCTGTTGCAAGACCTAAGAACTCAAGACCAGTCGCAACTAAGTTGTCACGAAGTAAACGTGCAGTCACATAAGTATAGTTTGGTTCTTGTTCAATACGGGTACGCGTTGCCATCATCATTGTGGTTGAGATGTCAGTTGCTTTTACGCCGTTGTATAAGTTCTTCACAGTTTCATCAACGATTGCTTGAACGTCGATGCCTTCTAGGCCTTCGCTTGCTTTTGCAATTGTTGCTTGTAAACGGCTTAAATCAAGAGGTTCTAGCTGACCGTTCGTACCTGTGATTTGAAGAGAAGGGTGGTGATGAGCACCCATTTGCTTACGTGCTTCTGAACGTTGTTCACGGTAAATGACATATGCACGAGCAACTTTTTGTTCGCCAGTACGCATAAGTGCTAATTCAACTTGATCTTGAATTTCTTCAATGTGAATTGTGCCACCAGACGGTAAACGACGGTTAAACGTGTTCATCACCATCTCAGTCAACTGAGTGATGCGATCGTGGATTCGACTTGAATCAGCGCTTGGTTGACCTTCAACGGCCAAGAAAGCTTTACCAATTGCTACAGCGATTTTATCTGCATCAAAAGTGGCAACATCACCAGTGCGTTTAATCACTTGAAGTTGACCGGGGGTTGTATTAGCGCTCATTGTCAGCGTAGCTCCATTGTCATCATTATTATGTTTATAGACCATTTGAATCGGACAAAATGATGAAAATTCATCGTCACGACATTTGAGGGATAAACACAAGACTTAGTGGTTTAATTTAATTTAAGACACAAGATACGGTAATTTTTCGTGTAGATCAATATTGACATTTTGATAATTTTTTTTACCGATGGGGTGCACAATTTCCGTATTGTTTTCCCTATGAAAATGACTTTTATAGTTCGATTAATTTCATAGGGGGCTAGCATAGCAGAGCTTTTTTGCTGTGCTTATAGATAAGGTTGTGGATAAGTTTAAAAGCTGAAAAAAGAGATAAATGGGGTGAATAAAGGAGTGAATGAAACATTTTGTATAAAAATTACTCAAAATTATTTCTCAAAATAATTTAAATAAAGGATAAGGTTTGAATTTGGGATAAAAACACCTAAAATTCAAGGATTAATAAAAAATAACAAATTGCTACCGTCGTGTATCAGTTTGGTGAATGGCATCTTGTTTACAATGTAAACGTGTGTATATTGCAAACATAGTGTGTTGAATCTACAAACTTTGTAGCATAAACCCAATCAAATATAGGGGCGGTATATGAGCCAAGAAGAAAAGTTACCTAAAATTTTAATCGTTGAAGATGACGAGCGTCTTGCGCGTTTAACGCAAGAATACTTAATCCGTAATGGTTTAGAAGTTGGGGTAGAGCCAGATGGTAATCGTGCCATTCGTCGTATCATTGCTGAACAACCAGATATGGTTGTATTGGATGTGATGCTTCCAGGTGCAGATGGTTTAACCGTTTGTCGTGAAGTTCGTCCACATTACCATCAACCAATTTTGATGTTGACTGCACGTACAGAAGACATGGACCAAGTACTTGGTTTGGAAATGGGTGCAGATGACTATGTTGCGAAGCCTGTTCAGCCGCGTGTACTTTTAGCGCGAATTCGCGCATTACTTCGTCGCACAGATAAAACTCCTGAAGATGAAGTTGCACAGCGTATCGAATTTGATGATCTTGTGATTGATAACGGTGGTCGTTCAGTGACTCTGAATGGTGAGTTAGTTGATTTCACAAGTGCAGAATATGACCTCTTGTGGTTATTGGCATCGAATGCAGGTCGTATTTTATCTCGTGAAGATATTTTTGAGCGTTTACGTGGTATTGAATACGACGGTCAAGACCGTTCAATCGATGTGCGTATTTCACGTATTCGTCCAAAAATTGGCGATGATCCTGAAAATCCAAAACGTATTAAAACAGTACGTAGTAAAGGTTACTTATTTGTTAAAGAAACCAATGGGATGTAATCATCCCTTGGTTTAAACCAGAAGGCTTGAATATACGTTCAAGCCATTCGGCTTATCCGCCAATTGTCTAGGTTATTCATACGTGTCTAAACACAGTATCTTTCTGCGGATCTACGCAGGTCTCGTGATCTTGGTTGTTCTTGTTGCGATATTTAGTTATTTGCTGGTGCAAATCATAAATTATCAACGTGCGCAGGAATATCGAGAGTCTTTGACAGATGGCATTGCGTATGTCATCAGTGAGGGCGTTGCTCGGCAGCAGACAACACAACAAAAGAATGATTGGATTTCTGATGCATCGCATTTATTGGAACTTCCCATTTTTTTATTGGATTCAAATAAGGTTGAATTGTCGCGTACTGAGTTGAAGCGGATTCAGGAACATAAGGCTGTGGTGCGTTATGATGCTGAAAAAGGCATTGCTTATTTGGTGATGGGGATTCCCAATGACCCTAAGCAGTACCTGTATATCAAGATAGATAGTATTGGCGAAAAACAAATGAAGGCAATACCTGTCTTTATTTGGGATTACTTGGTTTATTACCCAGGTCAAGAACAAGAATACTTAAAGAAAATCCAATCACATTTTTATTACGATATCGAAATTAAAAATATTTCGACTTTGAATTTAGATTCTGAACAAATTGGTCGTTTACGTTCAGATCAGAGTGTCATTCTTTATCAAGACAGTGCAACTGCTAAGGGCACAACCATTTCTGTGATTTCACCTATGCCAAACTCTCCGGGTGAGGTATTAAGGATTGGACCGATTCCAATGTTTAATTGGATGCCATTTCAGTTGGCGGCGGGTATCACTTTGCTAAGTATGTTTATCCTGTGTTTAGGGGTATATGGGCTGATCGTACCCATGCAGCGTAAGTTGCGTCAGGTGAATGATGCTTTAAATGTGATGCAGAAAGGCGATATGTCGACTCGTGTACCTGTTGAGGGGCGTGACGAGATGGCGAGTCTCGCTTCGAGCTATAACAGTATGTCTGATCATATTCAGCGGTTGATCGAGGCGCAGCGAGAATTGATGCGAGCGGTATCGCATGAATTGCGTACGCCAGTGGCACGTATCCGTTTTGGTATGGAAATGCTGGCAGATGAAGATGAACATGAATATCGTCTGCAACAAGTCGAAATGATCGATAAGGATATCGAAGCACTCAATACACTAATTGATGAAATCATGACTTATGCCAAGCTTGAACAAGGCATGCCTTCTTTAGAAATTGAAAAGATTGTCTTGTTTGAAGTGTTGGATCAGGTGGTGATCGAAACCGAGGCTTTAAAAACCAATAAGAATATTCAACTTGCAGCACCACCTTTAACTTTAGAAGTAGATGCGGAACGACGTTATTTACATCGTGTGGTGCAAAATCTAGTCGGTAATGCAGTGCGCTATTGTGATGATCAGGTTTTGGTCAGTGGTGGTATAACAGCACAAGGCATGGCCTATGTTTGTGTGGAAGATGATGGTCCTGGTATTCCTGAAGCGGAGCGTGAACGTGTATTTGAAGCATTTGCGCGTTTAGATGATAGTCGTACGCGTGCATCGGGTGGGTACGGTTTGGGGCTTTCTATTGTGAGTCGTATTGCATATTGGTTTGGTGGAACGATCAAAGTGGATCAAAGTCCAACTTTAGGTGGTGCGCGTTTCGTTATGGAGTGGCCAGCACAGCGATTTAAAAAGAGTAAAAACTCAAGTAGCAACGCATAATAAAATTGAGTGTATAGCTCATTAAAAAAGCACCTTAAGGTGCTTTTTTAATTTTGATTATTCGGTATTTAAAACAACTGCTGATTTGAAATTATTGATAGTTATTTGCATCAGGTTCAATGATCTTCTTACCATCTCTCAGTGCAGTTAGGGCTTCTGAATTGAAATCAATGAGTAGACTGTTATCAGAAGCATTGATTTTATAATGGCTGATGATCTTCTGATCGCCTGTCAAAGTTTCAACAGTATATTCATCTGCAATATTTAAAATGGCATCTAAATTTGTGGTTGTAGAAGGAAGATCCTCACGGAACACTTGGTAGATGTCACGCAAATCGAAAATCGCATTATTCGCGTCAGGATGTTTTTTAATATATGACTCAATGTGACGAATAATAAGCTGAGCGTATAAAAAATAATTAGGTTTGTGTGTGAATTCTAAGGACATTCTTGTTTTCCTTTTAGATGGAATTTGATTGGTTAAATTCTTTATTTTTAAACAGTATCTTAAATTAGAGTCATTAAGTGATCTTGTGTAGTATCTCCTAATAACTCAATCTTTTCTATTTTGAAGCACTGTTTGGAAACAATTATGTTTTCAATATAAATAGCATAAACAATGGATAAGGTGCAGTAAGATTTGCAAAAAAGTCACACGAAATTTAATTTAAAGAATTCTCTGAATTTGAAATGAATAAAAATAGTGGTGATCTGATTTTGGGTAGATCTTTTGGGTAAGGGTATTTTTTCTTTTTGCTTAAAGAGTGATCATTAAGATTGAACAGTATCTGTCTTATATAGATCAGGATAGTTGGGTCTTATGAGGGTGTTATTTTGAAACAAATGATGCAATTTGAATCAGTGAAAGCACCTTGAGGCAATAAATAGTCAGCTTTTCATTAAAATATAGAAATAATAATAAAAATCCAGTTTACTATTCAATAAAACGATTGATGTTGAATATAAGGTGATCAAAACAATTTTTTTTGAAGATTGATTAAAATATCATCCCAAAGACTAAGACGCTTACGCTAGCAACAGACGACTGCAATCAGGTACAATTGGCGGGATTAATTTTGTGTTTGGTGTATTTAAAGGCCAATACATACATTCTTTGTTAATAAATAGGCCTGCCAGGAGTTATCCCCGCATGAGTGCCATTACTCCATACGAATGGGCAATTATTGCCTTCGTGATCGGCGTTACATTTTTATGCGTCTTTATGCTGACTGTTCCATTACTCCTTGGTGGTAAATCATGGGGTCGTGCGAAACAAGAGCAATTTGAGTCAGGTGTTGTAGGTGCAGGTGGTGCACGTATTCGCTTGTCTGCAAAGTTCTATTTAGTTGCAATTTTCTTTGTAGTTTTTGACTTAGAAGCACTTTACTTATATGCATGGGCTGTTTCAGTTCGTGAAGTAGGTTGGGTTGGTTTTGCAGCTGCAGCCGTATTTATTTTAGTTTTACTCGTTGGTTTGATTTACGAACTTTCTACAGGTGCACTGAATTGGGCGCCGTCAGATAAGCGTAAAGCAGCAGGGATTAAACCTAAAATGGGTTCGCCAGATATGGACATCGCGGAAATTACACGCTTTAACTCAATTGAAGAGTTGGTAATCGATCCTACGGGTCAAATTCCAGCACAATCATCTGGTCGTGTGAAGTCTAAGACACCGACTGCATCATCTGATAAGGAGTAATACGGGATGAAATATACATTAACCCGTGCGAATCCGGATGCTGATCAATATCCACTTCAAGAGCGTCAAATCGTTACAGATCCGCTAGAAGAAGAAGTGAATAAAAATGTGTTTATGACTCGTTTAGAGGACGTAGCACATACAGCAGTAAACTGGGGTCGTAAGAACTCAGTTTGGCCGTTTAACTTTGGTACATCATGCTGTTACGTAGAGTATGCAACGACCTTAACAGGTGTGCATGACTTGTCACGTTTCGGCGCAGAAGTTATTCGTGCTTCACCGCGTCAGGCGGATTTGATGATCGTTGCAGGTACTTGCTTCGTAAAAATGGCTCCAGTAATTCAACGTTTGTATGAACAAATGCTTGAACCTAAATGGGTTATTTCTATGGGTGCATGTGCAAACTCAGGTGGTATGTACGACATTTATTCAGTTGTACAAGGTGTGGATAAAATCATTCCTGTTGATGTGTATATCCCAGGTTGCCCGCCACGTCCTGAAGCTTTGATTCAAGCATTAATGTTGTTGCAAGACCAAATTCAATTAGAGCGCCGTCCACTTTCTGCGGTTATTGGTGATGATCTTAAGCCTGTGTATAAGCCAAAGATGATGCCAGAACGTGATCGTAAGAATGCTGAACGTATAGCAGTGAAAAACTTACGCTCTATGGATGAAATTAAATAATTTAAGCGATGAAATATTGATGCACCCGAATGGGTGTAATTGTCGTTTAGGTTGACTGAATTTGTATTAAATAGGAAGCCAAGCTAATGGCTGAAACTGACATTGCTATGCCAGAGTCAACTCCAGTTGATTCACGCCCAGCATTTGCGATTGTAGAAGATCTCAAAACCAAATTTGGTGAGAACTTCTATGTGCAAACGACTTTTGAAGATTTTCCAACGGTCTGGGTTGAGCGCGCACGTGTACAAGAAGTTTTAATGTTCTTGCGTACAGTGTCACGTCCTTACGTGATGTTGTTCGACTTGTCTGCGGTAGATGAGCGTTTACGTACGCACCGTGACGGTTTACCTGCGTCTGACTTCACTGTGTTCTATCACTTGTTGTCACTTGAACGTAACACCGATATTCGTATTAAAGTTGCTTTAAACGAGAATGATGTAAATCTTCCGACAGCAACCAATATTTGGCCAAATGCCAATTGGTACGAGCGTGAAGCGTACGATATGTTTGGAATCAATTTCGAAGGGCATCCGATGCTCCGTCGTATTTTGTTACCAACGTATTGGGAAGGTCACCCACTTCGTAAAGAATACTCTGCACGTGCGACTGAATATACACCGTATATGCAGAACCAAGCGAAGCAAGATTATGAACAAGAGCATCTCCGTTTTGTACCTGAAGATTGGGGTATGAAGCGTGGTAATGATGACGAAGACTTCATGTTCTTGAACTTGGGTCCTAACCATCCATCTGCACATGGTGCGTTCCGTGTAATCTTGCAGTTGGACGGTGAAGAAGTAAAAGACTGTGTGCCTGATATTGGTTATCACCACCGTGGTGTGGAAAAGATGGCTGAACGTCAAACTTGGCATTCATTCATTCCATACACAGACCGTGTTGACTACTTAGGTGGTTGTGCGCAAAACATGCCTTACGTGCTTGGCGTAGAGCAAATGGCAGGGATTACTGTTCCTGATCGTGCGCAATGTATCCGTGTGATGATGTCTGAGTTATTCCGTATCAATAACCACTTATTGTTTATTGGTACTGCGATTCAGGATGCTGGTGGTATGACGCCAGTCTTCTACATGTTTGCTGACCGTCAAAAAATCTATGATGCGATTGAAGCGATCACCGGTTACCGTATGCACCCTGCATGGTTCCGTATCGGTGGTACAGCACATGACCTTCCAAACAACTGGCAACACCTGATCCGTGAAATTTTGGATTGGATGCCGAAGCGTTTGAAGGAATACCATACTGCAGCACTTAAAAACTCAGTATTTGTAGGTCGTACACGTAATGTTGCGCAATACGATGCAAAATCTGCATTGGCTTGGGGTGTAACAGGTACGGGTCTGCGAGCAACAGGTATTGACTTTGACGTACGTAAATATCGTCCATACAGTGGCTACGAAAACTACGACTTCGATGTGCCAGTTGAATATGAAGGCGATGCTTATGCGCGTGTAATGGTTCACTATCGTGAAATCGAAGAATCATTAAAAATCGTGAAGCAGTGTTTAGACAATATGCCGTCTGGTGCATATAAAGCTGACCATCCATTGGCAGTTCCACCACCGAAAGACAAGACTTTACAAGACATTGAAACTTTGATTACGCACTTCTTGAGCGTATCTTGGGGTCCTGTAATGCCTGCGGGTGAAGCTTCTGTCATGGCAGAAGTGGTGAAAGGTGCGTCGAACTACTACATCACGTCTGACAAGTCGACGATGAGTTATCGTACACGTATCCGTACACCAACTTTCACGCATTTACAGCAAATGCCTTCTGTGATTAACGGCAGCTTAATGTCTGACTTAATCATTTATTTAGCGACAATTGACGTCGTAATGGCTGACGTGGATCGCTAAGGGGTAAACGCATTATGATGATTTTGACTGATAAAAAGCCACGTGTGAACGTTGAAGGGATTTTAACTGCGGAAGAAATCCACGATATTGAACATCACATTGAGCATTATCCGTACCCACGCGCAGCGTGTTTGGATGCATTGAAATGTGTTCAACGTCGTAACGGTTGGGTAGATGATGCGCAGATGAATGCAATTGCTCAATTGCTCAGCATGAGTCTTGCAGACCTTGAAGGTGTGGCAACATTCTACAACCGTATTTATCGCCAGCCGGTAGGTCGCAACGTAATTTTACTGTGTGATTCGATCGCTTGCTTCTTGATGGGTGCTGAAACTTTAGCAGAAGCATTCCAACGTGAATTGGGGATTCAATTTGGTCAAACGACTGCAGATGGTCGTTTTACAATTTTGCCGATTTGCTGTTTGGGGAACTGTGACAAAGGTCCAACCCTGATGATTAACGAAGATACTCACGGACTTGTGGAAGTTTCTTCTGTGAAACAGCTCTTGGAGAAGTATGTATGAATACTGAACCAAAACCGATTTATGGCGACGGTAACCCAGAAACTCACCCGCTTACATGGCGTTTGAGCAAGCAAGCGAATGTTCGTAGTGCAGATGATTACGAAGCACTTGAAGGTTATGCAGGCCTGAAAAAAGCAATCACAATGCCACCGAAAGATGTGCTTGAAGTGATTAAAGCTGCGACAGTAAAAGGTCGTGGTGGTGCAGGTTTCCCGGCAGGGATTAAATGGTCGCTCATGGCGCCAAATGATAACTCAGGGCCGCGTTACTTAATTTGTAATGCCGATGAGATGGAACCGGGTACATTCAAAGACCGTTTGTTGATGGAAGATCTTCCACATCAATTGATCGAAGGGATGTTGATTGCTGCTTATACATTAGAAGCAACACATGGTTATATCTTTATCCGTGGTGAGTACATCGAAGCTGCTCAATATTTGAATGAAGCTTTAGATCAAATCCGTGCCAAAGGTTACTTGGGTGAAAACATCCTGGGTACAGGCTGGAATTTTGAGTTGTACGTGCATACGGGTGCCGGTCGTTATATCTGTGGTGAAGAAACTGCATTGATCAACTCGCTTGAAGGTCGCCGTGCAAATCCACGTACGAAGCCACCATTCCCGCAAGTTGCAGGTGCTTGGGGTCGTCCTACGATTGTGAACAACGTAGAGACCTACAACAACTTACCAGCAATCATGCTTCGTGGTCCTGAATGGTACATCGGTTTATCTGAAGGTAAGTCGAAAGATCCAGGTACGAAGATCTATGGCGCATCAGGTAAAGTGAAATTCCCAGGTCTTTGGGAGCTTCCATTTGGTACAACTGCGCGTGAAGTAATTGAAGATCACGCGGGTGGTATGCGTGATGGTTTAACACTTAAAGCATGGTTACCAGGTGGTGCATCTACAGACTTCTTGGCTGCTGAGCATATTGATCTTCCTATGGATGCAGAAAGCATCATGAAAGCAGGTTCACGTTTAGGTACGTGTTTGCTGATGGTGGTTGATGAAACTCAATGTATGGTTTCAGCAACGCGTAACCTTGAAGAATTCTTTGCACGTGAGTCTTGTGGTTTCTGTACTCCATGTCGTGATGGTTTACCTTGGGCTGTTAAAGCATTGAAAGCTTTAGAAAATGGCGAAGGTAAGCAGGAAGATATCGATCACTTACAAGAGTTAACTCGTAAGCTTTGGATTGGTAAAACTTTCTGTGCTCACGCACCGGGTGCGATGGAACCTTTAATGGGCGCACTTAAACATTTCCGTGGTGAATTTGAAGCAAAAGTCGTGAATGCGGCTGCTCAAACTCGCAACGTTGAACAAGCTTAAGGAATTCGACTATGGCTACAATTCATGTCGATGGTAAATCGTATGAAGTCGACGGCTCAGAAAACTTGCTACAAGCTTGTTTGAGTCTAGGCATTGACATCCCATACTTTTGTTGGCATCCATCCTTAGGTTCTGTTGGTTCTTGCCGTCAGTGTGCTGTTACTCAATATGCGAACCCAGAAGATACTCGCGGTCGCTTAGTAATGTCATGTATGACGCCTGCGTCTGACAATACCTATATTTCGATTGAAGACAAAGAAGCGAAAGATTTTCGTGCGTCTATCGTAGAATTCTTAATGACGAATCACCCACATGACTGTCCAGTGTGTGAAGAAGGTGGTCATTGTCATTTACAAGATATGACGGTGATGACTCAGCATGATCGTCGTCGCTACCGTTTCACAAAACGTACGCATTACAACCAAGAGTTAGGCTCATTCATTTCACACGAAATGAACCGTTGTATCGCATGTTATCGTTGTGTGCGTTACTACAAAGACTACGCAGGTGGTACAGACTTCGGTGTGTATGCCAATGCATCACGTGTTTACTTTGGTCGTCCAGAATCAGGTACTTTAGAATCTGAATTCTCAGGTAACTTGACTGAAGTATGTCCAACAGGTGTATTCACGGACAAAACGCATTCAGAGCGTTATAACCGTAAATGGGACATGCAGTATGCGCCAAGCGTATGCCAAGGTTGTTCTTCAGGTTGTAACATCTCTCCGGGTGAGCGTTATGGCGAATTACGTCGTGTAGAAAACCGTTTCAACGGTGAAGTAAACCAATACTTCCTATGTGATAAAGGTCGTTTCGGTACAGGTTATGTGAACCGTGCAGATCGTCCGCGTCAGCCGCAGTTCCGTTCAGGTAAGAGTGTTGAAACAGTTTCTGTAGATCAAGCATTAGATACAGTGATTGCAAATATCCAAGGCAAAAAAGTATTGGGTATTGGTTCTCCACGTGCATCGCTTGAATCAAACTTCGCATTACGTGAATTAGTGGGTCAAGCAAACTTCTCTACAGGTCTTTCTCAAAAAGAACAAAACCTAGTAGAGCTTGCAGCTTCGATTATGCAAACTGAGGGTGTTTACAACCCAGGCATGCGTGAAATCGAAAGCTATGATGCTGTGTTGATTTTGGGTGAAGACCTAACGCAAACAGCGCCACGTATGGCTTTATCTGTTCGTCAAGCATCGAAAAACAAAGCCAAAGAAATGGCTGCTGAACGTCGTACGCAAGAATGGTTGGCTGAACCTGTGCAACGTATTGCTCAAGATGCTAAATCTCCGATTTACATTTTAGCTGCAACGCAAACACGTTTAGCGGATGCTGCTACAGGTGAAGTTGTTGCTTCTCCAAACGACATCGCACGTTTAGGTTTTGCAATCGCTGCTGGTGTGAAAGGTGAAGCAATCCTTGGTTTGGATGATGATGCGAAAGCATTTGCTCAAACTATTGCGGATACTTTGAAAGCTGCTAAAAAGCCATTGATTATCTCTGGTACAAGCTTACAAGATCCAGCGATCATGGAAGCTGCGGCACAAGTTGCTCAAAACCTTGGCGCTAACGCAGGTTTAACATTGACTGTTCCTGAAGTGAACTCAATGGGTATGGCAATCCTTGGCGGTCAAAGCTTAGAGCAAGCATTTGCTCAAGACTATGACACGATTGTGATTGTTGAAAATGACCTTTACCGTCGTTTACCAGCGAAACAAATTAATGCTGCTTTGGCTAAAGCTAAAGACATCATCGTACTTGATCATGCTGAAACTGAAACAGTGAAAAAAGCGAACATCGTTCTTTCTGCTGCTTCATTTGCGGAAGGTGATGGTACGGTTGTATCTCAAGAAGGTCGTGCTCAACGTTTCTACCAAGTGTATGACGCAAGCTACTACAAACCTGAATATGCAATTAAAGAATCATGGCGTTGGATTCATGCCATTGAAACTGGCGTGAAAGGTCAAGCGATTTCTTGGACCGTTCTTGATGACGTGATTGAATCAGTTGCGAAAAACGTACCTGCTTTAGAAGCGATTCAAGATGTAGCACCAAATGCAGGCTTCCGTGTACACGGTCTTAAAGTTGCACGTGAGCCACGTCGTTACTCTGGTCGTACATCACTTCGCGCGCCATTGTCTATTCATGAGCCTAAACAGCCGACGGATCAAGATTCAGCATTAACATTCTCTATGGAAGGTTATGTCGGTAATCAAACACCTTCACCACTGGTACCATTTGCATGGTCAGCGGGTTGGAACTCACCACAAGCTTGGAACAAGTTCCAAGATAAAGTGGGCGGTTCATTGAAAGGTGGTGATTCAGGTATCCGTTTGTTTGATCGTTTAACTAAACGTCCTGCACGTACATTTGTTGCGCCAGCACCAGTACTTGTAAATGCTGAAAGCTTCCGTTTAGTGCCAATGCATCATATTTTCGGATCTGGTGAATTCACAGTGAAAACACCTGCGATGGAATCACGTATTCCAGAAGCAGTATTCGCAGTGGGTGAGCAAGATGCAACTCGTTTGAACCTTCAAGACGGTCAAAAAATCACTGTGAAAGCAGGTGAGACTTCAATCGTACTTCCAGTTCAAGTGATCGAATATTTACCAACAGGTTATATTGGCTACCCAATTGGTCTTGCACCAACGGTTTCTCTTGCTGAGCCTGTATCAGTAGCGGTAGGAGCATAATTCATGGAACAAGAATTAATCCGTCAAACGCCGCTTTGGGCTGAGAACTGGCCAATTGCCTACTCTGTAGTTCAAGCGATTGTGATCTTACTGGTTGTTGTATTGATCGCTGCGTTGATGTCGTTCATTGAACGTCGTTTGCTGGGCTTATGGCAGGACCGTTACGGTCCTAACCGTGTAGGTCCAGGTGGTATGTTCCAGATCGTTGCCGACATGTTGAAAATCATGTTCAAAGAGGACTGGACACCGAAATTTGCTGACAAATTGACATTCCGTTTAGCACCAGCAGTTGCGATGGCAACTGCGGTGTTATCGTTCATGGTTATTCCTGTTTCACCTTACTTAGGTGTTGCAGACATGAGCATCGGTCTATTGTTCTTTATGGCAATGGCAGGTATTGCTGTCTATGCAGTTTTATTTGGTGGTTGGTCTTCTAACAACAAATATGCATTGCTCGGTGGTTTACGTTCTGCGGCTCAAACGATTTCTTATGAAGTCTTCTTGGGTATTTCACTGATGGGTGTAGTTGCAATTGCAGGCTCATTCAACATGCGTGAAATCGTAGAAGCACAAAAAGATGTTTGGTTTGTTATTCCTCAATTCTTAGGTTTCTTAATCTTTGTGGTTGCGGGTGTTGCGGTAACGCATCGTCATCCATTTGACCAACCAGAAGCAGAACAAGAATTGGCTGAAGGTTACCATGTTGAATATGGTGGTATGAAGTGGGGTATGTTCTTCGTTGCGGAATACGTAAACGTAGTATTGATCTCAGCTTTAATCGTGACTTTATTCTTCGGTGGTTGGTTAGCGCCTTTCAACTTAGACATTCCGTTCCTTCCGCCAGCTTTCTGGTTCATTATTAAAACAGCATTCTTTGTGATGATGTTTGTATTGGCACGTGGTTCGCTTATGCGCCCTCGTTATGACCAAGTGATGAACTTCGGTTGGAAGATTTGTTTGCCTTTAGCGTTAGTCAACTTGTTGGTGACTGGTGCTGTGATTCTGATGAATCAGGCCTAGGACAGCAGGGAGTACAAAATGTATAAAATTCTAGCTGGATTTGGGACGATCGTTCGTTCGTTGTTCATGGTGTTTAGCCATGCAACACGCAAACGTGACACCATTTTATATCCAGAAGTAAAAGCTGAAGACATCGTACCACCACGTTTCCGTGGTCGTATCGTGTTAACACGTGATCCAGATGGCGAAGAGCGCTGTGTTGCGTGTAACCTTTGTGCTGTTGCATGTCCTGTTGGCTGTATCTCACTTCAAAAAGCTGAAAAAGAAGATGGTCGTTGGTATCCGGAGTTTTTCCGTATCAACTTCTCTCGTTGTATTTTCTGCGGTATGTGTGAAGAAGCGTGTCCTACGACTGCAATTCAAATGACACCTGATTTCGAATTGGGCGAATACGTTCGTCAAGACTTGGTATATGAGAAAGAAAACTTACTCATTTCAGGTCCAGGTAAATACCCTGACTACAACTTTTACCGTGTAACGGGTATGGCTGTGACAGGTAAAGATAAAGGTCAAGCACAACGCGAAAGCGCACCTGTTGATGTACGGAGTCTATTACCATGATGTGGCCATTTTATTTGATGGCACTTGTGGCCATCGTTTCTACGATTCGTGTTGTAACCAACGCGAATCCTGTACATGCTTTATTAAGCTTGATCGTTTCTCTACTTGCTGTTGCAGGTATGTTCATGATTGTGGGCGCGCCATTTGCTGGTGCGCTTGAGATCATCGTCTATGCAGGCGCGATCATGGTTTTATTCGTATTCGTTGTGATGATGTTGAACTTAGGTCAACACACGGTTGAGCAAGAACGTAAATGGATGACTTCATCTGCTTGGGCATATCCAGCATTGATGAGTTTCATTATGGGCTTAACGCTTATTTGGACATTTACTTCTGATTTCAACACCGTGACTGCACCGCTAATGGGTACAGAAATGGTTGGACCGAAAGAAGTTGGTATTGCACTGTTTACGAAGTACTTATTATTGGTTGAAATTGCTGCGATGTTATTGCTAGCTGCTTTAGTAGCTGCATTCCATCTTGGTAAGCGTGAGCCAGGTGTAGAAGAGGAAAAGAATAATGGGTAATATCCCTTTAGAACATGGTTTGATCGTTGCGACCATTCTTTTTGCACTTGGTTTTTACGGTGTGATGGTTCGTCGTAACCTTTTATTTGTGTTAATGAGTCTAGAAGTGATGATGAATGCAGCAGCGCTTGCATTCGTTATGGCTGGCAGTGCTTGGGTACAACCAGATGGACAGATCATGTTCATTCTAATTCTAACGCTTGCTGCGGCTGAGGCTTGTATCGGACTTGCAATCGTCCTTCAGTTCTATCATCGCTTCCATCATTTGGATGTGGATGCTGCTAGTGAGATGCGCGGATGAGTTTATTAGCATTAACGATATTATTCCCGCTCATTGGTTTTATCCTTTTAGCGGCAGGGCGTAACAAACTTCCTGAATCTGTTGCAGCCATCATTGGTGTTGGTTCTGTCGGTCTGTCTGCTTTATTTGCTTTAATCGCAGGTATGCAGTTCATTAACAGTGGCGAACAGTCACAAGTGACGCATCTTTGGACATGGTTTAATGTTGCCGGTTTTGCACCTGGCATTAGCTTGCACCTAGATGGTTTATCACTTTTGATGCTCGGTATGGTAACAGGGGTTGGTTTCCTGATTCATATCTTTGCTTCATGGTATATGCGTGGTGAAGAAGACTTCGCGCGTTTCTTCTCTTACTTCAACTTGTTCGTTGCGAGCATGTTGCTTCTCGTACTTGGCGATAACTTAGCGTTATTGTTCTTGGGTTGGGAAGGTGTAGGTCTGTGTTCTTACTTGCTGATTGGTTACTACTACCAAAACCCATCAAATGGTGTTGCAGCAATTAAGGCATTTACCGTAACACGTATTGGTGACGTATTCTTATTGATCGCTTTATTCCTCATTTTCCAACAGTTTGGAACATTGAATATTGCTGAGATCGTAGCAAATGCGCCAACAGTCATGACGCAAAGTTCATCACTTACGATTTGGACTGCTTTAATGTTGTTCTTGGGTGCTGCAGGTAAATCTGCTCAAATCCCATTGCAAACATGGTTGGCAGATGCGATGGCAGGTCCTACACCTGTATCTGCATTGATCCACGCAGCAACAATGGTTACAGCGGGTGTTTACCTGTGTTGCCGTATGTTCTCTGTGATGGAAATGGCACCAGAAGTGATGATCTTTATCTCAATCACGGGTGCAGTGACATTGCTTGTTGCTGGTTTCGCAGCATTGGTTCAGACAGACATCAAACGTATTCTTGCTTACTCTACAATGAGTCAGTTGGGTTATATGTTTATGGCGGTTGGTGCAGAAGCTTACCAAGCGGGTCTATTCCACATGTTGACTCACGCATTCTTTAAAGCGTTATTGTTCCTTTCTTCTGGTGCAGTGATTCTTGCGTTCCATCACGAACAAAACATTTTCAAAATGGGTGGCTTGTTCTACAAGAACAAATTCCTATTTGCTTGTTTCGCCATTGGTGGCGGTGCATTGGCAGCGATTCCATTCTTAACGATTGGTTTCTTCTCAAAAGATGCGATTCTTGCAGCGGTATGGACACAACAGCATTTAGCTGGTGAGTCAATCTTCAATATCCTTTACTGGGTGGGTGTGGCAGGTGCGTTCTTAACATCGATTTATACATTCCGTTTAATCTGGATCGTATTCTTTGGTAAAGAAAATACGCCTTATCACGAAATCAAAGGCGCAACGTATTGGGCTCCTTTAGCGATTCTTGCTGTACTTTCTACAGGTATTGCAATCGTCCTTAAAGCACCGGTAATGAGTATTTTGAATGCAGCTCAAATTCCTGCATTTATCATTCCTGAAGCTTTAGAAGCAGGTGCACATGGTGCTGAATATGTAGCAATTGCTGTTGCATTGACTGGTCTAGTGGTTGGTGTGGTGTTATTTGCATTTGCATATAAAGCAGTTCAATCATTTGCAAACACTTGCTTAGGTGCTGGACTGGTGAATATCTGCCGTAATGCACTTGGCTTTGATGCGTTGTATGACATCGTATTTGTTAAGCCTTATTTACTTATCGCGAAGATTTTAGGTCGTGATCCAATTGATGGTTTGTGGTTAATGCTTCCTGCTATTGTTAAAGGTGGTCATAGCTTCACAAGCTCACGTCAAACAGGTTCATTGCGTGAATACGCATCAAGTATGGCACTGGGTATCGTTGTCATTTTAATGATCTTGGTCGTGACTCAGGTCGTGGGGAAATAAGATGGAAATCACAAACAACTGGTTTTTACCCGCGCTGATCTTAGTACCGTTCATTGCTGGTTTTGTATGTTGGTTAGTCGATAAGTTCGACGAACATTTGCCGCGCTATATTGCGATGGCAGGTATGCTTGTTACTTTAGTGATCTGTATTGCACTTTGGCAGTCAGGTACGTATAGCTATGAAGTTGGTGGCGCTGCTCCAACTTGGTCTGCTGAATTCATGGTGCCATGGATTCAAACGCTGGGGATTAATATCCATTTAGCGGTAGACGGTTTATCTCTTCTCATGGTGGGTTTAACTGCACTCCTTGGTGTGTTGGCAGTTGGCTGTTCATGGGGTGAGATTCAAAAGAATGTTGGTTTCTTCCACTTAAACCTTTTGTGGTCTTTGGGTGGTGTGATCGGTGTATTCTTAGCGATTGATATGTTCCTCTTCTTCTTCTTCTGGGAAATGATGTTGGTGCCAATCTACTTCTTGATCGCACTTTGGGGTCATAAAGGAGCAGATGGTAAATCACGCGTTTATGCTGCAACTAAATTCTTCATCTACACACAAGTTGCTGGTTTGATCATGCTTGTTGGTATTCTAGGTCTAGTGATCTATGGATACATGATGACGCAAACGATTAGCTTTGGTTATGGTCACTTGATGGCTGTTGCAAACGCACTTGATACACAAGCGCCAGCGATTGCTTATGCATTCATGATCTGTTTATTCATCGGTTTTGCGGTAAAACTTCCTGTTTTCCCATTACACGGTTGGTTACCAGATGCACATGCTCAAGCGCCTACAGCAGGTTCTGTAGACTTAGCGGGTATCTTGATTAAAACTGCGGCATACGGTTTATTGCGTTTCGTGATTCCGTTCTTCCCAGCTGCGTCTGCACAGTTTGCAGATATCGCGATTATTCTTGGTTTGATCGGTATCTTCTACGGTGCATGGTGTGCATTCCAACAAACAGACATGAAACGTCTGCTTGCTTACACCTCTATTTCACACATGGGCTTTGTACTCCTTGCGATCTACGCAGGTAACGTTCTTACGTTCCAAGGCTTAATGATCATGATGTTGGCACATGGTTTGTCATCTGCTGCATTGTTTATCATGTGTGGTCAAGTATATGAGCGTTTGCATACACGTGATCTACGTTTGATGGGTGGTATTCGTGGTCAATTCCAGTATTTACCATTCTTCCTTATGTTCTTCGTTGCAGCGCTCGTAGGTATTCCAGGTTTAGGTAACTTTATCGGTGAATTCTTAATCTTGATGGGTGCATTTGCCAAGTTCCCAACGTTCACAATCATTGCTGCGATCAGTTTAGTATTTGCTGGTTTGTATGGTTTGATCCTGATTCACAAAGCATTGTTTGGTACGCCAAATGAAGAGCAAAAACAGCACTATACAAGCCCATTGAAAGATTTGAATGCGCGTGAATTGGTGATTCTGTCGATCTGTGCTTTAGGTCTATTGTGGCTTGGTCTTTACCCACAAACCTTCCTTGATATTTCGAACTCAAGTATGGCGTGGTTAGCGAATAGCTATATTCCAGTACAAGAAGCAGTTGAAGTTGTTCAACAAACAACAACTCAATTTGAAAATGTGGAGATCCAATAAGTCATGAACTTCACACTCTCTTTTTCTGAGCTAATGCCATTGGCTCCAGTGATGATTGTTGCTTTGACAGCAATCGTCGTGATGATCCTTACAGCGATCAAACGTAATCATAATTTGATTGCGACTGTTTCTGTGATTGGTCTGAATTTATCACTTGCAAGCATTTTATTAACAATGTTTGGTGGTGAGGTTGTTCCTAGAAACGTAATGGGTCTGTTTATTGTTGATCCATTCTCGTTGCTTTATCAGCTTGTTATTTTGGTAGCAGCATTGGCTTGCTGTACTTTATCGCATGCTTATATTGACTCGTATAAAGACAATCGCGAAGAGCTTTATATCTTAATGTTGATCTCGATTTCGGGTGCAATGTTAATGGTATCAAGTTCTCACTTTGCATCATTCTTCATCAGCTTAGAGTTGATGTCGATTCCTGTGTATGGTTTGTTGGCTTATACACATCAACGTGCGAAGTCTTTAGAAGCGGGCATTAAGTACCTTGTACTTTCTGCAACAGCTTCGGCGATGTTGTTGATGGGTATGGCTTACGTTTACGCAATGTTGGGTTCATTGTCATTTGCTGGTCAAGTCGATGATATGTTCTGGACGTTAACACAAACTCAAGATCCACAATTGATGATGGCGCTTCAAGCGTATCTTCCACAATTGGGTGAAAAATTCACTTCTGTATTTGGAATTTTAGGTCTTGGTTTAATCGTTGCTGCGGTTGCATTTAAATTGTCTCTTGCGCCATTCCATAAATGGACACCAGACGTTTATGCAGGTGCAGCTGCACCAATCGCAACATTCTTAGCAACTGTTGCTAAAGTAGCGATGATTGGTTTATTTGTTCGTTACTTGTTGTCTTCTGGCGTGATCGGCATTGAAGCAATCAAGACGATTATCATTGTGATTGCAGTGATGTCGATTCTTGTAGGTAACTTACTTGCAGTTAAACAAGTGAACCTTAAACGTATCTTGGCATACTCTTCAATTGCGCATTTCGGTTACTTAATGTTAGGTCTGATCAGTGCATCATTCCTTAGCTTAACCTCTGTAAACGTATATGTAGTGACTTATGTATTAACAACGATCGGTGCTTTTGGTGCTGTCGCGTTAATGTCTAGTCCTTATAACAATGCCAACGAAGCTGAAACACTTGCTGATTACCGTGGTTTGTTCTGGCGCCGTCCAATTCTAACTGCAACTTTAACAGTGATGATGTTGTCTCTAGCGGGTATCCCGTTAACTGCAGGCTTCATTGGTAAGTTCATGTTAGTCATGACAGTTGTGTCTGAAGCACATTGGTTCTTTGCTGCGATGATCGTAGTCGGTTCAGGTATTGGTTTGTACTACTACCTCCGTGTGATGATCGTGATGTACATGACTCCACCTGATAGTCCACGTATTGATGCTGATAAGCATTGGGGGCAAAAAGTAGGTGGAATCATGGTGTTGCTTGCGGCACTAGCAGTATTGGTGATCGGTGTTTATCCAGATCCAATCATTGCTTTGGCGAACCAAGCACAGCTTGTTGCACCATTGCACATTGTTCTTCAATAAAATCGTGTAATAATCTAAAAAATCTATAGTGGTTAACAAAAAAAGCCCTCATTGATTGAGGGCTTTTCTTATTTCTTATATAAAAAACATTTATAATAGTGGAAATTTACTTTTATGTTTTAGGTGTTCTCCCGTGCCCATTCAAGAAATCCGTCATCCGCTCATTCGTCATAAATTAGGTTTATTGCGCCGTGCAGATATCAGCACGAAGAACTTCCGTGAACTTGCACAAGAAGTAACGATGCTTCTCACGTATGAAGCGACGAAAGATTTACTTGTTGTTGATCATGAAATTGATGGTTGGAACGGTAAAGTTACTGTTGATCGTATTGCTGGTAAAAAAATTACTGTTGTGCCAATTTTACGTGCTGGTATTGGCATGTTGGATGGTTTCTTAAATCTGATTCCAAGTGCGAAAGTATCTGTACTGGGTCTTGAGCGTGATGAAGAAACATTAGAAGCACGTACATACTACAAAAAGTTAGTACCAGACGTTCAAAACCGTTTAGCGATGATTATTGATCCGATGCTTGCAACGGGTTCATCACTTGTAGCTGCAATTGATGTATTGAAAGCAAGTGGTTGTAAGGATATTCGTGTCATGGTGTTGGTTGCTGCACCTGAAGGGATCAAACGTGTAGAAGAAGCTCATCCAGATGTGATTATCTTCACTGCATCAGTTGACCAAGGCTTAAACGAAAATGGTTATATCGTTCCAGGCTTGGGTGATGCTGGGGATAAAATTTTCGGTTCTGTGCAAAAAGACTGAAATTAAAAAACAGTAAAAAGGGGCTTTGAGCCTCTTTTTTTATATACTAAGATGAATGTGTTTATAGAGTAGAGTTAAGTTCATGAAATTAGAATTTAAATTTGGAAAGGTAATTAAATTCAATCCTGAGAAAGGATTTGGATTTATTTCGATGGCAGGCGAAGATATATTTTTCCATATTTCAGACTTTCCAGATGCACTTGAAACTGAACCGAAAAAGAATGAAAAAGTTAAATTTGTACTTGAAGAAAATGGTGACAAATTTAAAGCTGCACGTATTGAGCGTGTAGATCCAAATCCAGCGAAGACCAAGCAGAAAAAAATCTTGGCGCATAATGAGTCGATTGCCACAGGATTGTTGTCGAATTTCAGAAAGTAATATGAGATCGGATGTGATAGCGCAATTTAAATCGAATTTATAATTGAACTGCTAAACATCAAGACCGACGTAGAAAGAGGCGAATAGCCTCTTTTTTTATTGAGAAATTAGGGTTGTAGCTTTGCATGTTATTTAAATATTTTAAAAACAATAATTTAAGTTGAATTTTAAAGTTAATTTAGCGTTAATTTGCAATATGACTAAGCACGTAAAATATTTGTATTAGACAGATCAAATTTCTTTGGATAAAGCTAATCACTATATACATAAAGGCTAAAAATTGAGTAATATAGCGGGGAGACTATAGGTCTCCTTTTTTGTTAGTTTTCATACAAATAATGTTAAAAAAATATATAACAAATTTTTGATTGTTAGGGCTTTTGGGGACGGTCTATGTTTTATAAGGGTACACTTAAATCGTATGATGCTGCCGAGCAGGTAGGTATCATTCATTTGTCGGATAAAGATATCGACCTTCATTTTTCATTAGATGACTTCCCTAACTCAACACTAGAGCCTCAAATTGGTGAACGTGTAAAATGTTTAATCGAAGAAAAAGATTTCAAACATATTGCTAAGTTTATTGTGCGTTTAGATCATAAAAATGCAAGAACTGAAAAACCTCGAAATAATATTTTCTATAGTGAAGACGAAGATTTAGACGTCTTAAAAAAAGCACAGCAAGAAAAAGATCAAGTTTTAGCTGAAAATGAGACTTTGGAACAAACCAATCCTGCAATTCCCCAAGAGTTTTTAGAAAATAAGCAAAAATTAGAACAAGATAAAAAACTGAATAATGAAAAAAAGGTGCTAAATGAAAAGCCTTTAAATAAAGCGAAGTCTCAAGATATCACGAAGAGCGTTGATTTAGTTGCCAAAGCTAAACGTCCTAATAGTTCATCAAATCATTCAACAGATCTTACCAACTCGACGACTCCTGTAGAGGTTCATGAAACTATTCAGGAGAATGCTGAAGCTGTTGTTGAAAGGCATGAGCAAGAGCTTACCACTGAATCTAAGCCATCTATCGCTCAAGCTGAATCTTTAACAATAGAAGATTCAAAACCCATTGAGAGTGGTCAATTCTCAAATTCTAATGAGTTAATGGATAAGCAAAATAACAGCACGTTAGTTGTTGCGGATCATTTCAATCATGCTGAACAAGTTTCAGATGAGTTTTCGGAACAAAAAGATGATATCGATAATTCAGTTAATGAAGTCGAGTCTGTTGATCAATCTAAAAACACTGGAAACTCCACAGTATTGCTGCTGAAGCCTGAGGACGAAATTAAGATTCCTCAAACTGCGCCATTGTCTTCATTTACTCAGCCAGTAGATGTAGATATCAAAGGCACATTAGATTTATCACATCCGACGGAAATTAAGCCGATACAGCATGAAAACTCATTCATTACACCATCGAATGAGTCGATTCATTTAGGCCATGCCAAAACGATCGTTCCATTATCGAGTGATCCTTTTGAACAGCTACAACATGAATTAGGCTCTAGACATACCACGTCGATTCCTGAACATAGTCGTTTAAATAGCGATAATAAAAACTATGCTGAAAGTCAGCAAAGTTTAAACAATGCTAGTGTAAGTGAGTCTAAGACTGAGTATTCACAGCAGCAAAATGATGAAAATACCCTACAAAAGGTAAAGACTCAGCTTGCTTATAAAACACATAAGGTTAAGCCGAATAAAAAAGCAGAATTAAATTTTAATCCTTGGATTTTAATGGCTGTTATTTCAGTCATTATCTTGGCGGCATTTGGTTACTTTGGTTTTCAAAAGTATGAGTTGCATAAACAAGAGCAAGAAGCCAAAGCACGTTACTACTTACTAGAACAGCAAAAGGCGATTGAAGATCAGCGTAAAAAGATGGCAAAACTGTCTGATAAACCGATTATTCCAGAGCATCGTCGTAAAGAGCTTTTAGGTGAAACTGCCCAATAATTTTAATGCTTCTTATATTTAGAATTTAAAGTATAAAAAAGCCCCGAGTCTCGGGGCTTTTTTATTATTGATCAATAAAGAAAACTATTCATCACAGAATTTCATAAAAGCTTTTAAGCCTGGACCTTGATACTTTTGGCGGTGTACCAACATGAACAATGGGCGAGTCAATTGCCAGAATGGTGTATCTAAGATAACCAATTGTTCTTTTTCAATTAAAGGCTGAATAGCCAGTTTAGAAATACAAGATAAGCCTAAGCCACCCGCCACAATTTTCAAAATAGCTTCATTGTGTCCAAGTGTTAGACGGATATTTGCATTGGGTAAATCTTTTAAAATTGCATTATCAAAGACTTCACGTGTACCAGAACCTTCCTCACGTAAGATCCATTCTGCATCAATGAAGTCTTTGATGGTGATCGGATGATCAAGTTGTGCCAAAGGATGATTAGGTGAGCAACACACAGCTAACTCATCATCGCGCCAATGGATAGATTGTAGCTGAGGTAAATGACATGACCCTTCAATCAGCGCTAAATCCAATTGGAATTGATTCACAGCTTCGATCATTTGACGCGTATTGCCGACCTGCAACTGCAAATGTGCTTGCGGTTGTTCTTGAAGGAAATTAGCCATTAAATCAGGCATGAGGTAATCACTAATCGTCAGTGTCGCGCCAATGCGTAAATCAATACTTTGTAATTCACCTTTTGCAGCTTGTTCAAAGGCTTCACAACGACCTAAAATTTCCAGTGCTTGTGGAAGTAAGAAACGACCAAGATCGTTGAGTTGTAATCGTTTTCCCAAACGGTCAAACAGCGGAGCACCTAAGCCATCTTCAAGATCAGCCAAAGCCATACTTGCAGCACTTTGAGTAAGTCGAACTGCATCACTTGCTTTGGTTACGGTACCTTCTTGAGCAACGGCTACAAAAACAGCCAGTTGGCGTAATGTCATGCGCATGGGTGAAGCCTTAATTTGAATATATAAATAAGAGTCGGTGAAGAAAATATTTCATATCAGGATCAAAGTGAATGGCTAAGGTATGATTCATTTTGAATGAAAAGATCATACTTATTTCGATGGGTTAAACCAAAGTGGCGTGTTCACAGTGATGGTGATAAGACATTGCTAGTATAAAGCAATAGTGAACATAAAGTTGGGCTTAAAATAGAAGCATTGACTTGTTCAAATCTATAGACTTTGATCAGCATTTCTCTGAGTAATACCACGAATCGTATGACGACATGAAATTTCAATCACCCCTAGTGTCATGCTAACATGAGCATAGTCTGTAGTGCCACGTTGAAATTATGTCAATTGAAAAATTTAGTCTAGAAAAGGTTTTATCTGTTCACCGTTGGACCGATACATTGTTTAGTTTCACAATGACACGCCCCTCACATTTTAAATTCACTGCAGGGCAGTTCGCTCGAATTGGACTGAAAGTGGGTGATGATTTGGTTGTACGTGCTTATTCTGTGGTGTCATCACCATTCGATGAAACCTTAGAATTTTTCTCAATTGTTGTTCCAGATGGTGCTTTTACTTCAAATTTACAACACCTACAAGTGGGTGATGAATTGTATTTGGAAAAGATTCCATACGGTTTTTTGACGTTGACACGCTATCAACTACCTTTGCCTCAAGATCTATGGTTATTAGCAACAGGGACAGGTTTGGCACCTTTTATTTCAATGCTGCAAGATTTTGATACATGGACCAAATATCAAAACATAAACTTGGTGTATAGCGTACGTACAGCCTCTGAGTTGGCTTATGTAGAGCGTATTCAAGAGATTGCTGAAAGTTTTGGTGAAGGGCATACAGGCTTTAAATTCATACCGATTATTACTCGAGATCCAAATGCAGCATTGCATGATCGTTTACCTGTACTGATTGAAAATGGTGAATTAGAAACATATGCAGGCTTAAACTTTAATTTCGAAACATCTCATATTATGCTGTGTGGCAACCCACAAATGGTTGAAGATACCAAAGAGGCTTTAAAAGCTCGTGGCTTGATCATGAATCGTCGTGGTGAAGGGAATATTGCAGTAGAAAATTATTGGTAATCTTTGAATTGGCTTTAATTTGCAGCGGTGCTTATTGCATTAATATTGGTCTGCAAAGACAAATGAAATGTGGAAATTTATCAGAGTTTATTGTTAAAAAACCTCCGAACGGAGGTTTTTTATGTATGTGGAATCAAGGCGAATGCTACAGTTTTAATGGACAAACATATCCATAAATTGACGTATTTCTTGAATGGCTGTCTCTACATCACTGGTGAGCCAAGTGGGTTCAAATAACCCTGCATAATGCTCTAAACGATCATGTGGCACGACCAAACGGATTGGACAGTCTTCTTCCAATAATCGCCATGGAATAATAGGCACTTCATTATCTAGAAATGCAACGATATTGCGAATATCAATAATCATCGCATTTACGCATTCAGGAAATGGCATCACAGAAAATTCTTCAGTTTTACGACGGAAGTATTCGAGATCACCCCATTTCAAAATGTAGCTTGGCTTATTGAATTCAATAATTCCAATCAAATGCTCATCACGTGTTTTATGTAAATAACATTGATGAGTGACATCTGTGTCTAAGTCTAGAGAGACACTTTGCCTGCGATAGGTCATATATTAACAACAGCGAAAAGTAAGGGAGCATATTATAGCCTATTTTTAGTTTTATCTCAGGACTATTCTGTGCGTACGAATTCATACTGTTTATTCACACAATGCAACACAAATGCTTGATAGTATAAAAATTCATCGACAAAGATCGGTTTAAAAGGGGAATCAACATGGCTCATGATTTTAACAAAGAACCTCATAAGATGAATGAAATCGAAAAAGCTGAAAAAAGAAGAATTCCTGTATTTATTTTAATTATCGTTGGGATTTTCTTGGCGGCACTCATTTTTTACATGCTGGCAGATCGAGAACCGCAGCCTGGTCAAGCGCCAGTAGATACGACAGTTCCTGCTGTACAGCAAACTCAAGACAATACTGCCACAGCGACAGATTCTTCGGTGGTTAATACAACCAATGCTGTTGCTAAAGACACCGCAACAGCGACTGATCAATAGGATGAACTAGAGATCATGACTATAAAAGCCTTAGAGAACATCTAGGGCTTTTTTATGTTCAAAAAAAATCATTTTACATAAGAAACATTATGAAATGATTTTGACTGATGTGTTATCAAATTGTCGCTATTTTGCAGCCCTATATTGCTTGAAAAATACACAATAACTAAGGTGTTTATATCGTTGATTGTATTGCTCATATTCGTAATACAACGATTGGATCTTAAGACAAAAATAGAAATTTAAGTCAATGCTTCAAAAACCATAACTTTCCAAAACTATGAATGACTAGAACGAACAGAAGAGGGTTGAAGATATGAATGATTTTATAAACGGTTCATCGAGAGGTGGATTTAATGGCATGTATTATTGGGAACAATTTCACCCGATTCTAGCTGCAGTCGCCATCTTAATTGTAGGTTGGATTATCGCACTCGTCATTGCAGCGGGTATTAAAAAAGTATTATCTAAACTGAATACCAATCAAAAATTATCTACTGCGACAGGACATCGTTCGAATATTGAAAATATTCTATCGAGAGTCGTATTTTGGGTGGTGATGATCATTGCCGTGATTGGCGCATTGAATGTGCTGAATCTAAATAGTGTCAGTGGTCCATTTAGTAATATGGTTCAACAGTTCTTGTTGTTCATCCCTCAATTATTGGCTGCTGTGGCAGTTGGTTTTATTGGTTGGATCGTGGCAAATTTGGTCAAAGTCGGTTTAACCAAACTTTTGAATAAAACCCAACTCGATGAAAAGCTCAGTCAAGATGTTGGGGTAAACTCCTTTAGTCAAAACATCAGTGAAATTGTTTATTGGTTAATTCTACTTTTATTTTTACCGATCGTTCTTTCAATTCTAGGTTTGAATGGTTTGCTGTATCCGATTCAAAACATGGTCAACGAAGCTGTGGTGTTTCTGCCAAATATCTTCATGGCTGGGATTATCATTTTTGTGGGCTACATCTTGGCGAAAATTGTTCGTGGCATTACAGAAGGTTTATTGGGTAGCCTGAATGTTCAACAACACGCTGAGAAAATTGGGCTGTTTAAAAATTCAAATCTTCCCAAAGTACTCGGTTCATTTGTCTTCGCGATCATTATCATCACTTCGCTCATCATCGCATTTGAAGCATTGGGTGTAGAAGCAATTTCTCAACCAGCGACAGCTATGCTGTATGAGATCATGAATGCGATTCCACACATTATTGCTGCAGGCTTAATTTTAATCCTATCCTACGTCGTTGCACGTTTTGTTGCTAATTTAGTGGTTGAAGTCGTATCAGGGACAGGGGTGGATGAAATTCCAGCCAAGCTAGATGTACAGCGTTTCTTGGGTACAACCAAAGTGTCATGCGTGGTGGGTTATCTGATCGTGTTCTTCACCATGTTGTTTGCAGTGTCAGAAGCTGCAAACCGTTTGGGCTTTGAACAAGTCAGTGGCTTAATTGCAATGTTCATCTATTTCGGTGCCAATATTTTGTTGGGTGCTGTGATCTTGGTCATTGGTTTCTGGTTGGCGAATATTGTCGCCAATGTGGTGCAACGGGGTGAAAATAATAGTGCACGATGGTTAGGTAATCTGGTTCGTGTATTGATTATGGGCTTAGTTGTTGCGATGGGCTTACGTGCCATGGGTATTGCTGACTCGATTGTGAATCTAGCATTTGGCTTAACACTCGGTGCTGTTGCTGTGGCATTTGCACTTGCATTTGGTTTGGGTGGTCGTCAGCCGGCAGAGCGCTTATTGAGTGATTTAATCGACAAAGCAAAAAATGATGCGGATAAACCAAATCCGTTGCATGAAATTCAACCTGAGACCAAAGCATCATCGCGTTCAGAGACTGGATCAGCAACACATTCGACAGCTTCAAGTTCAGGAACGACACCATTAGCGGTTGCGCCATTGGAAGAACAAATGGATGCGACGACAGTGGCTGAAGAGTATCAAAAGTCAGATATTCCACCGACTCAAGTCGATGTTGATCCGAACAATAAGCCCTTGAATAACCCTTTTGGCTCAACAGGTGAACCAGAGTCAGATGTGGATATTCAACCGAAAGATGACCCGAAATAACCTTTAATTTAACAACTTGTTCAGCCACGCTGTATGGTGGCTGAACTTAGGTTAGAGGAGTTGTTTGTTGCTTTGAATTTGAAACCTACAAAGCACGTTCATAGATAAAAGTTGAATATTTCCCCTCATTCGCCCTATATTGATATGGGTTAAACACCCCATAAAATTGAATAAGAGAGAACAATAATGAAGAAACAACCCAATAAATTTCTTGCCCCGATTGTGATTGCAGGGGTGACCATTGGATTTTTAGCCAGTGCGTACAAATTTGTCTTTGCGAAACCTGAACCTGTTAAAAAAGAAGTGACAGAATCTAAACGTGATCAACAAAATGATCAGGATGTTACACCATCTCCATAAATAATTATTTTAGAATTGGCATATTTTATGCCATTTAAATAATGAATAAATTTCTTAATATATAAAGGCTTATTTATATTATTGTCATATTTATTCACTAATATTTCATAGATCAGGAAGATCAAAAAAATGGGGAAATTACTGATGCTTAAATTAATTGAAAACTTAAAAAGAATATCTACAATTCAAAACTTAGATGCGATGCCGGAAGAAGTCATCAAGTTGAATCATACGATTGAGCGTTTAAACAGTGCGAAAAATATTCATTTATTTCGCACTGATTATTTAGAGTGATGATTGAACAGAGTCTAGCTAGATAGATTCAGTCATACTTTTAGATTAAAAGTATTATACAAACTGCGATGCGGCATGTGCAGACGCCCATGCCCATTGGAAGTTATAGCCACCTAAATGACCTGAAACATCCAAGATTTCACCGACAAAGAACAAGCCTTTTTGCTTCTTACTTTCCATGGTTTTTGATGAAACTTCTGTGGTATCGACACCACCTAAAGTTACTTCAGCCGTACGATAGCCTTCAGTTCCAGAGGGTTTTACATCAAAGCCGTTCAAACGCGACGCAATCAATTCTAATTTTTCATCGCTAATATTACCAATTGCGGTATCGGCTTGGTCTAACCAAATTAAGTTTTGTAATTCGAGTACCACACTTTTAGGTAAAAGCTCTGTTAATAAGGTACGTAACAATACTTTAGGTTGGCTTTTCTTTTTATTGATCAAGAAGTCTTTTAAATCGATGCTCGGTAAAAAATCAATTTTGAAACTTTGTCCTACATCCCAATAATTAGACAGTTGTAATGAACTTGGTCCACTCAAACCACGGTGTGTAAATAATAATGCTTCGGTAAAACTATTGAGGTCATTGGACAGCGTTGCTTCTACAGCATTACCACTTAAACGTGTCGTAACCTCTTTAAATCCGTCAGAGAACGTGAAGGGAACGAGACCTGCTCGGGTAGGAAAAATATGATGACCATATTGTTTCGCGATCTCATAACCGATGGCTGAGCCACCTAACGTTGGAATCGATAAACCACCAGAGGCAATCACCACTGATTCTGCCTGAAAATGACCAATATTGGTTGCGACTTGGAAGCCTTGAGGGTCAAGCGCTGTAACCGCTTTGACTTCACAACTGGTTTTAATATCTACTAAGCCAGCTTTTTCACATTCGGCTAAAAGCATGGCTAAAATTTCTTTTGCGCCATTTAAAGTAAACAACTGACCATGTTTACGTTCTTCGTATTCGATACCGTATTCACAGACCATGCCGATAAAATCCCAATTGGTATAACGGCTGAGTGCCGAAATGACAAAATGAGGATTATGAGTCACGTAGTTTTCAGGCTCGACGTAGAGGTTGGTAAAATTACATTTACCACCGCCAGACATCAGAATTTTTTTACCGACTTTATTGGCTTTTTCCATGACCAACACTTTACGACCACGTTGCGCTGCCATATATGCCGTCATTAAACCTGATGCACCTGCACCAATCACAATGACATCATATTGATTGAAAGACATACTGACTCGCCGTGGGAATTAAGGACGCAGGATTATACTCTTTTTCCACTGCTTGTTTTATACTTTGGTCATAATCAACAATGAATAAGTGTCAATAATAATGCAAAATATTCATCAACCCGATCAACAACAAAATTTAAAGCAATTTAATCTGATTAGTTATGGTCTCTATTTCGCAAGTTATGTACTGGGTATTACTTGGCTAGCCGCAATCATCATGAACTATGTGAAACGTGATGAAGTGCGTGGCACATGGTTAGAGAGTCATGTGGAATGGCAGATTAAAACCTTTTGGTTGAGTTTGGCAGGTTATGTGATCGGTTTTATTACTACGTTTATTTTAATCGGCTTCGTTATTCTTTTGATCACATTCATTTGGAATATGTATCGCTTAATTGTGGGTTTAATTGCACTGACTGAAAACCGTCCTGTGGGATAATTATCAATCGGTTCTTTGATCATTTATCAAGCATCGGTATGTATTTAGTAAGTGCATGTTAAAACTGTGCATAACGGCAGAAGTTGTAGATTTTGTTAGAGCTCTAACTAACATTTTTGCCTTGTAAACCCCCAGTATGAATCAATAAAATGCGTTGATTCGCTTTAAACTTGGCTTGTTTAATCCATTGAAACACGCCATAAAGCATCTTGGCAGTGTAAACCTGTTCCAGTGGAATCTGATACTGTTGCTCAAACCATGTCATGAATTCAAGCAATAAAGGCGTGGTTTTAGCATATCCACCACAACAAAACTCATCGGTAATATACCAATTGGACTTCTGTGTTTTTTGGCGGACTTCTTCTGTTAAAAAATCACCTTTCAAGGCAGAGAAGCCAATTACTTTCTGATGGGAATGACTGGCTTCGATTAAGCCCGTCATGGTTCCACCTGTTCCAACAGCACAACAAATCACATCAAAATGAAGTTGATCTTGTTCAGTCAGAATTTCTTTACAACCTTGAATCGCCAATTGATTCGTTCCACCTTCAGGAATGACATAGTGAGATGGAAAGTGTTGGGACAGCGTTTTTAGGAACTCAGGTTGATCTTTCTCACGATAGGCGGTTCGGCTGATAAAGTGTAGTTGCATACCAAGTGCTTGTGCTGTAGCCAAAGTTGGGTTTAAGGGGTGATCTTTCAGTTCTTCACCGCGAATGATGCCAACACTGTTAAAGCCAAACTGATGTGCTGCAAAAGCTGTTGCTGCGATATGATTAGAGTAAGCACCACCAAAGGTCAGTACACTTTTAAAGCCATGTTGTTGAGCTTCTTGAAAATTATATTTGAGCTTAAAAAACTTATTACCCGAAATCTGCGGATGAATCTGATCTAGACGTTTGATAGTGAGAGGCACACCTAAATATTCAATGTGTTGCTCATTTACTGTTTGGGCGATTTCATCAAACATTTTATTCTCTAAAGGCAGGTCGATAAGACGAGATAAGATTTGATCATGAAAAGTATTGGACTGATCATTTCAATTTTAACGTGTAATGTCTCGGAATAATACGAGCTCAAAATCAATATGGTTTTTCTTTAAAGCGTTATAAAAACTGTGTCGGCACTTCAAATTTGTTAGTATTACTCAAAATAACTGATCTAAAAATAATATGCTTTTTCGTCCTTTTACACTTTTTTTCAGCGCTTTTATCTGCTGTTTATTCATCTCAGGTTGTTCTGAACAGCATCCACAAAATCAAGCTGAGTCTGCTGAGGAGTTAAAGCGAGCCAAAGATAAGCAGCAGCACGCTCAGTATCAGCAACAGTTTGAACAATGGAAACTTACTCAAGATCCGCAACTCATTGCTGAATATGAAAAGTTCTTTCAATCTAAAGTAAAACAAGTCCCGACTTTATATGAGCTGACACTCAATTCGCATCCTTTAAAAGCCGAATGTCAGCAGCATCGATTTAGTTTGCCACCTAAAAAATTATGGTCGAATTTAATTACGCCATTACAGTTGATTGAACATTTACAAGGCGATGGATATTTTGCCCATTATAAAATCGTGTCGGTGTATCGAAGTCGAGAAGCGAATAGTTGTGTGCATGGTGCGAAAGCCAGTAAGCATTTGAGTAATTTTGCAGTCGATTTTCAAACTTTGGATGAGCATCGAAAGCCTTATGCTAATCATGATGAAATCGATCAAAAGCTTTGTCAGTTTTGGCATCAGCAAGGCAAAAAACATCGCCTTGGTTTGGGCTTATATAGTAAACAACGCTTCCATATTGATACTCAAGGCTATCGTACATGGGGAATTGGTTTTAAGTCGGTCTCTTCACCTTGTTTGAAAGCTAGAAAGAGTTGATCGAGACATAGGCGAATGTAAGGGAGTGAACGAAGCAGGAGGGATCAAAGAGGGTAACTATAAAAGTGTTTATTTTTTATTCGAGCATGTTAATCTGAATACATAAAGCACATCAGGAGAGTGCCATGATCAATAAAAATAAAATCCTATTTTTGATGCTTAGTTTGTCATTATTTGGCTGTGATGCTATGCAACAAGCCGATGATCGCAACATTGAGGCGCGCACGATGATTATCGGTGGCGTTCCTGTACATGATAAAGATTATAAATTAGCAAATACTCATCTATCACTGAACAATCAATCATTGAACGAAGTTCAGGTTAATTCAACACCTTGAGTTTCTAAGAGAGCCCACTTTTTAATTTTCATATATCGTAGAACTGAGAAAAATAGAAACTCATTAAAGAATAGGGTGGGCATATTGTCAGTACGTGGTCGTGAAAAGTACCTTGTAAAAGATAACAGATGCAGGGTGCGACGTCAGCGTTGTAAACTTTTGAAGTAGACGTTTTACTTCTGCAATCGTTTGTTGAATTAAAGCCTTACAAACGAATAAAAGGCTGTGTACTCGCCCAATATGCCCGAACTGGTGAGAAAAATATCTCTAAATCTAGGAATCTATACTAATTCAACTTGCCAATTGGATGCTTGAATTTCCAAGTTGTTCTTTCGAAGTTGCTGACTGATTGCATCAGCTTGCTTTTGTAAGTCTGCAACTGAAATGGTTTTGACCCAACGAATTTCACTTGAACTATAACGACCATTTTCACGTCGGGAACTATCAATCGCTTGTTGTAAGACACGATGTTGTTGAGTCAACATATCTCGTTGATTGAGAACAGCCAGTAGGGGATTTCCTTCAATAGATTTTGCTTGAGCGTTGGTCAAATGAATACGCTGAATCAGTTGATGCAGTTCTTGATTGACTGAAAATGCTTCCTGAATCAATGCATTGGCATCTTCGCTGGCTTGGTCACCTTCTTGAATTAACACATTATTATTAATGCGCTGCTGTAGGGAAGCCAGTTTGGTTTGAAGGTCACTTCGTAGCAGTAAAGCTTCGGCTAATTTCATATTTGTTCTAATCTAAAAGTTTTAATCAAAAAGTTCTAATCAAAAAAATGATGTCATTCATGGATCATGCATTGAATTCCAAGGTGATTCAATGGATTTGCAGTGAATTATTCGGTGAAATTGTAAAAATGAATTGAAATATAGCAAGATATTCAATTTTTAAATCGGTAGAATTGCCAGAATCAAATTGGGTTATGGTGTCGCGGTGGAATCATTTTGGATTTTAGGATCAATTGCATTTGCACTGATGTTAGGTGCGATGAGTCCTGGGCCGACCTCTATTTATGTGGCTAAAAATTCAATTGCGATTTCGCGTAAGCATGGTTTATATACCGCATTCGGTACAGGGACTGGTGCTGCGATCTTTGGACTGCTTGCTGTATTGGGCTTACAAGCTTTATTACTTGCTGTGCCATCGGCTTATTTGGCATTGAAAATCTGTGGTGGTTTATACTTATTGTGGCTTGCTTATAAAATTATTAAACATGCCAAAGAGCCGATTGAAGCGGATCAATCTGTATCATCGCAAATGTCGTTGCGTCGGGCATTCACCACAGGCTTAATCACGCAGTTGGCAAATCCCAAAATTGCGATTGTCTTAGCCAGTATATTTACGGCTTTGTTACCGAAAGAAATTCCGACTTATTATTACTTTGTATTGCCATTGCTCTGTTTCTTTATTGATGCTGGCTGGTGTTCATTGGTTGCTGTAGCATTGTCTGCTGAAAAACCACGCCGTGTGTATTTAAAGTTTAAAGCAGTATTTGATCGTGCTGCGGGTGTGGTCATGACTGTGCTTGGCTTAAAGCTGATCTTTGGTATGAAATAGGTGTAATGAAATAAACACTTTTAAAATCAGTAACATCAAACAAGTATTTTCAAATTTGAATAAAATGAAATAAGACGAGCCGGCTTCAAATCATTGATACTGGCTTTTATAATATAAGAATAAGCATTCCAATTTTATAAAATTTAGATGAATTTAAAACTCTGAACCTGCGGAAAATTGTCCTACAAAAACTTGGGTATGACCCTTAATCACATTTTCAAGTCCTGATCAGCCATAAACTTCACATCTACATATAAGTAGTCTGTAATGATCTCACTCTCCCTGAGCAATACATGCATTCACTTTTAAGTAGTACGCCACGAAATTACACCATACAACAGAAAGTAAAATATCGTCTTGGTCAAGTGGGTACCAAGCTCCTTGGTGCGGTTTCACCCGATGCGCAAGCTGAACTTCCACGTGATTATAATTTCGATGCGCATGTATTCCATTCACAATTTGCGAGTACGCATTACGGCATCATGATTCCTGATTTGCCTGAGCCGTACCGTTATTTGTCATATGCTTCTGTGATTGGAGATGTGGGCGCCAAAATCACCAAAGTGTCGCCTAAACTCACCAGTTTAGCGCCTGAAAATACCGCAACTTTAGTACATGGTACAGCGCTGTCGGAAACAAAAGATGCCTATAAAATTTATGATATTGAGCATCAATTAAAGTTCCAGCAATCGCCATTTCGTATCGAATTTGCTGAAGATTCTTCTTTGTATGAGGAAGATGGCAATTATCACCTTGTCTCCAATATGGCAGACTTAAAAGCTGATCTGACTCTTACGCCAACGGATGCACTGACATGGTTCGCGCATAGTTCGTTGTATCAACATTTTAGTGTGTTGATGAAGTATTCGGGTACGCTGACGCAGCACGGTAAAACCATTGAAATATCGGGTTTGTGTACGCTTGAGCATTGGAAAGCCATTTCTGTTTCGATGCTGCCTAAACAGCTTTTAACGCATAATTTGACCTTGCCATTATCGTCTTTTAGTTATCAGGTGATTAACTTGAATGCTGAAGAGCAGTTGGTTTTGGCATTTATTAGTTTTGCGGGTGAGCCGGCATATACTGCGGTGTCGTACCGCCATGTGGATGGTACTTCGATTCAGTATGATCAGGCTCATTTTGAAGTGATTGCTTTAAAGACTGATCCTTTGATGACACCTGATGGTCATGCCATGGAAGTTCCACAGTCGTTTCGTTGGGTAGCACATCATGAGGGTGAAAAAGTTTTAGATCTGATTGCTGTGGTGGATACGCCGTATTGTTATGGTTTGGCAGCGGGTTATGTCACCAGTTATCAATGGACAGGGGAGTTTAAAGGTCGAAAAGCTGAGGGAAGAGGGTATTTGGAGTTTATTGATCGGAGGTGAAATATAACCCTACTTAATATACAAAAATAACGGATTTTTTCTAGTAATTGATATGATTCTTAAAATTGATTATGAATGATAGTGAAATCAAATTATTGGTTTCCGTGAATTGGTCAAGAATAAATTGAGAGTTGAGTTTCCAATCAATTATTGAGCGTTCTAAGATTTCACTTAAGGGAGGTATAAGTTATCAAATTATTTTACGATAAATAGCAGTTTAAAATACAAAAATATGGTGTTTTTCACTTAAACTGGCATTCTCCTCATTTGAGCCGAATGGTCTTTTTTACGCATAGAATTTATGATTAATTTTAATCTTTTGTATATGAAAAATAATCATAATAATTTATCGGGGAATTATTAAAATGGGAGTTTTAATTCTAATTACTTTCTGTATCATTATTTATCTTGTCGTTTGTTTTCTTTTTTATAAACTTATTTTTAAAGTATATCGCCACGTTATCTATCATCTAAAAATTCTTATCAATGAACATCAGATCAATTTAAAAGCTTCACTAATGATGCGAAATGTCCTTTCCTTTATTGTAATTTCGATTTTTATTTTTGATGTTGGTAATGTACAAGGAGACGTAGGTTTCGGTTTTTTTCTATTACCTCTTATATTATTTTTAGCTCCTTTTTTTTGTATTGTATTAATTTTATTATATAATTTAATTTTTCATATATTGTTGTATTGTTTGATAATTAAATTTAGTAGCATAAAATTTTATAAGATATATTTTCTATTATCAGTAATTTCAATTTTATTTTTTCAATTCATTTGGTGGAAATGGTTTTATAGTGAAATTTCTTTATCAAGAAGAGTCACTGTATGGAATATCGTGACAATTTTTTTTCCGCTAATACCAATGTTAGGATTGTTACTTAAACACTCTGGCAAACTTATTAAATAATTTTAAAAGCCCTTGCAATGTAAGGCTTTTTTTTGATCTTAAATTATAAATCTTAAGACACTTTATCACCTGGTTTAGCACCAGATTCAGGGGAAATCACAAAAAATTCGCCTATCATTCTTTTAATGAATTTGATATCAGATTCAAAGCTTTTTTCCATTCAATCCAAGTACAAACTAAACAAACAGGAAGTATAAGTACAAATTCAACATATAAAAAAAACTTTAATCCTGCACCTGCTGCTAAATCTAAAATTAAGATTATTGGCGACCACATTAAGCCTAGCATCAAGCCGTATAAAGTTGCACGATAGAAACTAGCTGAACCAATTCTAACTGCATAAAAATGTTCGAATAATAACTTACTAACAAGCGCAGGGAGTAATCCTATAAAATATCCCAAAGGTAAGATAAATACGAATGCTAAAAGCATGGGAAAAATAATATGTGGAGTGATTAATCCATGTAAAAAGCGATTTGGGTCATCAAGAAATATAAGTAAATGAAATGAGAGCGTAAAAAGTAAAGTTCCAAGCAGTGAACCAATTGCGGTGAATGCTGAATTATCATGGATAAAATTTTTTAAAAGCTTCATATAGTTTTTATTGATTGAATTTTTAAGTGTTATAGCATAAAAAAGCCCCTACATCAGTAGAGGCTTTTTTGATCTAAGATTTTTAAACCTTAAGACACTTTATCACCCGGTTTAGCACCAGATTCAGGTGAAATCACCCAAACACCTTCGCCATTACCCGCAGCTAAAACCATACCATTTGAGATCCCAAAACGCATTTTACGTGGAGCAAGGTTCGCTACCATTACTACCAATTTGCCTTTAAGGTCTTCAGGCTGATAGAACTCACGAATACCGCTAAACACGTTGCGTGGCTCAGCTTCACCGACATTTAAAGTGAGTTGAAGAAGTTTGTCAGAACCTTCAACCGTAGCAGCCTCTAATACTTCCGCGACACGAAGGTCAACTTTCATAAAGTCTTCGATACCGATAGTGCTTGTGTTAAGAGCGGCTTCGCCGACTTTAGGTTCAGGTTTCTTTTCTACCTTTTTCTCTTTCTTCTTCTCAACTTTTACAGGTTCAGCAGCAGCTAAAGAATCTTTAGAAGCATCCACCATCGCAGCAACAGCTTTAGGGTCAACACGTTGCATTAACGGTTGGAACAATGCAATTTCATGACCAATAAGAATCGTTTCACGAGAAGCGAAATCGAAAGATGCTAACTGCAAGAAGTCTTGAACTTGCCCTGCAAGTGTAGGCAATACAGGTGCAAGGTAAATTGCCAATTGACGGAACAAGTTAATACCAACTGAACATACGTCATGAACTTGTTGATCTTCACCTTCAATCTTAGCAAGTGCCCAAGGCTTCTTCTCATCAATATATTGATTCGCTTTATCGGCTAAGGACATGATCTCACGAATCGCAGCAGAGAACTCACGAGCTTCGTATTGAGCAGCGATAGAAGCACCTGCATCAATAAAGCTTTGAACCAATTCAGGCTCTGCACAAGTTGCACTTAACTTGTTGTCAAACTTGGTGTTAATGAATTTTGCACAACGGCTGGCGATGTTCACGACTTTACCAACCAAATCAGAATTCACTTTTTGAACGAAATCATCAAGATTCAAATCAGAATCTTCAACTTTATCAGATAATTTAGAAGCGAAGTAATAACGTAAATATTCAGGATTTAAATGTTCTAAATACGTTTCAGCTTTAATGAACGTACCACGAGATTTAGACATTTTCTGACCATTTACAGTCAAGAAACCATTTACGAATAAACCAGATGGTGTACGGTAGTTTGCACCTTCAAGCATTGCAGGCCAGAACAGCGCATGGAAGTAAACAATGTCTTTACCAATGAAGTGATACACCTCATTTTGAGAATCTTTTTTCCAGAAATCATCAAAGCTCAATTCAGGACGTTTGGTTTTGATGTAATTTTCAAAACTCGACATATAGCCAATTGGCGCATCGACCCAAACGTAGAAGTATTTGTTTGGCGCATCTGGAATTTCAAAACCGAAATACGGGGCATCACGTGAGATGTCCCAATCATTTAAACCTGCTTCAAACCATTCATCTAATTTGTTGGCAATCGAAACAGGCAGGCGACCTTCGTCACGAGTCCACTTTTGTAAGTATTCACCAAAATTTGGCAATTTAAAGAAGTAGTGATCTGAAGATTTCTCTACAGGTGCAGCACCGCTTAAGGTTGATTTTGGATTCAACAATTCAGTGGCATTGTAAGTAGCACCACAGACTTCACATGAGTCGCCGTATTGATCTTCAGCTTTACATTTCGGGCATGTGCCTTTAATGAAACGATCCGACAAAAACATGCTTTTTTCAGGATCAAATAACTGAGTAACAGGACGAACAGCAATGTTTCCAGCTTCACGGTTTTTGATATAAATTTCTTGAGAGCGCGCTTTGTTGGTATCGCTGTTGGTTGAGTCATAATGGTCAAAATGCACACCGAAACCATCAAAATCACGCATATGTTCTTTTTGAACATTGGCAATTTGAGCTTCAGGTGTAATGCCATTTGCTTCAGCACGTAGCATGATCGCTGTACCGTGAGCATCATCCGCGCAGACATAAGTCACATCATGACCCATTGCACGCATGGCACGAACCCAAATATCTGCTTGGATATAACCGAGTAAGTGACCCATATGGATTGGACCATTGGCGTAAGGAAGGGCGTTAGTGACTAAGATATTACGCACGGATATAACTCTCTCATTCGTATTTTAAGCAAGGTGAATGATTTTACATGACTTGCATGTCAGATGCACAACGGAATAAGTGAATTCTGTTTAAAAGTAGATTTTTATATATTCAAATTGCAATTACAGCGATAATGACGCCTTAATATGATGTGAAAGTATTCTGAAGGGTTTTAAGCATGATCGACAGCCATAATGATCGTTATAACGATTTTGAAGATGATGACTTTGAAGATGATCAGTTTGATCGTGAGATTACACGCATTCCTCAGCGTACACCCAATAAAGTGCTTGGCAAAAGCATTTTAGAACAAGCCAATCAATACTGGCAGGAAATCGGTGAAGCAGAACATACTCTACTGATCCAAAGTTTAAGAGCCTTAGCGACTCAAGAATCTTATTTTGATGTCCTTGCAGATCAATTAGATCAACCTGTTGATGCTAAGATTGCCAATGATGCTTTGAACCTGATGCACTTTTGGACGCTCATTCAAAAGAACGAAGCCAATCCTGAACAGTTTAAATTATTGGATTTGATCAACACTGAATATTTCCAAACTGAGCTTTTACAAGCCTTTGATGAGCTTGAAGTTGGTGATTTAAAAGCACAGCGCCGTGAGATTCTACAAGAAGCATTTAAACTGTATCAACTTGAATGCTACGCAGGTTGTATCCCTGTGATTTATGCGCAGTTGGAAGGTTTATTGACTGATGTGTTGATTGCGCAAGGTTACTTAAAACAAAGCCAAACCAAGTTTGTCGATGTTTATAAAATCGTACCGGGTTTAAAAGGGCATGAGATTAAAAGCTTGTGGCATAAAGCCAAGATTGCGACTGAACTAAATCGTTATTTTGCTGAGCTCGCACCGTATAAAATGGACAGCAGTTCGACGGTGACCATGTCTCGTCATAATATGTTGCATGGAACAGATGTTGCTCATTTTAATCAAGAACGCAGTTTTATTTTGTTTATTTGGTTATTTGCAGCGATTAGCTTTATGAGTACGATTCGGGCTTAACACCATTGTGATTCATTAAAATAAAGCGGTTTATTTTTCTTCTAAAATAAGCTGCTTTATTTTTATTGCTTTCTCAAAATGATCCAATCGATGTGTTTTGATCCACCACGTTGCAACTTGCATTAAACTTTCCGGATCATCATTTTTGTTGGCAAAAAATGCATAAAAAGACAAGCCAACCTTTTCACCTTTCTGTCTGATTTTATCTTCACAAATTTGAATTATCTTTTGTTTTAACTTCGCAGCAAGTTGAGTTGTTTGGGTATGTGACATGGTTTTATTTCTAATGTTTATCTAGGTTCTTAAAATTAACTTTAACATTTGTAAGCAAAAAATACTGCGCAACAGCATGTAGTCAGTTTGTTGCAAAATGATGCTAAAACCATGCAAGTGAATGAAACCCTGTATAAATAATTGTTAGACAATTTACATGTTAATCCAATTATCAATCCAATCAGAGGTGCCAACATGAGCAACAATAAAAATGTAGAGCAGTTAAAAGACAAAGCAGCTGATTTAGGTACAGACATTAAACATCAGGTCAAAGAGGCACAGTTGAGCGGTGAAAAGACGTTGGATGATCTGAAGCATTCTGCTAAGGAAGTCAAACTTGAAGCTGAAAAGAAATTAGATGATCTCAAGCAAGATGTACGAGATGCGAAGAATGATGCAAATCAAGACACCTCTAAAACCGAGACAGGTAGTGCCACTGAGCAAGCCAAAGACAAATTTACGGACGTCAAAAAAAATGCTCAAGAAAAATTTGAGCATTTAAAAACTGAAGCAAGCCATAAATTGGATGAAGCAAAAGTAAAAGCCAGTGAGCTGAAACATGATGCAAGCCTAAAGTTTGATGAACTCAAAGTTCAGGCAACTGAAAAATTTGATGAATTAAAGAAAAAAGCCAATGAAACCTTGTCTAAATTTAAAAAGGACGATCAGGCTCAGACGGATAATCAGTCTGCACAAGGAAGCACTTCAGATAATGCAACAAATGACGATAAAAAAGTTTAAGTCATTTTAAATGAATTTAATTGTGGCGTGTGTTGTGTTGAGTGTTGATTAATGGATCACCTTCAACAGCAATGACCTAGAAAATTATGTAAAAAAAGAGTGCCAAAAGGCACTCTTTTTTTATTATCAAATTATTGATAGACCAATATTTTTTATTGTAGATAGGACTTCATTTCGATTTTTCTAATTTGTTCTTTAACCACAGTCACCGTATAGACATTGTCACCAATGTTATAGTCATATTGCATCGCATACACTGTATTCGAGCCATCTTGCCAAGGTGTGCTTCGCATGGCTGAAGGAGATTGACCTGTACGGCTCATCAACTGCGCTAAACTATCGCCCAGTGCTACGGTTTGATTGCTTGTTGTCTTAAAGCTAGACGTTTCGACTTTAGCAAAGGTCGAAAAAGAAAATAGTCCAGCAACCAACAAAATCAGTATTGATTTCATGCTAATTCCTGAAAAAAAAGTGTTTGGAATTTCATTATATGCATATATTGTGAAATAAAACACACTTTGTCTGTGCGGTAATATTTAAAATCGGGGTTTATGCCATTCATTAGGGTGCGAAAAACAAACAATTAAATGAGTCTTTTATTCATTATTTTTATTTCAAAAATAAATTAAATCTGACTTTATTACTCGGAATTCAATTTTCTACAGGATTTGAACGATAACGAGGCTTAAACTTAGGGACATTTGCAGTTACACTAAGGTATTCAGCTGTATGTCCTGTTCGGAGCAAATATATGTCGTGGCTTTCTTCACTTAAATCGGTTTTTTCACCTGCTCAGGAGGTGAAGGAAGAAGAAATCCAAGCGATTTTGCAGCGATACATCCTTCCAAATTCAAACAATCCTTTAAAAGATCGCATCAGCCAAGTCAATATTGAAGGTCGTGTGCTCCAAATCACGATCAATACATTCAAGTCAGAAGCAGAGCATTTACAAAAAATTCATGATGATCTTGCAGATGCACTTGAGCCATGTGGTATTCAAGAGTTGAATATGCATGTGATCCAACAAAAACATGAACAGGGTGAGTCTGGTGGTTGTGGGCACAATCATGCAGCAGGTGAAAGCTGTTCAACCAAGCCGTCAACTGCATCATCAAATACAGCAAAACCGAATTTACCGCCTGTGATTGATGCCTCTGCTCAAACTCAGCCTAAAGTTGACACACCATCAACCGTTGAAATGTCACCTAAAGCTGAACCACAGAATGATGACGTAGATCCAAATAACCCACCGATTCAAAAAGCGGCTCCACAGCAACGTGATGTTCCAAAACATCCACGTATTCAAAATGTCGTATTGATCTCATCTGGTAAAGGTGGGGTAGGTAAATCGACAACAACAGTGAACATTGCACTTGCACTACAGCAAATGGGATTAAAGGTCGGCGTACTTGATGCAGACATTTATGGTCCAAGTATTCCGACTATGTTAGGCAATGCAGGCCGTACGCCAATGATCGAATCTGAGCATTTTGTACCCTTAGATGCTTATGGCATGGCTGTGCTTTCTATTGGACATTTAACGGGTGATCATAATACGCCAGTTGCATGGCGTGGACCGAAAGCAACAGGTGCTTTGATGCAGTTGTTTAACCAAACTTTATGGCCAGATTTAGATGTACTGTTAATTGATATGCCACCTGGTACAGGGGATATTCAATTGACCTTGGCACAACGAATTCCTGTGACAGGTGCTGTGATTGTTACAACACCTCAAAATGTCGCATTGATGGATGCGACCAAAGGCATCGCACTGTTCAATAAAGTCGGTATTCCAGTCATGGGTGTGATTGAAAATATGTCGACTCACATTTGTTCAAACTGTGGGCATGAAGAACAAATTTTCGGCACAGGTGGTGGTGATCAATTGGCGGAGCAATATGATATTCCGCTATTGGGTCGTTTGCCTTTAAATTCGAGTATTCGTGAAAATGCGGATATTGGTAAGCCTTCAGTGATTGCAGGAGACAGCGCAGCGCAGGCTTATTTTGAAATCGCTGAAAAAATTGCAAACCAACTACCTAAAGCTGAAAAGAAAGAAAATCGTATTTTTTAAGTGCTTGAAGACTTAGATTTGTAGATTTTTTTTTCAAAAAAATGACTCTTTTAATGATGGAAGCCTGACCGTTGTCGGGCTTTTCTGATTTTGAGTCTCCGAAATCTTATAAATATTGATGATTATAAAATATGCAAAATTGTGATTATTTACTCTAATTTTAATCACTAGAATAAAACCTCTCCCAAAAGATCATTTAAAGGTTTATTCGATATGCGTACTTTAAAAGCAATCATTGTTGCATTGAGTTTTACTTCAATCACGGCTTCAGCTGCGATTATTAATAATGTTGAATTTCCTGAAGCTTTTGTTCAAGTGAAAGAAAAGACAGTTCAAGCCGAAGCTAATGAAGTCACTGCATCTGCGAACACTTCAAAATAAGCTACCAAATACATGACTCTAATACACAATTAATCATTCAATATTTATATTTAAAAGAGAGCTTTAGCTCTCTTTTTTAACTCTTTTAAACTGTTAAGAAAATGAAGTTATCTATGAAGTGGTGACTGTATTTACGCATTAAAATGTGAGTAAATATTAATAAAAGCCATAAAATGACTATGCAGTAAAAATATGATAAAAGCTCAACTTATTGAAAATATTTAATTTAAATTGGGGCTGTCTCAAAGTTATTTCTATTTACAATTATTTTTTTGCAACTATAAAAAAACAGGATTAATCTGCAATCGCTCAAGAGTGAGTTTATTGTATGATTTCATGGCTTTTTATTGGTTTAGTGGTAACGATCCTTTTCACACCAGGACCAACAAACACACTTCTTGCATCTTCTGGGATTCAAGTTGGTGTCAGGAAATCATTTCGTCTCATTCCTGCTGAAGCCATTGGCTATCTGATCTCGATTACATTTTGGGGCTTTCTCATTGGAAAAGTCTCAACACACATGCCCTTATTACCGACCATTCTTAAACTCTTCAGTGCAGGTTATATTTTATATCTTTCGATTAAGTTATGGCGTACCGCAGGGGCGGATGAAAATTTTATTCATCCATGTATTCGCGCACGTGAATTATTCTTAGCGACGTTGTTAAATCCAAAAGCATTGCTATTCGCATCGGCAATTTTTCCTACCGTCGCTTGGACGGATGTACATGTGTATGTGCCACACATGCTGGTTTTTCTGATTTTGATTGTACCCATTGCGTTTAGTTGGACGGTAATCGGATCATTTTTAGCCTCCAATAAAATCAGCTGGCTTAATCAGAAAAATATGCAAAAAACAGCATCATTGATTCTCATGAGTTTCTCTATTCCCCTGAGTTATTCAGCACTGATGAGCCTTTAGAATATTCAATGACTCTCCAATGATTCTCTAACGATTATTCAATGATATTGTTAAGTGCATTGCTCTAAGCTGTTATGAAAAGCAAAGGATGCTGATCAGTGCTTTGTTATTTCCATTACGGCTGAATTCAGTTAAAGTACCACGCAGTAATTGAAATCAGTTTTTTGGGAAATATTAAATGGCTATTAAGTCTGATCGTTGGATTCGCGAAATGAGCGAAAATCACGGCATGATTGAACCGTATGCAGAAAACCAAGTTCGCTTAGATGAGAATGGTCAAAAACTCATTTCTTATGGCGTATCAAGCTATGGTTATGATGTACGTTGTGCACGTGAATTTAAAGTATTTACCAATGTTCATTCAGTTATTGTTGATCCAAAAAACTTTGATGACAAAAGCTTTATCGATATTGAAGCGGATGTGTGCATTATCCCACCCAACTCATTTGCTCTAGCGCGTACTGTTGAATACTTCCGTATTCCACGTAATGTGTTGACGGTATGTTTGGGTAAATCAACCTATGCACGTTGCGGTATTATCGTTAACGTGACGCCACTTGAGCCTGAGTGGGAAGGTCATGTCACTTTAGAATTCTCAAATACGACCAACTTGCCTGCACGTATTTACGCGGGTGAAGGTGTAGCACAAATGTTATTCTTCGAATCTGATGAAGTGTGTGAAACATCGTATAAAGACCGTGGTGGTAAATACCAAGGTCAAACTGGCGTAACCCTTCCAAAAACATAAAATGAGTTGCTTCTTCTGAACTCTTTAAAAGCAAACGATCTCGTTTGCTTTTTTTATTTGCAGCAATTTATAAAGTTTTGACTCAAACGCATTAACAAAAAACAATCTAGATTAAATCTTTTTGAATCTCTTCTGCCTTATAAGTTTTTATTATTCCTCAATAAATTAATCAATAATCACTTATCGGAAAAAGTGTGTTTTGTGACGCATTATTTTGCATAAAGTATTCAAGTTCGATAATATGAAGTGTGATGCGTTAAGTTAATCAAATATTTTGAGAAATAAGGATTTTTCTTAAAAATTCAAAAAATTAGCAATTTAAAATCCAAAAATAAAAATATGGTGCGGAGCATCGTATAAAAAGGAAGGTCAAGATGACTACACTCAATTATACGTTTCATTTCAATAAGACAATTTTATTGTCTTTGATGACTTTGTGCATCTCACCAATGAGCTTCGCACTTCAACCACTTTCAGATGAAACTTTAAGCTCGACTACTGGTGAGGGGATTGCACTCGTACCACAAGATGCTTATTTCGTATTTCAAGGTGAGAATTCAACTGCTAACGACCTCACTGATCGATCTAAAGACACCGGTTATATTCATGTAATTCCTGTTGGACCCTTAACCAATGCAGCACTTGATACCAATAAAGACAATGTTGTGGATGCGAAAGATCATTCGGTAGGGAAAGCTGATTTATTTGTTTATGGTTTAGCATTATCAAAATCTGATGGGAACCACAATTCACGTTTAGCAAATTCTGATGCTGCTGCTCGTATCGGCTCATGGGGAACAGCAACCAACCCTTGGATTTTAAAAGTTGAAACTGAAAATCAAGTTCCTAATTTTGATCCTAACAATAAGTGTGTAGCAAGTGATCCAAAATGTCAGGTGCCATATTTGACATTAGAAGCGCCTTTGTTTAATACGGCTATTCCGACAAATGTGGCGGATGGTGCAGATGCATATAAACTCAAAATGGGCTTATGGGCAGATGCTTTTGTATTGGATCCGAGTAAAAGAGAAGGGGATGCATCACTCTATAAATTAGGTGCAACCAACCAAACGGTTGAAGGGCGTGCAAATAGATTACGTCTACAAGCCATTTGGAATGATTTCACGATTAATGGTAGTCGCTTACAAGTATTTCAAACATTAAATGGTGCGACAAACGCCAATGGTATGAGTGCTTTTTATAATAATACGTTGGGTATCGCAGGTTTGGTACGCTTAAATAGTGGTGATGCCGCAAACTTAAGAACAACCAATTTAAACGATAAAGTATTACGTCTGAGTACGAGAGAAACCACAAATACGAATTTATTAGATAGCCCAGCAGTGAATGGAACTTCGGCTCCTATTTTTGATGCAAATGAAGGACTATTTATTCATAACCTGAATGCAAACTTGGTATTAGGTTCATTGTACCAACCATTGATCTTGGGTTCTGATGGTGCAAACTTTAGTTTAGAGCTTACACGTATTCCAAATAAAGAAGACATCTACCGCAAAATTTATACCGATTATGACAATCCGAATTCAACTGTATATCAGGGCTCAACCTGTAATGTCTATAAATGTGGTAACAATGGGCTGACTGGATATCAAGGGAATAATGCAACTCACAGTAGCATTACCATTGGTTCAACGGTTTATGATGCATCTAAAAATACGTTGACTGCATATAAAGGTGCGGATGCTGTTGGTGTTTCATTTGGTGCAATGCGCCCAGTCGCACAAAGCTCAGGTGTGACAGCGCCTCCAGCTAATTTTAAAAATATGGGTTCAGCCGTGATTGATGGTGTTTTGATCCAACATCTTAAAATCACCACCAAAGGACTATAAGGAGAACACTATGAAATTCTTATCAACTCTTCTTATAGCAACGATGGTCTGTACTCAAAGTTTTGCGTTAGAAGTATTGAGTGACAATGCATTGCAAGAAGTAGAAGGGCAGGCTGGTGCTGATTTGTCTCTGAAACTTTCATTGAATCAAAAAATGGTTGATGGAAAATATGTCTTTGATAATGGTGCTGGAGCAGTTTGTGAAAAAGTTGAATATTGCCGATTAGCTGTCGCTGTAAATAATCGTTATGTAGATGCAAATGGTCAGGCGAGTAGTACTGGTGGTCAGAAATTATGGCTGGTGATGAAAGGGATTCAAGGAACCATTAATATTCAAAAAATTGGTCTCGATGGTATGGATTTAACGTATAAGTCAGATAATGGGGCAGATAAGATTAAAGCTGCAATGCAGTTGAGCTTTGATCCTAAATCACCGATTCAAATCCGAAACTTTGGTTTTGATGCCTTAGCTTTTGGTAAAGATACCTTCGTTTCTTCTGCAACCAGTGATGGTGATAGTGCAAATCCCGCAGATCATGGTTATTTACAAGTCTCTCGTTATGACTCGTCAAATGCACCAAAATCAGCATACGATCATGGTCGTGAAAAAGGTTTTATGGGTGTGCGTATGAATGGAAATTTAGCGCTACAAGGTAAGATTATGATGTTTGGTTGTGATGCTAGTCATCCACGTTGTTAATTGCCAGTCAGCCAACAGGGAATAGTGATGAATAATAAAATCGTGATTAAAAATAATAAGCAAAATCACAGAAAGATTTTAATGCTAAACACTTTAGCGACCAGCATGTTGCTTGTTTCAGGTCAGTTATATGCACTTGAAGTGATGCAAGATGATGCTTTAAGAGCTGTTGATGGTCAGGATGGTGTACAAATTTCAACGACTTTAGCAGAAGCGAATATTGATCAACTATATTGGGCGGATGATGCTGGTCGAGGTAGTTTGAATGCCAACGGTACGACACTCAGGGCAACTGCGGATCAAGTTAAAATACGTCAAAGTAATGCCTCGTCTGCACCTTTGGGTGCGGATATCAAAATCAATGCAGGTAGTAATGGGAATAAGGTTGGTCTTGATTTAGCAGTCAGTGCTTCACCTGCTTTAATTACAGTGGATTCTTTCCGTATTTGTGAAGGTGCAACGTCTGCTAGTTGTACGCCTGCCATTGGTAATCTTGCGATTCAAACAGGTTCTAATATTGACCTTAAGTTAAGAACTGTTGATGGGCTATTTAGTAAAGAAAATCTCAGTGAAATGTCAATGGGCCTTAAGAATGCCAACATTTATTTGGGGCAAACGGATGTGAATTCTAAGCTGAATCAAATGATTCTTAAAAACTTCAACTTTAACTTTGAGGGTAAAGGTTCGATTTTTGTTGATTCAGCTGAAGGTTTGAGAATGCAGACCAACACACGCAATGGTGCTGTAGATCACTATGCAAGTTTGACCAGCACCCCTAATGAAAATTTAGGTTATGTCGACTTAAATCGTGTTGCTGATCCAGCCTCATCGAATGCAGGATTTAAAAATACAGGGACGTATGCGTCCAATGGGGTAACCACAAGTTCAGGTTTGAACTTAGAAATTATGCTGAATAAGGAAGCCAATAGTCAAAATCCTTATGCAATTGATGCTGCCACGAATAGCCCACAAGGAGCAAAAGGGTTAATTCGTGTAGGTGCGAGTGGCCGAATGGTGAACTCATCACTCGAGTTTCGTGGCCTAAAAGGTCAAAATAATGATGTCTTAGGTAACGCCGTTCGTACCGATGGTAGTCAAGGTGGTAACAATATCGGCAATTCTGGTATTGGCTTTCGCATGAAAGCAGAGTTCACCAATGACAATGACTCAATGCTGGCTGGAGATGCATCAAAAGCGACTAAGCTAGAAATTGGTGGAGCAGGATTAAATGCTTACGGATTTGAATTTAGTAATTTAACAGGTTTATTACCTGGGACTCGTGCGTCTTTTGACAGTGGCAATGTCTATATCAATTTGGTGGATACCAAGTTTCTATCGATTCCTGTAAATGATGTATTTCAAACCAGCCGCTTTGGTAATGGTAATTTTCTAACAAATGCTGACGATTATAGACAGTATGTGCACAATGCGATAAGTACAACCAATCCATATAGTGTAGCGGTTGCAATACGTGGAGCAGAATTCCAATCCTTAGCACGTCGTGGACGTTTCACCACAAGTGCTGGTGTCGATGATGTCAATTTATTTTCAAATAATGGTTTAAACAATGAATGGGGATTGGCACTTCCGTTCTATAACTTAAATGCAAATTTGGCGCTTTACGGTACAAAAGTCAAAGCAGATCAGGCGTTTTATTACACTTTGTCAGGTTCTAATGTAGTGAAAAACCTAGTGAGTAATGCGGGCGAAACTGCACGATTAGGTTTGTCGATTGCAATGAGCACGCAAGGCGTAAGTCAAGGTAAAGGCGATAAAACAACATCAATTCTTTTAATTGATGGCGGGAAAGTCGGTCAAACCAATACCACAACTGATTACTATATGGGGTTGCGAAATATCGATACGTTACTCAAAGGCGCTGGTCATTTGGGTGTTGAAAATGGCAGTCTGAACATCAGTTTAAAAGATATGTTGATCGTGATGTCCGCAGAAGTGGCTGCAGGATATTTACCGGGTACGACGTATAGAACATGTAAGTTAAGTAGCTCAGCAACAGGGTGCGCAACGCAAAGCGCATCTTCGATGAATAATTTTTCACTTCCAGATGATGTGCTCTTCGGCTTAAAGCTACGCTTAGGCGGAGATATTGATTTTTCATTACTTCCTAACAGCTCAATTGCTGATGGCAGTCGTTTATCTGTTGTGGGGGAGCTTGATTTGAAAGGCAATAACAATACTGTTCAGATTAGCGACCCACAAAATGGTTCAACACTCGGTTTAGATAGAATTACAGGTAAAGTTGCATTTAATAACGCAATTGTAGTGACGAAGGAACAGGCGAGTGGAAATGCAAAAGTCGGTTTTCATGCGAATTTACTGCTGAATCCACAACAAACCACTTCCGGTGTTTTTAGAGCAAGAGATATTAATTTCTATCCGCCTAGTACAGGTCCGGGTGCGCGTTTAGGCGAGCTCGCTATTACAGGTGGTCGTATCTCAAGTGAATTTAATATCGTGCCACGAAATTAAGAGATAGGGATATTGGTAATGAATAAAAATAAAATATATGTCCTAACTATGTTACTCATGCCACTGAATCAAGTGATGGCATTAGAACCCTTAGATGATCAAACCTTATCTACCACTACAGGACAAGATGGCATTAATGTTGGTATTACACTTCCTAAAGTCGATATTGGACAGGTTGCATTGTTTGATAAGGATGGCATCGGATCTAAGATTTTAAATCAAGATTATAATCAGGCTGCATCGCTGACGATGGCGGGCACTTCAAGTGCTCCGATGTCGATTAACTTTGTAGGAGCAAATAACTCTCCGACGATCAAGGCGGTGGTGGATACCGATGCTGGAAATGGTCAGGCATTTGCTAATATTGGTTTAGGCTTTGGAAGTCAGATCACAGGGCTTAAAATGAGTCCTTTTGCTGTCTACTTATCCAATACTAACGCTACAACGGGTTTGGGAAAATCTAAGGATGTATTTACGGCTACTGGTGCATTAAATACAGGTGTTTCTAAATTTGTAGAAATTGGAAGTGCATCAAATCATTTTGAAATTAATTTTGTGCAAGGCAACTCACCCAGTGTAAATATTCAACTGGGTAATGTGCCACAAAGCCAAATGATTAAATTCAGTGGAGCAATTCAATCAATTTGTGGTACTGGTACAGGCTGCCCAATTGCAGTGATCTCTGGTGATACTTCTGCAAAGTTCGATTTCCAAGTGAAAGGAAATACAGCTGCTGGAATTAGCCTTAATGGCTTTTATGCAGGTGTAGAGCCTACAGGTTTTGTCTTTGGTAATACAGGTGCTTCATCTAAAATGGATGTCACACTCAACAATGTCATGCTGGGTAATGATGCAGCAATTTCACCCGCAATATTTAATGGCTTACCTAATGGTTCAATGGGAAGCTTTGGTGCGGTTGGTGCTAGTGTAAAAGACCTGAAAGTCAGTATTCGTGGTCTTTAACATTACTTTTAGGATATTGAGAAATAAAATATAGAAATATAAAAAATCCCGCACTTGGCGGGATTTTTTTATATCTAAAATCTAGTGAGTAGATGCTTATTCTGCAATCTTCGCTAAAACTTCTTCTTTAGAGATGTTGATAGATTCAGCATCGGTACGACCTTTATATTCAAATGTACCTGCATCTAAGCCTTTCTCACCGATCACAATACGATGAGGAATACCATTGATTTCTAGATCAGAGAATTTAACACCTGGACGCTCATCACGATCATCCAGAAGCACGTCATAACCCGCTGCTTGTAGTTCAGCATATAAAGACTCTGCTGCTTCTAAAGTACGAGGTGATTTATGTGCATTCATTGGAACGATTGCCACTTGGAATGGAGCAATTGCAGCAGGCCAAATGATCCCTTTATCATCGTAATTTTGTTCAATCGCTGATGCGACGACACGCGTTACACCAATGCCGTAGCAACCCATCGTCACAGTAAATGGTTTGCCATCTTTACCTAAAACTTTACAACCTAAAGCTTCAGAGTATTTTTGACCCAATTGGAAAATATGACCCACTTCGATACCGCGTTTGATTTGAAGTGTACCCTGACCATCTGGAGATGGATCGCCTTCAACTACATTACGAAGGTCATATACTTCTGTGAATTGAGCATCACGTTCCCAGTTAACACCAGTTGCGTGTTTGTCAGCTTCGTTAGCGCCTGCAACAAAATCAGAAAGTACAGAAGCTGCGCGATCAACAATCACGGTTAAGCCTTTTTCTACAAGTCCTTGAGGACCAATAAAACCAGCAGTCAAACCGTATTCTGCCATTTGTTCTTCAGTAGCAAAAGTCAATGGTGATGCTATTTTGGCATGCTTTTCAGCTTTGATTTCGTTTAGCTCATGGTCGCCACGAAGGAATAATGCAACGACAGGTGCTCTTTGACCTTCTTCTTGAGCAACACCTTGAACAAGTAATGCTTTTACGGAATCTTTTGCTTCTGTGTTTAGGAATGCAGAAACATCAGCAATCGTTTTTTGATTTGGTGTTTCAACAGTTTTTAATTCTTGAGTCGGTGCGGCACGTTCACCGACTAAAATAGCTTCCGCCATTTCAATGTTTGCAGCGTAATCAGACTCAGTAGAGAAGGCGATATCATCTTCACCACTTGAAGCCAATACGTGGAATTCATGCGAACCTGAACCACCGATTGAACCTGTATCCGCTTGTACTGGGCGGAAATCCAAACCAAGACGCGTAAAGATACGACAGTATGCTTCATACATCACATCGTAAGTTTCTTGCAAAGAGTCTTGATCCACATGGAAAGAATACGCATCTTTCATGATGAATTCGCGTGAACGCATTACACCAAAACGTGGACGTACTTCGTCACGAAACTTAGTTTGAACTTGATAGAAGTTTGCAGGTAATTGCTTGTAACTTTTTAATTCGTTACGCGCCATATCTGTAATCACTTCTTCGTGCGTAGGACCAAGTACGAAAGGATTGTTATGACGATCCTTAAAACGTAATAGTTCAGCACCATATTCAACGTAACGACCAGACTCTTCCCAAAGAGAAGCGGGTTGAGTTACAGGCATCAACACTTGTAATGAACCTGCACGATCCATTTCTTCACGGACGATCGCTTCAACTTTATTTAACACACGTACACCCATCGGCAACCAAGTGTACAAACCTGAAGCCAATTTACGGATCATACCCGCACGAAGCATAAGCTGATGTGAAATAACTTCAGCATCACTTGGGGTTTCTCTTAACGTAGCAAATAAAAAGCGACTCGCGCGCATGGAAACTGTCCTAATAATTAGCGTTAAAGCATAAGATTATATGATAAAAAATGAGGTGAACATTCAAAATGACACCTCATTACAACTCACAATATTATGACACGATTTTTCGCATTTGACGCATCATAAAGTTTTTAAAGTCATCCAAGTAAGTAAAGATTACAGGCACCACCACTAAAGTGAGTAGGGTCGAGGTGATGACACCCCCAATGACCGCATGTGCCATTGGGGCACTTTGCTCGCCACCTTCCCCTAAACCCAGTGCCAAGGGCACCATACCCATGACCATTGCACTGGTGGTCATCAGAATTGGGCGTAGACGTGTTGTTCCTGCTGCAAGGATCGCATCATAACGATTTTCACCACGATCCATGGCTTTCTTAATAAAGTCGATCAAGAGAATGGCATTTTTGGTGACCAGTCCCATGAGCATAATAATCCCGATGATCGAGAATAAGTTCATGGTGGAATTAAATACGAACAAGGCAAGAAAAACTCCGACCAGTGATAGGGGAAGTGATGCCATGATCGCAGCAGGGTGAATGAAGCTATTAAATTGTGAGCCTAAAACAATATAAATAAATACAATGGATAGGGTAATAGCAGTCATTGCATAACCTGCTGATTCGGCCATGTCGGCATTAGAGCCTTGCGTATCAAAGCTATATCCAGCAGGCATCTCAAATTTATCTTGAATTGCACTTATATCACGACCGATATCACCAGCTGGACGCCCTGAGGTATTCGCTTCAACCAAAACTTCACGTGCCAAATCACGACGGTTAATTTGTGAAGCCCCATAACTTTCTTCAAGTGTTGACACTGTTGAAAGTGGAATCAAAATCGGTTGATTATTTTCATCCATCTTCTGTGAGGTGAGATATAGATTTTGAATATCACTTGGAAGCGTTCTTTTGTCCTCAGATAGGCGTAAATTCACATCGTAATTTTCACCTTTGTCATCTTTCCATGTGGTTGCATCATCACCTGCAAGGAGTGGACGGATTACATTGGCAATTTGACTCACAGATAAGCCAAGGTCATTGGCAAGTAAACGATTGACATGAACTTCAAGTGTTGGCTTAGGTTCTTTGAGCGAACTTTCAAGATCCACAACACCATCAACTTTTTGCATTTCAGCCATGAAGCGATCTGAAATCTTTTGTAATTCGTCTAAGTCAGGACCTTTGATGGAAATCATCACAGGCTTTTGACCACCTGAAACTGTTTCATCGGCTGAAGCAACAGAAGTGACAGTAATACCGGCCACGCTTTTTAAGCGATTCCGAAGTTGATTATTCAGTTCAGATAATGTTTCTGTACGTTCTTGACGCGGTGTGACTGATACACGAATACTCACGTGATTTTTTCCGCGGTCTGTAACTCCATTGATGACCCCATAAGTTGAACGTACTTGAGGGTGCTGACGAATAATTTGATCGACTTGCTTTAACTTAGCTTGAGAATATTCAAGTGAAGCATCTACTGGCGTTTCAAATTTAACTCGAATTTCCCCTTTATCGGGGACAGGAACAAATTCAGTACCGATGAGTTTGGATAATCCTAAAGCGGCAAATAATGATGCAAAGGCAATCACCAATGTCATTAAACGGAAGCGTAGTGCCAATTTCAGCAGTTTTTCATAAACATGGGTGAGTTGATCGAGCTTGCCTGAAATCCAAAGGAAGAAACGTTTGATACGTCCAGGTTTTTTATTTGGATCTTTCTTTTCAGCCCAATGCGCTGAAAGCATGGGATCAAGTGTAAAGCTGACAAACATAGAAATCAGCACAGCGGTACTGACAGTTACACCAAATTGGTAGAAGAAACGCCCAATAATACCGCCCATAAAGGCAACAGGTAGAAATACCGCCACAATGGTTAAGGTTGTAGCAAGGACGGCTAAACCAATTTCCTTAGTACCATCAAGTGCTGCAGTTACATGATCTTTACCCATGTCTGCATGACGGACAATATTTTCTCGAACGACAATGGCGTCATCAATTAACAAGCCAATACTGAGTGATAAAGCCAGTAAGGTCATCATATTGATGGTAAAACCAAACATCCAAATGAAAGTCAGCGTACCGAGTAAGGCAATTGGTAGGGTTAAGCCTGTAATTGCGGTTGAACGGAATGAGCCTAAGAACAAGAGTACAATCAGAACTGCTAAAATGCCACCTTCGACAATAGTGCGAGCGACATCTTTAATACTAGCCCGAATACCTTTTGATGTATCGACAACAACTTTTAAGGTCGTGCCTTTAGGTAGTTGCTGTTCAATTTTATCAAGTGTTTTATAACTGGCATCGACAACATCAATCACATTGGAATCTGAGCTTCGCAAGATATCCATGGCGATGGCAGTTTTACCATTCAAGAAGGCGCTGGATTCCAATTCAGCTTGACTGTCTTGAATGTTGGCAACTTGTCTGAGATAAATTGGCGAACCATTTTTGCTTGCAACAATCAGCTCACCGAAAGATTGAGGTTGTATAACTCTAGATTTAATCTCAACAACAAGTTCCGAATTGCCTTGTTTTAGTGTTCCTCCGGGAACTTCAATATTTTCACCTTTTAAGGTGTTAATGACTTGGTCAATCCCGATTCCAAAACTTTGTAATTTATAGGGATCAACTTCAATTCTAATTTGTCGTTGCGCATCACCAAGTAAATTAACGGTGCCTACGCCAGCAACAGTTCTCAGCTGTGGCACAATCCTTTGATCTAAATAAGAGCTGAGCTCACGTAGAGACATCTGATCAGATTCAAAAACCACAGACATAACCGCACTTGCTGTTGGGTCATAACGCTCAACGATAGGATCTTCAATTTCATCTCGAAACTGAGCAGTGACAGGTGCAATTTTATCTCTTACATCTTGTGCTGCAACGGTCGAAGGGACATCCAAATTAAATTCAGCAATAATCGTGGATAGACCTTCGCTGGATTGTGAAATAACTTGCTTGAGCCCTGAAATAGTATTGATCTGATCTTCCATCTTCTTCGTAATGTCAGACTCAACGGTTTCAGGTGAAGCACCAGGGTAGTTGGTGTAGATCACGACAAAAGGGAAGTCGACGTCTGGAAACTCTTCGACACCCATGCGTTGCCAAGATGCAAGCCCAAGCACCATCAAACAGAACATCATCATAATGGTGAAAACAGGATATTTGACACTGATCCGAGTGAGCCACATAGTAATGCTCCTGTTTTATTTAGATGAGATCAGCACAGATTTATCGATATCATCGGCACTAAATTTAACTTTGCTGATGAGGTCTGTTGCTTGTAATCCTTGAACAATCGCAAGGTTTTGATTGGGGAGTTGCTCTAATATTTTGATAGGTACTTGTTTTAATTTTTGTTGTCGAATCGTCCAGACGAATGGTTTATTCTGCAAATCTTGAATGGTATCTAGCGGTATTTTCTGACCTTGAATATTGCTATTCCCTAATATTGAACCATCTACAAAAGCACCGATACTTAAAGAGTGAATCGCTTGATTCGGCTGTGCAAAGAATTCAATTTGGCGACTGGCTTGATCTGCAATCGGGCTGATCCGCGTTAGAGTTGCGGTCAGTTTTTGAGGGTTGCCTTGCAAGCTATATTCAATGCTATTTCCGACTTTTAGAGCACTTTGTTGTTCAGCCGAAACTTTGGCTTGGATCTCAAGTTTAGAGGTATCTACAATTTCAAGCAGTGTTTGACCAACAGAAACGGTTTGACCGGGTTCAACAGCGCGTTTTGTAATAATGCCAGATATTGGGCTTTTAAGTATGCCATCTTGATTGGCTTTGACTGATATTTCTACATTGGCTTGTTGTGCTTTAACCGTTTCAAGTTGGGCTTTGTAGTCTACTTGGCTTTGTTCGTATTCAACTTTGGAAATGAAACCTTGATCATATAAGCGCTTTTTACGTTGCACCATATTCAATGCCTGCTGAGCTTGAGCTTGGGCAGATGCAAGATTCGCTTTAGATTGTGCCAAACGAGATGCATTGTCTTGATTGTTAAGCTCAACTAAAGTTTGACCTCGACTGACTTGCTGACCGACCTGAACATTTACAGCTGTGGCTGTTGCCATGAATTGGGATTGAATAGAACTTTGATTGACGGCTTTAATCGTGCCTGAAAATGTGGTGCGTTGAGTTGAAGTGCCTTGTTTAACTGGAATAACATCCTGCTGAATAAGCTCAATTTTGCTTTGATTTTCAGAGGGTGCAACCGGCTCTTCTTTTGGCTTTTGGCAAGCAGTCAGGACTAAACTTAAACACAACACTGAGATTTTAAGTACTGGGCGTGTCTGTAGATCTTTATGCAGTGTGTAATTCATGTTTTAGTCCTTTACTCATGTATAAAGCCTTTTTTATTCAAGGGTTTCTAACCGATTTATTATTGTGGCGTATTGAGTCTGCGTATTTCGATAGTCAGATTGTAAAGATTCAATATTCTTTTTGATATTGGTAATGTTTTGCATGTTGTAATTCAAACGATCTTTTAAGTCATTCGGGATCGCTTGTCCCTTACGAAAATGTTCCATTTCTTGACGTTTAAACATAATACGATCTTTTTGAATTTGCTTGAGTTGACGCTGTTGCAGTGCAATTTGCTTGTTGTAGTTTTTGAGCAACTCATCGCGTTTCATCGCAGCAGTTTTGCTTGTTCCATAGGCTCTTTTTAATTTCATATCTTGTTCGCGTTGACGTGCTTGTTGCGCGCGAATATGAGATTGGCTTTGGTCCAATTCTGAATTGAAACTTTTATTGCGTTTAATGACCTGCATATTCGCATCTAGCGCTTCATAACCATTACGAATATGTGCAGGCGTGACTGTACTGCTGATATTGGCAGTACCATTTTTGTCATAATACCGATACCATACCGCTTTGTTTGCAAAACATTCAGACGCTATAAAAATAGACAAAACTGAAGAAAGCACATAAACTTGCTTCGAAGGAGAAAGGAATGCAGATGTAGCAAAATAATTCAAAAATTTGGACATTTATTCCCCACAAAAAGAAAAAGAGTTTTTTATTTTAGCTTTTAACTTAATTATTTTAGGGTGTTAGTTTAAATTTATAAATATATAACTCGAAAATATTACATAATTTATATGAACGGGTTAACTCTTTTATTTTCCTTTATGACACATTAACGCTACTGAAAGAAAAGCACATTGAAAAAGATAGTAAAAATATGTTAAAAAACGACGATTATTGTAAAAATAAATTAGTTCAGCTCTGCTTAATTCAGCTCACTGGGAAGGGTCATTAGATGGACGAAAAACTTCAAAATCTTAAAGTCATGGTAATTGATGATTCAAAAACCATTCGTCGTACAGCTGAAACTTTGTTACAACGCGAGGGGTTTAATGTTGTAACAGCTGTCGATGGCTTTGAAGCGCTTTCAAAAATTGCAGAAGCAAATCCTGATATCGTTTTCGTGGATATCATGATGCCACGTTTAGATGGCTATCAAACTTGTGCATTGATTAAAAACTCGCAAAATTATCAAAACATTCCGGTCATTATGTTGTCGAGTAAAGACGGATTGTTCGACCAAGCGAAAGGCCGTGTTGTAGGTTCTGATGAATACTTAACGAAGCCTTTTAGTAAGGACGAATTATTAAATGCTATACGTAATCATGTAACTGCATAAAAGACGACATTGCTTTATTGGGGAAAAAAATGGCGCGTATTCTTGTTGTTGATGATTCACCAACTGAAATGTTTCGATTTAAAGAAATATTAAATAAAAATGGATTTGATGTGATTGAAGCATCAAATGGGGCAGATGGCGTAACGCTTGCTCAAGCTGAATTACCAGACTTAGTCCTTATGGATATTGTTATGCCTGGTGTAAACGGTTTTCAGGCGACACGTCAAATTGCTCGAGGTGTTACGACTAAACACATACCTATCGTGATTGTCAGTACTAAAGATCAAGATACAGACCGTGTTTGGGGTAAGAGGCAAGGTGCGTGTGACTACCTAACTAAGCCAATCGATGAAAGTCAATTGATTAGTGTGATAAAACGATATCTCACTGTGGGATAAAATATGGCAGCAAATGGATTTATCGAATTGCTTCGGTTGTCCAAGCGTGGCAATAAAAACTACGCAGGCAATGATAAAGAAGTAAACCGATGGTCAGGCATTGCATTTGAAATGTTGGGGCAATATTTTGTTGCCCCATTAGGTGAAGTATCTGAAGTGATTTACCCTCCCGAATGTACGCCGGTTCCAATGGCGAAAGGGTGGGTGAAAGGTTTAGCAAACATTCGTGGTCGTTTGCTATCTGTTTCCGATTTGGCAAATTATATTTCAGATCAAAAAACTCAGTTCGTACCGACTCAAAAAGTTTTATGCATTAGCTATAATGATCATTATGTTGGTTTGATTGTTGATCAAGTTTTGGGGATACAACATTTTAATAAAAAAAGCTTTTTTTCAGAAAATAAACAAATAGATGAAAAGCTTAAGCCGTACTGTCAGGGGTATTTCCAGCAGCATAATCATGCTTGGAATATTTTTATGTTCAGTCGGTTGTTAAATGACCCACAATACATGAACGCATCAGAAAAATTTATAAACTAGTTTTGACGTAGGCTTAATCAGTCACGTAATGGGGAGAAGCTGGATGGGCTTTAAACTGAACAAGAAAAATGCAAGTGAGAATACTCACCAGAGTAATTCAGTATTTGTGACTAAACTGAAAGCAAAAGTCGATCAATTTTCTAAATTGTTTGGCGATACAGAACAAACGAGATCTTATCTACAATTAGGTCTAATCAGTTTGTTGGTTTCAGTTTTGATCTTACTGTATCTATTCTACAGTGTACCTCGTAATAACGATTTAACACGTAGTATGGGTGAGTTGCGTTTATTATCGCAAACAATGTCTCGCCAAGCATCGGAAGCTATGTCTTCAGGTACAAAAGAGTCCATTCAAGCTTTAACGAATTCACAAAAAGAATTTGCTACAAACCTTGAAACTGTTCAAAGCATTCATTCAAGTAATGATGATTTAGCGAAAGTTGAACAGATTTGGGGTGGTGTGAATAAAGATATTAATCTGATCACATCTCAACAAAAAATCATTAATCAGTTATATGACACCAACCTTGCAATCAAAGAAACGATTCCAGGGATGCAGGCTGAATATAACTTAATGGTCGATCAAATGGCGCGTAATAATGTGCCAAGTAGCCAAGTAATTATCGGTAAAAACCAAGTCTTTATTGCGGAACGTATTTTACGTTCAATCGGTTCTGTATTGAGTGGGACTGATAGCGCAAGTGGTTCTGCAGATGACTTTAACTCAGATATTGAAACTTTTGGTTCGTATGTGAATGCACAGTTAAATGGTAATCCTGAACTGGGTGTTGCACGAGTAGAGAATGAAGAAGCTCGTGAGTCGTTAAAAAGTATTAAAAGTGACTACGACACGATTATTAAATCGGGTTCAGCATCTGTACTATCTAACTCAGAACAAATTGTCAAAGTTCGTCAAGCTGTTGCAAATATTTCAGCTCAATCTGATCCTCTTCTAGATGGTTTAGATAAGCTTAAAGTTAATTCAGGTTTAAAAACGATTTTACCTGGTTTCTTATTGTTGATCGCTTTGATTGCGTTCTTATACAGCGTATTTAAATTACTTGTTCTACGTAGCCAGTCGGATCAAATCCGTGTAATGCGTTTACAAGACGAATATGACCGTAACCAGAATGCAATTTTACGTTTACTGGATGAGATTGCCGATTTGGCAGACGGTGACTTGAGTTCGTACGCAACAGTATCTGAAGACTTTACAGGTGCAATTGCCGACTCGATTAACTTTGCGATCGACCAATTACGTGATCTTGTATCGCGTATTAATGAAACGTCGCAAGAAGTTGCACAATATACCCAGGATACACAACAGATTACGCATCAGTTAGCTGAAGCATCTGAGCATCAGGCGCAAGAAATTGCAGGTGCATCTACAGCGATTAACGAAATTGCACAGTCTATTGATCTGGTCTCTGCGAATGCGGAAGAGTCTGCTGAAGTAGCACAACGTTCTGTACAAATTGCATCGAATGGTGCTGATGTTGTAAACCGCTCGATTCAAGGTATGGACACGATTCGTGAACAGATTCAAGAAACATCGAAGCGTATTAAGCGTCTAGGTGAATCTTCTCAAGAGATTGGTAACATCGTATCGTTGATTAACGATATTGCCGATCAAACGAACATCTTGGCATTGAATGCTGCAATTCAAGCATCGATGGCAGGTGAAGCAGGTCGTGGTTTCGCCGTGGTTGCGGATGAAGTACAGCGTCTTGCGGAACGTTCTGCGTCTGCAACGAAACAGATTGAAACGTTGGTAAAAACGATTCAAACCGATACTAACGAAGCCGTTATCTCAATGGAACAAACGACGTCGGAAGTTGTACGTGGTGCGAACCTTGCGAAGAATGCGGGCGTGGCCTTGGATGAAATTCAAACGGTATCGAATACGCTTGAAAAACTCATTGCCAACATTTCTGAAACATCGAAACTACAGTCGGCATCTGCGGGTCATATTGCAAATACGATGAACGTTGTTCAAGAGATTACTTCTCAAACAACAACAGCGACTTTCGATACAGCTCGTTCAGTGTCTGAGTTGGCGAATATGGCTGACTCACTACGTGAATCGGTAACGAACTTCAAGTTACCAGATTAATCGTTAGCTACTCTTTGGGGAGTAGCCCTCATCATAAGATGGGGGCTACAGAGTTAAAGATAATTTTTGATTCGATGTTTTTAGCATTGGATATATAAGTTAATAGGTTCTAGTCTCTGGATTAGAGACTAAGCATAGAAGCCTGAGCTATGAAAGAAATATTAAAACATTTAGTCGATTCGACTGTTTTGCCTGAAGATGAATATCTTGATCAGGATGCTGAAATTTTAGAAATTTTTGTCGATGAATTGGAAGAAATTTTTGAAACTTTACAGCCTTTACTGAACGAATGGGTGCAGAAACCAAGTCAGGATGAAGTATTGGTTACGATTCGACGTAACTTCCATACTTTAAAAGGTTCTGGCCGAATGGTGGGTGCTAAATATTCGGGCGAATTGGCATGGACAGTTGAAGATACTTTAAATCGTGTTATTGCAAAAAATGTAGAGTTATCGTCTAACGTACTTCAGTATGTGATGACGGTATTTAACCTTTACCAGTACAAGCTATACCCAGATTTTAAAAACAGACGTGAACATAGTTTAGATTTACGTCCATTGGTTTTACTTGGTCAACAATTACAACAAAACTTGAGCCTTGAACCTGCATTAGAAGAACTATTAGGTTTAGCGATCAGTTTAAATCATGAAGATTCAGTCACTGGCTTGGAAATCGGTACAGATGTAGAGGATTCTCAATCGTCTGATTTGATTCCAGGTGAAGAATCATTTGAATTTAACTTTGATGCCAAAACAACTCAAAGTGATCTAGAAACACAAGAAACTGTCATCGCAGAAATGCCGCTTGTTGAGCATGCGCCACTCTCTGAAACCATGTCGATCTTCATTGAAGAATCTGAGGAGCATGTGAAGACGATAGAATCATTCTTGAAGTTAGATCATCACTCTGCTGATCAATATAATCAGTTGATTCGTGCACTACATACCTTGCGTGGTAGTTCTTCAATGGCACAAGTTAATGACATTTTTGAATCCAGCAGTAAAGTGGAAGAAGTATTCAAATCATTGGTGAAAAGTGATACTGAAACTTCAAAAAATGAGACAGTACTGCTGACTACTTATGTTGAATATGTTCAAGATTATTTATATTTGATTCGTATCAATACCAATGAAACTGAACGATTTGTCCAAGTTCAGCAGAAATTTGATCAAGCCTGGGATTTATATGACTTCCAAGCAAGTCATGTAGAGCAGTTGGCATCAGGTCCTGATATGTTGACTCAATTGATGAGTCTCAATATTGATATTTTACTTGATACTGAACTTGATTTTGATCAGCGTGCACAAAATGAATACCCAGCGTATTTTGAAGAATTAAGTCAACAAGCACAGCAGATTATTGAACATACGGATAATCGTGCTGCACTTGGAATTCATCAATATAGCTTGGCTTTGAAGTCGAGCTACGACTCTGTATTGCGTAATCAAAACCTACTCAATACCAACTATATTTTTGAATTGTTTGGTCGTGCACATCAAGAATTTATTCACTTATTCGATACTTTAGCTTCAGGTCAACGCGTTGGTTTAAGTGATGATGCAAAACAGACGATTGATGAATTAAGTACTTATCTACAACAAGATATTGATTACGTTGAAGCTCTTAAGCCTGCTTTAGATGTGTCTGCAAATACATCGTCTCAATTTAATATTCTTGACCTATCTTTTGTTGCAACTCAATTGGTTGCGGATAAGCAAGATATTGATTCTGAAGAAGCCATCCGTGCATTTGATAATGATGTATTGGATATCTTTATCGAAGAAGCAGATGAAATTTTGGTTTCGATTGATGAAGATCTGAATACATGGTCTGAAAATCTAAATGATACGACTGCTCTAAATAATTTAATGCGTCATTTGCACACACTGAAAGGTGGCGCAAATATGGTTCAAGCTGAATATATTGGTTTGATCGCACATGAGTTGGAAACGATTTATGAGCGCATCATTAATAATCAGCTTGAAACTACAGAACCGTTGGTTGCTGCAATTCGTTTGGTTCAGGATGATATTTCAGATCGAATGCAAATTATTCGTGAAGAACGTACAGATTATCCAGCGAATTATACGATTGCTTTACTTCAAAATATCGTACAACCACAGCCTGGTTATGTGGGCATGCCTTCTTCAGTGGAAGTGCCAGCGCATACCTTACATCCAGAAGTATTATCGAAAGATACATCAACTGTTGTTGAAGAAAAGCAAGCAATTGAACCTGTTGTTGATTTAGAAACAGATTTACTTGAATTCACATCTGAGCCTCAAGCTAGCATCATTTCGCCATCATTGTCGGCTGATGTACCAGATGATTCTGTTGAAGGTATTGCTCAAGAGATCTTTGCTGAGGAAGCTGAAGAGCTGATTCAAGAAGCTAAAGTGCTTCTACCTCAATGGGCTGAGCAACGTAGTAATCGTAGTTTGTTACTTCAATTACAACGTATTGCGCACAGCTTAAAAGGTGGCGCAAAAATGGTTCAAATGGAGCAAGTCGCAGACATTGCCTATGAACTTGAAACGGCTTTTGAACAATTTGCACTGCATAACTTTAATTCAAATGCTTACGATTCCCTATTGGAATCTGCATTTAATTGGATTAAAGGCGCTGTTCTTGAAGAGAACTTCCAATACTTCACTTCGCTGAAAACCAGCCTTGAAAACATTCAATACACGGATGTTTCAGCTCAGCTACCTGAGAAGCTCACTCGTGCAGATTCATTGACTGATCAATATACGGTTGAGATTGTACAAGGTGATGGTACTGAGCCACCTTCTATGATGGGTGAGTTAGGTGCAGATGCTAATGCTGAACAAAACGATGAGATGATTCGTATTTCAGCTGATTTGATCGAGAAAATGATCGATCTATCGGGTGAAAATGCGATTAACCGTTCGCGTATTGAGATGGATTTGAGTCATCTTGGTAATACGCTGACCGATATGGAACTTGCGATTCAGCGTTTAGCAGATCAGCTACGCCGAATGGATGGTGAGCTTGAATCACAAATTATTGCCAAACACGGTGATTTAGACGGTCGCTATGAAGACTTTGATCCGTTGGAAATGGATCAATATTCTTCTATTAACCAGTTATCTAAGTCACTTGCAGAATCAGCATCGGATTTGGTTGACTTTAAATCAACCTTGGTTGAGAAGATTAAAGATACTGAAGGTATCTTATTGCAACAATCACGTATTCAAGCTGAAATTTCTGAAGGTTTGATGCGTGCTCGTCTCGTACCATTCTCGCGTTTATTACCTCGTTTGCAACGTTTGGTGCGCCAAGTTTCTACAACGTTGAATAAACCAACAGAACTTTTAGTGAATAACACTGAAGGTGAGTTGGACCGTACCATTCTAGAGAAGTTGGTTTCACCGCTTGAGCATATGTTACGTAATGCGCTAGATCATGGTATTGAAACGACGACAGAACGTTTAAATATTAAGAAACCTACACAAGGTAAGATTGAGCTTGATATTAGTCGCCAAGGTACAGATATTGTCATCGAATTTAAAGACGATGGTCGTGGTATCGATGCAGCTAAAATCAGAGCCAAAGCGATTGATCTAGGTTTGATTAAAAAGGATCAAACACTTACTGATGAAGATGTGATCCAATACATTTTCCACCCAGGTTTCTCTACAGCTGAAAAAGTGACGCAGATCTCTGGTCGTGGTGTTGGGCTGGATGTCGTGCAAAGTGGCATTAAGTCACTTGGTGGTCAAGTTTCGGTTGCATCTAAAATTGGTCAAGGTTCGGTGTTTACCATCCGTGTTCCAACCACAGTAGCAGTAAGTGATGCACTAATGGTGAAAGTGGGCGATCAGCAATTTGCTGTTCCGTTGGCTCAAATTGACCGTATTGTTCGTATTTCACCTGCTGCTTTGGAAGACTTCTTCGGTGGTAACAAAGATCACTTTGAAATTGACAATCAAAGCTACAAATTACGTTACTTGGCAGAATTTGTAGCACATCAAGCTGTTCCTAAGCTCGCTGGTGTAGCACATTCACTGCCTGTTCTATTGATCAAAGGCAATATGGGTAACACCATTGCATTACTTGTCGATCAATTGATTGGTTCACGTTCTCAAATTGTCATGAAGCCGATTGGTGAGCAATTCTCGTCAGTAGCGGCTGTTTCGGGTGCGACGATTCTTGGTGATGGTCAAGTATGTCTGATCCTTGATGGTCAGAGCATTGCACGTCAAGTCTTGGCAAGTAACCGTGAAGAAATTAAAGTTGAACAACGTGTTCATGCACGTCGTAATGATCACCGTCAATTGGTGATGATTGTCGATGACTCAGTAACGGTTCGTAAGGTAACGACGCGCTTACTTGAACGTCATGGCTATGATGTAATTACGGCTAAAGATGGTGTGGATGCGATTGAGCAGTTGGAAAATGTGAAACCTGACTTGATGTTACTCGATATTGAAATGCCTCGAATGGATGGTTTTGAGGTGACGAACTTGGTTCGCCATCACGAAATCCATCGTGAGTTACCAATTATCATGATTACATCACGAACAGGTGAGAAGCATCGTGAGCGCGCATTTAGTTTGGGTGTAAACAACTACATGGGTAAACCTTTCCAAGAAGCCAATCTATTAGAAAATATTACAGCTGCTTTGCAAGCCGGTAGAGAAGCATAATGACTGAAAATTTAACGATAAATGCAAATGATCATGCGAAGACTCAAGAGTTACAGCATTTAATTACGGTATCTACAGGGTTTATTGATGCCTATATTATTCAGTGTTTTGCAAAAGCACCGATGCTACTGCCTCAAAATGTGGTTTTGTCTGCACTGGACAGCCAAACGCATGTGAATCACGTTGAATGGCATGATAAACAGTTACCTGTATTTCATGTCAATAACCCAGATCGTAAGGCGGGTGTAGCGCTGGTGATTGAAGGTGAAGAGATTGATCAGCGTTTCGCTTTGATGTGTGAAGAAATGCCGACATCTATTCGTATTCGTATTTCTGAAGTGGTTGATGATGATTTGATTATTGAGGATCAAAGCATTATGCAATATGTTCGTATTGGTTCTGAATTATTTCACGTACCTGATTTGGCATACATTCAGTCGAAATTTGCATAAGTCAAAACCAGTCGTTTTTAAACGCAATAAAAAAGGGATGATTAAGCATCCCTTTTTTATTTAGTGCGATTTAAGCTAATAGCTCAACTAAAATTTGCTCATAAATTTCAGCCAATGGTTCTAATTCATCAATATTGACGTGTTCATTAATTTGATGGATGGTTGCATTTAAAACGCCTAATTCAAGCACTTGCGCGCCCGTTGGGGCGATAAAACGTCCATCAGATGTACCACCAGAAGTCGATAATTCAGTTTCAGTGCCTGTAACGTTCAAGATCGCAGTACGTGCAGCATTGACCAACTCACCTACAGGCGTTAAGAAAGGTAAGCCTGATAGTGTCCATTCAATATCATATTCAACACCATGACGATCTAAAATTTCTAAAGTACGTGCTTTGAGTTGTTCAGCTGTAACTTCTGTTGAATAACGAAAATTGAATAAGGTATTTAGTGTGCCGGGAACAACATTGGTTGCACCAGTTCCTGAGTTAATGTTTGAAATTTGGAAAGTTGTGGCAGGGAAATATTCATTGCCATTGTCCCAAACAGTTTCACATAGCTCGGCAATCGCATTTGCCGCAGTATGAATAGGATTAATTGCTAGGTGAGGGTAGGCAACATGACCTTGCTTGCCTTTTACAGTCAAATTGGCATTGAGTGAGCCACGACGACCATTTTTAACGATATCACCCAGTGTATCGGTACTTGATGGTTCGCCAACCAAGCACCAAGTTAATTTTTCATTACGAGCTTCTAAGGTTTCAACAACTTTAACTGTGCCATTGATGGATGGACCTTCTTCATCTGAGGTGATTAAGAAGGCAATCGAACCTTTATGGTTTGGATTTTTTTCTACAAATCGCTCAGAGGCAACCACCATTGCTGCCAAGGCAGTCTTCATGTCTGCACTACCACGACCATAGAGTTTACCATCACGAATTTCAGGTTTAAATGGGTCTGATTCCCACGCATCTAATTTACCTGTTGGTACAACATCAGTATGACCTGCAAAGCAAAATACAGGTGTTTCAGTCCCACGACGTGCCCAAAGATTATCAACATCTTCAAAACGCATATTTTCGATGTTAAAACCAATTTTAGTCAGGCGATCAGCCATAATGGTTTGGCAAGTATGATCTTCAGGTGTAACAGACGGTTGACGTAAGAGTTGTAAGCTTAAATCTAAGGTGGCAGATTGCGTCATTGGAGAGATTTCAAGTCAATATTTTTAGTTATCATAATCGATGCACTATCTAAATGATAATGTATATTTTTGAAGCTGTTTATTTGCTAGATAAATAAAAAACCTTATCAAAGATAAGGTTTTTGAAAAACTGTAGAATCGTTTTAAGCCACTATGAATGAATACGGAGATTCATTGATAGCTTTGATTCAATATTAGTTTCTACGGATTTCTTCTGAAGTTTTTTCAGCAGTGTTTGTTACAGCATCGCCTGCTTTAGAAACGTCTTTTCCCACGCCCTTAAAAGTATTACAACCAGTTAAAGCGAACGCAACCAATAAAGAAGCAGCTAATATTTTTGTCATCATCATCTCCAGTTTGTAAATTATTCTGATGTATGAACAGCATAGAAATGTATGCTTTAAAAAAGTATGAGCTTTTTATTACTCGAATGTTATTGTGTGTATTTTAATCACCAACCAGTTACATGATTTTTACAGTGCTATGTATATACTCTGCTTGACGAAACATAAAGTCTTCTAAAGTTTGATAATGTCGGTATAACCCATCGTACCACCACACTGCATTTGGAGAGCTTTGAAACTCTTGAGCACAAATCCATTCTTGACGTTCTACACGATAAAAATCAGCTTGAATATCATAACCCCAATGTCCTATTCGTCGTGATGGATTCACCCAGTCGGGTATTGAATGAGATGTGGAGGGAGGTATTGAAGCTTCAATTAAAATAGAGTGGAGCGGTTTATTACGATGTTTAGGCTGTCTAGGTAAATATAACTGTCCTTTGAGTGCAGCAAATTTTCGATCAATTTTATAATTTTGATCATTCACTTCAACATGATCAAATTGAAACTGTTTTTGAGAGAAATGATTGAGCTTTCTGAGTAAAGTATCGCTTCGATTTAAACCGTACCAATCTTTAAGTAATAAGCTGGGTTCAGATAAATAAAATTTAAGCGCTACTTCCCAATGTTCGATTTGCTGTGTGGTACGGTTTAGGATTAAAAAATCCAGTTCACCTACGGTATGACGACCATTAATGATTTGAATGCTATGACCGATGATTTGAAAATCGTGATATGCATTGTCCTGCAACCAAAACCACATGAGATATTCGAATCTTAATCCTAAACGAGTGCTTTTGAGCTGTGCGACAAATTCAATCAGTTCATTGGGGTTTTGGTCTAGTTGTCTTAAGCGAACTTGATATTGAGCAAACTGTTGATGCCAAAAAAGATCATTATGTATTTCAAAATTATGTTTCAACACTAAATCATCTGGGATTTCTCGCAAAATACTTGGGCTAGCAACGACAAATGCCAGTTGTCTGACTAAAGGGTGTTTGAAAGATAACCAAGGTTCAAAAAGATTCGTCATAACAGACTCTAAGACCATAAGAATAGGCGAGAACAGCAATTTACAAACAGATTCTGCCATAAAAACATATATACTGATGAGATTCATTTGAATGAGTTGTGGTATGAAAATATTGTTTTGGCGCAGCCTAGTGATTGTATTTGTGGTACTAGGTTTTATAGGGGCGGTTTTGCCCGGCATGCCAACAACAGTATTTTTGATCCTAGCAGCTTGGGCTGCATCTAAAGGATGGCCGCAGATGGATGCTTGGTTGCTCAATCATCCTAAATATGGACACACACTCAGAAATTGGCGTGAACATGGCACGGTGCCTCGCAAGGCTAAATGGTTTGCGAGCATTATGATGTTATGTAGTGCAATCTTAATGTTGCTGACTACAGCACCTTTAATGGTAAAAATATTTACCGATGTGACGATGTTGATCGTTGCAATCTGGTTGTGGTCGCGTCCTGAAAAGCCAAAACAAAATGAAAATATACAGATCGAAAAAAATGAATAAATGGCGTGCGTGCTTAAAATCATTTAAAAAAACCAATTAAGATGTATAAAATAATTTAATGATTTAAGCTTAATTCGTAGGTCATTCATTTTCTGTTCAATCGTTTTGCTTAGATTTTTGATTAATATTTTTCAAATGTGATTACTATCAATTTGCTATTCACTTTAATAAGTTTGATCAATAAGAATGAACTTCGAAACTGGCTTTAAAGAGTAGATTTTATATGTATACATTGGACCAAGCCGATATTGTGATTGATTTAGAGTCGCAAACATTGTCATTGCCTAAGAAAAATAAGTTCTATGTCATTTCAAGTGGCTTAAATGGCATTGGTGAGCAAGAAAATTCAGGTAAAACCCCGCGAGGCTGGCATCGTATTGAAAATAAATATGGACATGAACTGCCGATCAATGCCGTTTTCAAGGCAAGACAGTGGACAGGGGAGATCTATAATGAAGAATTGGGAGTGTCAAACCCTGAACGTGATTGGATTTTGTCGCGTATTCTTTGGTTGAGGGGACTAGAAGAAGGTTTTAACCTTGGTAATGGATGTGATACTTATCATCGTTATATTTATATTCATGGGACACCTGATTCAGAACCGATGGGGATACCCAAATCACATGGTTGTATTCGCATGAATAGCAAAGAAGTCAAAGAAGTTTTTGATTTAATCGATGAGGGTGCATTGGTTTTTTTATCAGAAAGTAAAATCAATGCTTAAACATTAAGCGCTCTATATTGATTGATCTGAAATTTCATTTTAAAACTGAAAAAATATTTTAAAAAATAAGCTCATAAATAGATCAATAATAACCAAAAAACAGCTTTTTTGAGTGAAATGATCTATTTTTTAATCACTCAAACTGAAAAACACAGAAACCTGTGCAAAAGCGTTTGACAGGCTGTGAGGATTCTCTATAATGCACCACACAAACGATGAAGTCGTAAAGGGCGCTTAGCTCAGTTGGTAGAGCGTCTGCCTTACAAGCAGAATGTCGGCGGTTCGATCCCGTCAGCGCCCACCAAGCCTTTACGTTAAATGTTTTAAGTGCAGCGGTAGTTCAGTTGGTTAGAATATCGGCCTGTCACGCCGAGGGTCGCGGGTTCGAGTCCCGTCCGCTGCGCCACTTAATTCAGATAACACGTTGTTTGTACTTTAATAGCAATATTATGTAAGTGCAGCGGTAGTTCAGTTGGTTAGAATATCGGCCTGTCACGCCGAGGGTCGCGGGTTCGAGTCCCGTCCGCTGCGCCATTTACGTAATAGACCTTTTAAGGGCGCTTAGCTCAGTTGGTAGAGCGTCTGCCTTACAAGCAGAATGTCGGCGGTTCGATCCCGTCAGCGCCCACCAGATTTTTGTGATGCAGCGGTAGTTCAGTTGGTTAGAATATCGGCCTGTCACGCCGAGGGTCGCGGGTTCGAGTCCCGTCCGCTGCGCCATCCTAAAGTCGAAAATAGTTGTACCCTTTAAGGGCGCTTAGCTCAGTTGGTAGAGCGTCTGCCTTACAAGCAGAATGTCGGCGGTTCGATCCCGTCAGCGCCCACCATATCTTTAGATGTAAATCTTCGGATATAAAACTTATTTATAAGTTTGCCGTGCAGCGGTAGTTCAGTTGGTTAGAATATCGGCCTGTCACGCCGAGGGTCGCGGGTTCGAGTCCCGTCCGCTGCGCCATTTTCATTCCCTGAAATGAAAATTGGTATCATCCAGCAAGATTTCTTTCTTGCATCATAAAAATAGTTTCTCTATTTTTATTCTTCAGGGCGCTTAGCTCAGTTGGTAGAGCGTCTGCCTTACAAGCAGAATGTCGGCGGTTCGATCCCGTCAGCGCCCACCATATTTCTTAATCTAGAAATTCTATATAAATCTCATATTTATCTAAAAAGTATTCCTATTTCACGTTTTTTGTATAAAATGTTGGGATAACTATTTTATATAAAAACAATTATGAGAAATCCATACCAACGAAAATCGAATACTTCCATTTCAAATACGATTCTTCCGCCTAAAGAACAATATACTCAATTCATTGAATCCATCGTGTCTCAAGCTAAAGTTTATGGTTTATATAATGACGGTTGGGCATTATGTTCTACACCATCAGGTCAACAAACTTTAGCCGTTTGGCAAAATAAAAATCTTGCTCAATTGCTGATTCGTGATAAATGGGCTGATTATGCTATTGAAGAAGTGCCATTGAATCAATTTGTAGAAAATATGGTGCCTTATATTCGTCAGCAGAATACGCATCTTTCGATCAATTTAATGCCTGAAGGGCAAAATGTGTTGGTATCAGGACGTCAGTTTTTAGTTGATTTAAAAGCTTATCTTTATGAGCTGTATATTAAAGAACCTAAACGCTTTGAAGACCAGCCATTACCATTGCCGCGTAAAATTCGTTTACATGCAAAATAAATAATTTAACATCGAATGGTTTAGCCATTCGATGTTAAAAGCTCAATTTCAGAAAAATTTAAAAATACCTCTTAATATTCTCCTAAAATCCAACCACTGATATAAGCAAAGTATTCTCTTAACCATGCGTTATAGCGTGTTTCCAGCGGTGTATTTGCGCTATAGCTATAAATGTTTTGATAACCTTGTTTACGTGCAATGGCTTGAGCACGAGGTGTGTGGAAATCACTGGTAGTGATTGCAATTGGATCATTTAAGTTAATTTGATGATTAATCAGTATCGGTTGACTATTTTTAAGATTGAGTTCGGTACTGGTACTTTGATCTTCAAGTATGATGTTATTGGAATTTATTTGATAATCTTGTTGCAGATACTGTGACATCACTTGAGCTTCAGTCTGTTTTTGAGCTAAACCTAATCCTCCTGTCACAATCATGATCGCATTCGGCGTATGTTGATGGATTTCCGCAGCACGATCTAAACGTGCTTGTAGTGTAGGTGAGGGTTTACCCTGAATTAAGCCACTACCTAATACAATGATGGCTTTAACAGGCTGAATTTGTGCTTCATTATTTTTATTCATCTGAATGTAGGAGAAAAATAAGATCAATGAAAAAAGCCAAATGCTAAAAATAACCCAACAACTTTGCCATATCCTTTTTAAGCGTTTAGAACCTTGTAATATCTTTTGAATGGATTGCCAAAAAATGGCGTGAATGCAAAAGATCAGGCCAATCAAGATGGGAAGAATAATCCCGAGATGAATTTTACCTTGAGCTAAAAGATACAAACCATCGATCAGTAATATCAAACCAAGAACTGCAAGTATTATTCTAAAGAAAATTTGCATGATTGAGTCGTATGACAGTATGAATTACAGGCATCATACTTAAAATCGAGTTATTCCCAAAGCCTTGTCTATCTTTAATGGCATTCCAAATATATCTCACACAATGAAGAAAGCCGAGCATGAATGCTCGGCTTTAATGTATGCAGATTCAAAGACTGATCTAAGTATTAATAAACATCACGACGATATCGACCAGCTTCTCGTAGTTCATCTATACATGCTTCTCCGAGAATATCGGTTAATGCTAAATCAACATCAGTTGCCATGCCTTCGATGCTACCACAGACATAGATCACGGCATCTTTTTCAATCCAAGTCTTAAGTTCTTCGGCGTGTTCACGTAGTTTATGATGAACATAAACTTTTTCAGCTTGATCACGTGAGAAGGCAAGGTCGATACGTTTTAGCATGGCTGTATTGATCCAGGCTTGAATTGTATCTTTATAGAAAAAGTCATGCGCTTGCTCTCGCTCTCCAAAGATCAACCAGTTATCCGTGTAGTCTTGGCGAATACGTGCTGAGATTAAGCTCATTAAACCTGCGATACCTGTACCATTACCAATACAGATGATTGGGCGATTATCCGCAATCAGGTGGAATGATTCATTGGTACGAATACGAAGTTGAATTTTATCACGTAGGGTTGTGTGCTGAGTCAGCCAACCTGAACCTAAACCCAGTTGACCTTGATCATCAAGCTGTTGACGGACAACTAAACGGAGAACTTGTTGCTCTGGAATACTGGCAATTGAGTATTCACGTGTAGGTAAATCATCAAGTTGTTCCAATAAATGATCTAGATTCGCAAAAGGCTCAACATCAACATCTAGGTTTTTAAAGCGAAGTGCATCATTGATCTTAATTTGTAATGATTCGACCAAGGCATTTGGATTGACTTGATACTTTTCAATAAAGCTTTCAAGTCGTTCAGTGCTGTTGCCAGGTCGAACTTCTGCAATATCACCTGCTTGCCATGTTGCCTCATGTTGAGCTGTTAACTCAATGTTAAAAGCAGGCTGACCTTGGCTGTTGGGGTTAAGTAAAGTACGTTGATTGAGTTTCCATTCATCAAATACTTTATCAATCGACATCGCCGCTAAATCAAGTTTAGAGGCATGAGCAAGTGACTCATTCCAACGTTGAATATCATCATTATCGGCATTATTGACTTCAATAGTGCTAAACAATGCTTTTGCGTTGTTTTGCTTTAACCAATCGGCAATTTTGTGACCAAAACTACAGTAGCTGTCTGGATAGTCTTTAGAACCCAGCGCAAGTACAGCGTAGCTTAGATGACTTAAATCTAAGCTCGTGTTGAGCCATTTCTTTTCAAAAGATGAGGCTAAATCAGGTGCTTCCCCGGTGCCATAGGTACTTGCTACAAACAAAATCTGTTTTGCATCTTTTAAGTCTGCTTCGGTCAACTGTTGAACTGATTTTACCGTTACAGGTTGATGTGCTTCTTGCAAACTGGTTGCTGTACGCCATGCCAACTGTTCAGACACACCTGTTTGTGATGCATAAGCAATGAGCCATGGTGTAGCATTTGGGTCAATGGTTAATGCAGCACCTGACTGTTTTGCAGCTAAAGTCAGTTTTTTCTGTTTACGACGCTTAAGGTAGAGCATCCAGCCTGTCACAAAGAATAAAGGCATAGCTAAAGATGCAAGCATTGCGACAAATTGATAAATAGGGCCAAAGAAACTACCACGATGCACAGGCAACATGCTGCTCATGATTTTTTCATTTAGCTTTTTATCTTCATAAAGCTCAACGTCTTTAAATTGATTGTTCTGATAATCGTAGGTTGCTTTGTTGCGAGCACGTTCATGCTGAATGTCTTTATCAACAAAGCTTAGCTCAAGTTTTCCATCATCTTTTTTAGGTAAAGTTAGCGTGAGTGTTGAATACTCATATTTCAATTGAGTTGGGAAGGAGATCCATGCTTGATTTAAAGCACGGTGGGTTTGGATTGCATCCATTGATTTCGGACGAGATTCACGTTCTCCACGATCACCAGTTGCTCGTTCACGTTGAGGTTGAGCTTGTTGAGTCGCTTGTGGACGTTCAACCCCCATGACTTTAAACATTCCATCTCGCCACCAACCATATGACCAATACAGCCCAGTCATGGCAAAAATGAGATAGAAAATAATCACCCATGTACCTACAACCGCATGTAAATCCCAAATAAAGTTACGACCTTTAAGTTGAGGTTTTACTGCGAACCATTGTTTCCACGTATGGCGTTTGGGCCAACGCAGATATAGACCACTCAGAACAAAGAAAATCAGCATCAGCGCACAAGCACCTGTGATTTGTTTGCCTACAGGACCAACGGTTAAGTTGCGGTGTAATTGCTGAATAAAAGCGAAAAATTCACGACCCTTAATTTCAGGAAGCATCTCAGCAGTGTAGGGGTTAATCATCATGTTAAGACCACGACGTTGACCTTCTTTCACCAGATTAATGACAGAGGATTCATCCGCAGCGGATGCAACAGTGATGCTATTAATCTTTAGGTCAGGACTATGCGTATGAAAGTGCTGATAAATTTCAGCAGGGGAAAGTTTTGCTGAATCATGAACTTGAACGGTATAGCTGTCCTGATTGATCCATTTTAGAATTTGTTGTTCGTATGAATAAATCGCACCTGTCACACCCATTAAGGAGAGGATGAGACCTGCTGTGATACCTAGAAACCAATGGATCTGAAAAAAGCTTTTTTTTAGCATGAGCTTATAGTTAGGATGAAATGTGGAGGATTTGAGAATTATATATGAAGACTATGTGCAAAATGTGGAATTTTGAATAATATTTATTCTCATTATCATTCAGTAAAGATCTTTTATAATAAAAAAACCTCCTATGAAAGGAGGTTTAATATTGGAATCTATGAAATCTTTAGATCGATAGCATTATAAAGATTTAGGTGCACCAACAGTTTGATTCAAATGTTTGCGTACAGTTTCAAAAGAGAAGTTTTTGCTATTCATGCGCTTAGGTAAAATATAAGCACCTTGCTGACCTTTTAACTTGAAGTTCACCAAGATAAAATCAGGAGTGTTATACCATTCATAAATGTCACTCCAACCCACTGTACCAACGCCTTCTTGTAAGCCCATTTTTTGGCGCATCACGATACCGTGTGGTTGTACACCTAATTTGATCCCTTTAATTTGTTCAACTGGGAACTCATTCATTTTACGTTTTACATACCACTCCAGTCCGAATTTACGAACTAAAAAGTAGATAGCAACACAGGCAAGTGCAACCCAGCAAATTACGTTTGAATAATGTTTAATTAAAACCAAACCAAGAATTGAAAGCACCACAACTGCTGCCATGATCGCCCAAGCTTTGGTTCCAATTTTATTGGTACTGCGCCAAATAGCGAGTTGAGCATTGCGTTGTTCAGCTTCAGAAACTTCATAAGGAACAGGTTGTAGGGTGTAGGCGTAAACGTTTTTCGCAGTCATAGTGTCATTAACAAAAAGTGTAAATCTAAACGGAGTTTAGCATTAAATTAATACAATCAGTGAGTATATTGTACTAATTTCCAATGCAAAAAGAATCCGATTATATAGATGCCAATTCAGTCGATTGATCATCGCGTTCATGACTTAAATTTTGTTTTAAGCCACTAAGTTGCTGCAAAATGCTGAAAATCAATTGAAGTTGCTGCAACACAATCAACTCTTTTGATGCCAGTTCTTCAGTCTGATTCATACGTTTACGAATCAGTTGCTGCATATTGATAATGCTCAGTTCTGGGCGTTGATCGTGCAGTAGGGCACCTTGAATATCATCCAAAGCCTGATCTAATAATTTTAATGTGTCTTGATCGTGAATTTGATCACGGTGTGCTCCTAAAGCCGCGATATAACTTAAAAATGTATGACTTAAACACAAGAACTCAAATGCCATGGTTTTTTGTGTCGGATCAAAATCAGGTTCTGTGGCTAGAGTTGAAACCAGTGATGCGACATCTGCATCACGGTTATGCGCTGCACGACGAACAATTCTATAATTTAAGCTGTTGTTACGCCCATGTTGATATTGTTTGACAATTTCAGATAGGTATTGGCATTGGGCTTCAATGGAGCGTGAAATGGTGTGGGGTAGACGACGAAATTTCCAATCTGGGAAAATATAGGTCACACCTAACCATGCTAGACCACAGCCGATAATGGTATCAATCATACGTGGTAAGGCCGCTTCAAAGCCCAGACCATCAAGGTTAAAGTTGATGAGTGCCAGAATCGTGATAAAAGCCGTGGCTTGAGCATATTGTTTACTGCGCAAATCAAAAAATAACACGCCACTGAGCACGAGTAGCAACAGTTGACCTTCGATGGAAGGAACAAAATAGAGAATGACGAAACCTAGAACAATACCTGCCATAGTACCTAAGATACGTAATCTCAAACGACGTTTGGTCGCGTTAAAGTTGGGCTGACTGACAAAAAGAGCGGTCAGTAAAACCCAATAGCCATATTCAATATCCGTAATCTGAACAAAGATATAACCGACCAGTAGTACTGTCGATAAACGAATCGCATGACGGAACAATACTGATTCAGGGGTTAAATTTTGACGGATACGTGCAACGATATCTTCCCAACCTTTGAGATCATCATCTTTCAATTGGTTTTCAATGTGCTTGTTTTTATCAAGTTTAATGCTACGAACGGTTTCTACATTTCGAAGTTGTGCATCAATCGCTTTTAAATTTTGAAACAGAGAATACAGTGCATTGATCCAAATCAAGTCGTATTGCTGATCTTGTTTGAGTTTTTCAATTGAGAATTTTAAGTTGCTAAAGGAGTGTTCAAAGCGACTGTTGTGTACATAGATGCTTCGATTGGCAATACTATCACTCAGGTCTTTACAGGATTTTGCTTGTAAGCTGAGAATGCGTTGAAATCGAAAGAGAATGTCGCTGTGCTCAAAGATTTTCGCCAAAATTTGATAATCAATATGCGCTGAATCGGCACGTTCATGAATGTCTTGTGCAACAAAATAGTATTGCAGACTTCGGCGGGTATCACTTTGTCCACGGTCACCTTTAAGACGCGTTAATAAGGTGGTACGCATGCCGTTAAAGATTTCAATCAACTTACCATTTTCGAGCGACAAACTAATCATACTTTTTTGATAGCTCTCTGCGGTCATATCAACATCAAATAGATTTGATTTTGCAAATAAGAAGTCACCTAAAGACGAATAGCTCTTGGCAAGTTGGTCTTGCACTTCTCGTGCAGGAAAAATCAAAAAGCTAATCGTTGCGATGATGCCATACCAAATTGCGCCGATCACCAGTAGCAAAGGTTGCATATACCAATCATCAAATAAATCGACACCGAGCATGGTGTAAACAGAGATGACCAAACAACCATAGGAAATGGTTGAATAGCGACGACCTAATGAGCCAAGCAGAATGAGACCGATACATGCGCCAATTAAGCCAATGGCAAAAACAATCGGGTAGGGAAATAACAGTTGAACAGCTGAAGCACTAATAAAAAAACCAATATAGGTATAAATCAAGTTCATGATTCTGACCGAGAAGCGGTCATCAATATCACTTAAACCCGCTGCAACAACACCTAGGGTCAAAGGGATGGTCATTAACTGCTGACCCATTAAATAGGGAATAAAAGCTGTCCCTGAAAATGCAATAATCATTCGCAGGTTATACATCATGGAAGTGTTATAGGTTGCTTTTTTCAGCTGCATCAACCAAGTATTCAAACCCCAGTCCTTTTTTTATCAGTGCATTCAATTTATTAATCACATTATAGTATGAATAATTTGTGAATATTCACTTATAACAGACGTTAAAATTCTTTAGATCAGTATACACTCATCACAGCATTGTCTAAAAAAATGAAAATCCAAAATGACAGAAAATAAGCAACAAAAACAATATTCGATGCACTGGATTGTGCTATTGGCGCTTTTTACATCGTTGGGACCATTGTCCATTGATATGTATTTGCCTGCCTTGCCTGAAATGGCGGATTATTTTGATGTGACGACACAACAAATATCGAATACTTTGCCAGCTTATTTCTTTGGTCTTGCTGTAGGGCAGTTGTTTTACGGCCCTTTAAGTGATCGTATTGGTCGTAAAAAGCCACTTTACTTTGGTATGGCGCTGTACGCATTTGCAAGCTTGCTTTGCGTATTAGCACCTGATGATTGGTCTTTGATTGCTGCTCGCGTTTTACAGGCTTTGGGCGGTTGTGTAGGTGTAGTCATGGCACGCGCTGCAATTCGAGATAAATTGGATTTACAAGCATCTGCTCAAGCATTTGCAAATATGATGATTGTGATGGGATTAGCGCCTATTTTAGCACCCTTATTAGGTGCGTGGATTTTATACTTTTTCACATGGCAAGCTGTCTTTATTGCACTGTCTTTGATCGGTCTATTTTGCTTAATCTGCGTACACTTCTTTTTTGATGAAACCTTGCCGATTGAGCGTCGTTTGAAGTTGAACTTTAAACAAGTCATCTTGCTTTATAGTGCTATTTTTCAAGATAAAACGTTTAGGCTTCCTATGTGGGCCGGTTGTCTAACTGGGGGCGCTTTGTTTTGCTATATCAGTTCAGCACCCGCTGTATTTATGGATCAGTTTAAGATTGATCGACAGTTGTTTGCTTATTTGTTTGGTTTTAATGCTTTGGGGATTATCGTTTTATCTTCTTTGAATAAGCGTTTAGCCAATACATTAAGTATTTACCGTCGCTTGCAGATCGGTGGGTCAATACAAGTGATTGGATCTTCAATGCTATTTATAGTGAGTTGGCTTGCAGATCCATCATTATTGATTGTCATGATAGGTTTATTTATGACAGTGGCAGGAATTGGTTTTACAGGACCAAATTCGATGGCATTAGCAATGTCTAAACAGGGAGCACGTGCAGGTACAGCAAGTGCAATCATGGGAAGTGTACAGTTTTCACTGGGTTTATTGGGAGGTGTCATTTTAAATTTTCTCACTGCGACACCATTGATGAATATGGGATTGCTGATGTTGATTTTCACGTGTGGTGGACTGATTGCGATTTTGAAACTATGCAAAATAGCGAAGATACAAAGTGTTTAGCATCAACATATTCAGTTTCTAAAGTTCATGTTGTGATTTAAGATTTTGATTAGATAAAGCAATGGTTTTTAATGATCATTGAATAACTATTACATATTTATAAAGCTTAAATTGACATCATTTACTCGAAAACATGATCAAGTCTTTTATTGAACTGAATTCATCCTAAGAAGATTGAGGACGAATTCACGAGCTAATTCATTTTTGAAAGATCAATCTTATTACTCGAAGAAACTAATCTAAAAAAACAGTGAAACTTTCAACGGATTCACGTGGTGTGACAAAGGTATTCACAATATGATCTGGGTCTGCATAACCTAGAGCCATACCACACACCAATTCTTCATTATCAGGTGCACCTAGAACATTGAGTACAATGCCATGGAAATGATTCCAAGCCGCTTGAGGGCAATTATCCAATCCACGCGCTTTAGCTGCAATCATCACATTTTGAATCATCATGGAAATATCCATTTTTGAACCAATTCCCATCGCTTTATCTACAGTGAAGAAGATACCCACGGGAGCATCAAAAAGCTGGTAATTACGTAGATGCTGTGCCGCCATTTTTTCTTTTTCACCTTTTTGAATGTTGAGTAGACCATAAAGTCCCCAACCATTTTCACGACGTCGATCAATATAAGGTGAAATCCATGTTTCAGGATAATATGCAAAAGTTTCTGTATGCTGAGTTGCCAGTTGAGGATCTTGATATAGCGCAATTTGTGCAGCACATACTTTTTGAATGAGTTCAGCTCGCTTCGTGCTAGTTACCACATAGACTTTCCAAGGTTGGGTATTGGTACCAGATGGCGCTCTTGAAGCAACCTCTAAAATATCTTTTAAAGTTTTGTTCGACACAGCTTTATTGAGGAAAGCGCGGATGGATTGACGCTTTTTGATAGCATCATCAACGTATTGGACTTGCTCGTTACTCATTTTAAAACTTCCTTATAAGTTTGTTATTGTTCAATAATTTGAGGTATAGACTATGGTCTAATACGGCTAAATTTTGCGCATAAAACTTGATTAAACATACAGATATATCAAGTTATTTGAAATGATAATCATAAAATATGCTTGAGTTTATGACCTGATTTGACAAAATTGATTTGAAAATTGTGAAGAACTTGTTAGATTAAGTCATGTGTTGATACACATTATGTTACTTATAATTTTTACTTTTATTACTTATCGGTTTAATGCAGAGTAGTGCGTTGGTTTGATAGATTATTTATTACCTGGGATAAACATTTTAATTGTTGTTTGTGATCAAGAATAATCAAATGCACGGATGCACATTAAAACATTTTTGGAGATCCAAATGAGTCGCACTTTTTTTAAACAAGGTTTAGCAATTGCAGTAACAACTGTAATGATGGGTTCTGTACATGCAGCGACAGAAAAAGAAGAAATCCAACAATTACGCCAAGAAATTGAAGCGTTAAAAGCATTAGTGAATCAACAGCAACAAGTTCAACAAAGCCAACAAGTGAGATTAGCGGAAGTTGCTTCTCAACCTGCAGTAACAGCGGCTAAAGCGAAAACAAAAGCAGGTGCAGAAGTCACTGTTTATGGTTTTGCTCGTGGGGATGCTAACTATATCATTGAAGGTGCTGATAATGACTTTAACTCAGTACATACAAGTACAGGTGAAGCATCAGATAAATTACGTGCAACGGCAAAAACGACACGTATTGGTTTAGACTTTAAAACCAATATTGAAGGCGCTGATGTGGGGGGTAAAGTTGAGGCTGACTTTGCTGGTAGTACAAGTGATGCTAATGGAGCATTTCGTATTCGTCATGCTTATTTAACGTTGAACAATTGGTTATTTGGTCAAACTACGTCTAACTTCTTATCAAACCATGCACCTGAAATGATTGATTTTGGTACTAACGTAGGTGGTGGTACAACTCGTATTCCTCAAGTTCGTTATTCACACAAACTTGCCCCTCAAACTCAACTATTTGTATCTGCTGAAGAAGGTAACTCTTCTGGTGCGAACTTAAAATACAGTTTGCCAAATTTAACAGCAAAAGTGACCCAAGGTTTTGCTGAAGGAAAAGGTCAGGCTTCAGCTCGTGCGTTAGTTGAACATTACAAAGCTGATTCTACAGACGATGCAATTGGTTTTGGTGTGGCGGTTGGTGCAAATTACCAAGTTTCAGACCCGCTTAAAGTTTCTGCAGATGTAACTTATATCAAAGGTAACAGTAACTACTTATATGGTTCGAACTCTGCATATACACTTGATGGAACGAATGATATTGAGCAAAACGAAGCAATTGGTGTACAAGTGGGTGGAACTTATAAAATTTCACCAAAATTACGCACAACTTTAGCCTATGGCGCTGTATTTGCAGATGATGGCACAGAGTACGCTTCATTAAATACATCAGCAAATGAGAAAGTTCAACAAGCTTGGGCAAACTTGATTTATACACCTGTTAAACCAATTGATTTGGGTGTTGAATATATCAATGGTAAGCGTGAAACATTTGCAGGACAATCATTTAAAGACAATCGTGTGGGTCTAATGGCTAAATACAACTTCTAATTGATTAAATACATAGAAATTAAGACCGAGGTTTATGCCTCGGTTTTTTATTATTTAGATATGAGTTTTTATTATTTAAAAGAGTAGGTATAAGACTAAAGTCGATAAAAAATATGGCTAATCAATAAACGAAAGTAAAGACATTTATAAAAAAAAGTGCATAATCACCGCCTAGTATTCGAAATGCTCGCCTCTCGTATTTCAAAACTTTGATTCTAAAGTTTAAGGTTAAGGGATGTTCAGAGGAATCAATGTATCCAATTTGGATCATTATTAGGCAGGCTTGCGATTTTATGTTTAAACTTGTTTGTTTTAATGTCTGTATGTTTTTTATTAACATAATTGAATCTAAGTTATATCCGCAATTAAGATAAGGTCAACGATGGTATCTATAATCGTTTTGATCATGGAATAGGTTTGACTTTTAGGTATTCTCAAGTTAAATCTTTTGGAAATTGGATATCGTTTGAATCATCTTGCTAATTAAAAAAATAAGCATGACATTAAAAATTTCACGTTGTATTTGATGAGTATTAATGATGGAAATAACTTTTAACGCTTTTTACACGCTCATTGCAGCGGTAATCGTCTTATTACTTGGTCGTTTCCTAGTAAATAATATCAATTTTCTAAAAAAATATAATATTCCTGAGCCTGTTGCTGGTGGTTTGGTCGCAGCTGTTGCTTCTTTAATTGTGCATAATCTGTGGGGATATAGCATCACCACTAGTTCAGTATTACAAACAAGTTTCATGTTGATCTTCTTTGCTTCGATTGGTCTTAGCGCTAACTTCGCAAAGCTTAAAGAAGGGGGTATGGGATTAGTCATTTTCTTAGTTTGTGTTGCATCTTTTATCATTGTGCAAAATGCTGTTGGTATCAGTTTAGCGACTTTACTTGGAATTGACCCTTTAATTGGTTTAATTGCAGGTTCAATTACGTTAACTGGTGGTCATGGTACAGCGGGTGCTTGGGGTGAAATTCTTGAAGTTGAGCACGGCATTCAAGGTGCGCTAGCATTAGGTATGGCGAGTGCGACATTCGGCTTAATCATCGGTGGTATTATTGGTGGTCCATTAGCTAAACTTTTAATCAATAAATACAAAATCGCCACCCCAGGAACTGTTGGACAAACTGATTTAAATAATGATCCTTCGACGTCTTTAAATGAGCAAACCGAATTTGTAGCCTTTGAAAATCGCAATCAAGTCCGTCTTATTACAGCTGATAATGCGATTACGACTTTAGGTTTATTTGCAGCATGTTTAGCATTTGCTGAGTTCATGACAGGTTTTAGTAAAGGGACTTGGTTTGAATTACCAACTTTTGTATGGGCATTGGCTGGTGGTGTGATTTTACGTAACATTCTTGAGAGCGTTCTTAAGGTTACGATTTTCGATCGTGCTATTGATGTATTTGGTAATGCCTCATTATCTTTATATTTAGCGATGGCATTATTATCTTTAAAGCTATGGCAATTAGCTGATCTTGCTGGTCCATTAGTTGTAATCTTAGGTGCACAGACTTTAACTATGGCGCTTTATGCTGCATTTGTTACTTTCCGCGTAATGGGTAGAAATTACGATGCTTCAGTGCTTGCTGCCGGTCATTGTGGTTTTGGTATGGGAGCTACTCCTACTGCTGTTGCAAATATGCAAGCCATCACCAATATGTATGGTCCATCGCATAAGGCATTCTTGATTGTTCCTCTATGTGGAGCATTTTTCGTAGATATTATTAATGCTACAGTGATTCAAATGATCCTTAAATTCTTTAGCTAATTTGATTGATTTTTTTGATTTTAATGAGCCCTATTTCGATAGGGCTTTTTTGATCTTAAGGATTAAATTTTAATGATTTAACGCTGTCTTTGAGACTAAAACAAGAAAGCATAAAATGAGACTCAAATCTCCATATTTAAGACATCAATGTCGAATTGTTATAAATAATTCATACAGAATTTATGCTAATGTTATGCTTTGATAGGTTAGATTTTCTATTGCTTATATTCGTGCGTGTATGAAGTTTTTAAAAATAATGGCATTTTTCACAAGTTTTGCTTTAGTTGCATGCCAGCAAAACAATGTAAAACCCAGTCAAGTATCGACTCAACTACTTCAGAAAAATGTAAGCACAGAAGCAAGATCTGAGTTGGACTACAACGTTTTTAAAAACAAAAAAAATAAAAAACCAATCATTGCTTTAGTTTTGGGAAGTGGTGGTGCGCGTGGTTATGCTCATATTGGTGTAATTGAGGTTTTGGAGAAAAATGGAATTCATCCAGATTTTATCGTTGGTACAAGTGCAGGCAGTATTGCAGGTTCAATCTATGCCAGTGGTAAAACAGCGCAACAGCTCAAAGACATTGCTTTAAATATGCAAGTGAATGATGTACGAGAGTTTAATATCGGACTTCAAGGATTCTTTGATGGATCGAAAGTCGAAAATTACGTGAATGAACAAGTGGATCAAAAGCGGTTGGAAGATATGAAAATTCCCATGTATGTCGTTGCGACAGAACTGAAACATGGTAATAAAGTAATTTTCAATAAAGGAAGTACTGGACAGGCTGTACGTGCTTCTATTTCAATCCCGAGTATGTTTGTTCCAGTGAATATATCAGGTCGCGATTATGTTGATGGTGGATTGGTCAGTCCTGTGCCTGTTAATGTGGCGCGAGATTTGGGTGCAGATATTATTATTGCTGTAGATATATTAGCTCAGCCGATTCATACTGAAACAAGTAATGTTTGGGGAATGTTTAACCAAAATATTAACATTATGCAGAATCGTTTGGCTGCGGAAGAACTTAAAAATGCAGATATTGTGATTCAGCCTGATTTGCGTGAAAAGATTCATATTTTTGATGTTAAAGGGCGTGAAATGACCATGCAGGCTGGAGCAGTGGCTACGCAGCAAAAGTTAAATCGTATCGAGGTTTTAGTGAACTCAAAAAAAGCAGAAAAAGCGCAACAATATTCAGTACAAGCCGAATAATTTACAAAGTATTGTTTATTTTATTTGTTTTCTAAAACAAGATGATCTCAAAATAAGAGTTATGCTTATAGGGTATAACTCAATAAGTATAATATCTTAATAAATCATCGTTTTAAATTTACTTATTGGTCAATTTTAATATAATAAACATGATCCAAAATAATAATTTATGTTTGGTAATTTAAGATAAAATATAATTAATTGAGGAAATTCATGTCTTTATTTTTAGTTGGGCAAAAGGTTCAGTTATCGAATAAGCCAGATATGGTTTTTGTTATTGTTGAAATTAATCCTGATCAAACCTATCAAATTCAATATGATTGTTCGCTTCAAGAAGCCCTTCATTTTAATAATATTTCTGCTGAAATGATGCGACTTGTTGAAAGTGAAGCGTGAATTAAACAAACTCGGGAAGATATGATTTTTTGAATATTGATTTAATCATGCAGATTATTTAATTTTCAGTGCTGTTTTTTTAATGATCGATATTTTGAAAAAGATTAATTTTACAAATCAACGATTTTCAACAATTTTAAACGTTGAATTAAACAAAGTTTGTGCAAAATAAAGATATAATATAAATATATCTTTTCACGTCATTTATTGGTTCAAAATATATGTCTTCACTCGATCAAACGATGCCTCTAACAGATGATCAATCCGAATTAACAATGTCTGTTTTGATGACTCCAGATATGGCCAACTTTTCTGGAAACGTGCATGGTGGAACCATTTTAAAGCTGCTTGATCAAGTGGCATATGCATGTGCAAGCCGTTATTCAGGTTCTTATGTGGTGACTTTGTCGGTAGATAAGGTGAATTTTAAAGAACCTATTCATGTCGGTGAGTTAGTGACATTTCTTGCGAGCGTGAACCATGTCGGTCGTACATCTATGGAAATTGGTATTCGAGTTGAAGCACAGAATATTCAAAAGCGTACCGTTCGACATACCAATAGCTGCTATTTCACGATGGTTGCAGTGGATGAACAAGGCAAACCGAAACAGATTCCAGGTTTAAATTTAGATAATGATTGGAAGCGTTGCCGTTTTGAAGCAGCAGAACATCGTAAAATTGCACGTTTGAGTGAAAATCACCATCCGTCATGCAGCATTTATAAAAAATCAGTTTAAAGTTGATTAGAAATTCACAATAAAAAAAGATCTCGTAAGAGATCTTTTTTTATTGTTCGATGTTAAAGCTGAATTCACTTTAATTTTGAAAAGTTTTAAACCTTTATATTTAAAATTTAAAGGATTTAAATTACTTAAGCTTTATTCGTAGCAGGCAATATTTTGAACTTTATTGATTGTATTCGATGACTACTGTTTTATTGAACTTTAGCCAAGGTATGACCATCAATAATCATGAACCAATTACCTTGTGCATCTTGCTTAGGAGGTTGAGTCACTTTAAATTCAGTGCTCAGTGGTCCAATGCCTGCGTCAAAGTTATCCCCATCAAATGATTTAATCGGTGCAGAAACTGAAGAGCTTTTACCCGGCTGTTCATTACTATATTCAACTCGCCCTTCAGGGGTGATGGTGATATTCACTCGGCTATCAGCGCTTGTCCACGTGCCAGCATAGGCAATTTTTTCAGCAGGTAGGGGTTTTGCACAAGCCACAAGTGCAATAGCAAGTATAGCACCTAGGGCTAAATTTCTAAGTTTCATTATTATTTTCTCTACAACATGAAAGAATAAATTAAAGATAAAAAAGTGTGATGCAGTTCGCTTTATATTTTATTCTCATTAGAAAGTCGAGCTAAGTTTCTAAAACATTACAAACAGACTATTCAATGTTTCAAAGCTGAAATATTCGCTAAAATTGAGGATACTTAATTATTAAGAATCATATTCAAAGTAGGCTATTAATAGAAATTATGGGTTGAGTAGCTGTCACAATTTTGAGTATTACTTATAAATAAAGGTTTTAAAATGAAAAAAGAAAAGAGGTAGAGCGATGGAGACTCTACCTCTTTGTTAGATAAGATCTGAATAGATCTCATCTTTTATATTCATCCTTGAATAGGCTTAATGAAGGCATATTTTTAAAGATTAAACTTAAAAGATCAGCCTGAAAAAAAGCTCAATATTACCTATGATTTTTAATTGTAGTTGATTTACATGTTGAACAAATAATCAACTCTAGCTTATTGAGCAGGTTGAGCTGTAGATGGTGTAACTGTAGATTCTTCAACAGCAATATCAGTAGAAGGCTGAGCAGAAGATGGGCTAGCAGCAGGTGCTTCAGAGTTCACTGGATTTTCTTGAGAAGAAGCGATTACAGTGCTTTCTTTATCTTTAGCATCATCTTTTACTGTTGCTGCAAAAGTAGAAAATGCAGTGAAAGCTAATGTAGTTGCAAGTAATGTTTTAACTAATTTCATGGTGGCATCCTTATTCATTTAATCATAATGCGATGAACTCATCAGTGCCTAAACTGGCATAGATTGGTTCAAGCTGAGGTGTTGAAAAAAATATGAATGTATTCGCTGTAGCAATCAGCCAATACAATCGAAGTAACGAAAATCATGCTAAGCCCATAATCCAATCTGGGCAATCAAATCAACAAAGCGTAACAGAGCGAGTTACAACAGCCTTACAAAGCCACCAATTTTGTTTTTCTTTTGTTTAAAAGGGCACTAACGATCTGTTTAAAATGTATGAAAATATGAATTATTGATTATTATTTGTACATTATTTTTACTTATAATGAACACATTTAAGAATTTTAACGTAATTTTTTGATTGGGGTTATGAATAGATACATATAAATTAATTCATTTTCTAGATATTAAAAATATATCTGAGTGTCTCTATGAGGTAGATTTTATTATTTAATATCTTTATATCAATGAATTAAAAAATTTAAGCTGTGCTGGCTTGATATTTTTAGCGCATGGCTTGTATTTCATCAGACAACGATAAACAATGATGGAAGAGTTTAATTCCCATTTATTTTTAAACTTCCTTTATTCATCACAAAACGATTCGTCGAGATTATTTTGAAACTGATTCATCAAACTCAAGTTAAAACGCATATCATTTCTGGCTTTTTAGGGGCTGGTAAAACCACGCTTTTGCAACGATTGCTTGCACAGAAGCCTGAAGGTGAAACTTGGGCAGTTTTAATGAATGAGTTTGGTCAAATTGGAGTGGATCAGCAGTTATTGCCTCAGTCTGAAGGGTATCAAGTAAAAGAGTTACTTGGTGGTTGTTTATGTTGTACCAGTCAATTACCAATGCAAATTGCACTATCACGCCTGATTCAAGAATCAAAACCTGATCGATTATTTATAGAACCAACAGGTTTGGGGCATCCTGCTCAGCTTTTAGAACAATTAACTGAACCACATTGGCAAAGTTTGATTGATATGCGAGCTTTGGTTACGGTGGTAGATGGATCTCGTTTACATGATACTGAGTGGAAAAAGCAGCATCTTTATCAAGATCAATTAAAAGCAGCACAGATTGTCGTGGTTTCTCATGTTGCCCAGATGAACGATGAAGATGAAAAAGCACTTTCAGAATTACAAAGTGAGTATCTGGCTTATGTCCAAAAGTGGCTAAAAGCAGATATGGGTAATTTGGACATGCACAATATTGATCTTAAATTTAATGGGGTTCAGCGCCAAATTCAGCCATTGATTCAAATTCAACGTAATGCACCTAAAGACGGGGTGTTAGCGGAGATTAAACAGCTTCCTTATCACTATGTTGAAAGTGCACAGGGTTACACGGTGGCGGGTTGGAAGTTCTCAAAGCGTTGGCAATTTGATTTTTATGATCTTTTAGATGTGCTGTGTGATCAAACAGACTGGATTAGACTCAAAGGGATTTTTAATACCAATCAGGGATGGATGACTTTTAATTTTAATCCAGAACAATTGAACTATAAGTCTGGTGAGGAAAATATTGATAATCGTATTGAAATCATTGTTCAACATGAACGAGATTGGTTTGAGCTGGAAACAGCCATTTTAGCTTGTCGAATTGATTCTGCTGAAAAATAAAAGTAATTTAAGGCAAAATCTTATATGCTTAGCGCCAAATTTGAGGACTCTGGTATGGCGCTTAAAGCTACAATTTATAAGGCAGATTTGAATATTGCCAATATGGATGTTCACCAATATGGTGATTATCAACTGACGATGGCATTACATCCTTCTGAAACGATTGAACGCTTAATGGTACGCCTATTGGCTTATGCACGTTTCGCTGACGAGCGTTTAGAGTTTACCAAAGATTTGTTTGAAACTGATGAGCCGGCACTTTGGCAAAAAGACCTGACAGGTCAATTGGAAAAGTGGATTGAAGTTGGTAGCCCAGATGAAGATAAAGTTAAAAAAGCCAGTGCACGTTGTAAAGAAGTGGCAGTCGTAACTTATGGTTCAAGCGTAGATGAATGGTACAAACGGAATAGCAAACTCAAGACCTTGAAAAATGTTCAAGTTTGGCAGTTGAGTGAAAAATCCACGTCTCAAATCCAAGACTTATGTCAGCGGACTATGCAGCTACAACTCAATGTCATGGATGGTGAATGGACATTGATTGGTGATAATGCACAAGCTGAAATTGAGTGGACTCAGTTGCAATAAAACTGAATACGCTCAATCAAAAAAGGATGCTGAAATTGGCATCCTTTTTTTAATTTAAAATATAATTTTTATAAGATCAGATTGTATTTCTGCAATTTCAACATTGATACAAGCCAAAACGTTTATAATGCACGTATTGAAAAATGTGATATTAGGATTTGAACATGACTGCTGAATTAGAAATTATTGACTTGGTTTTAGGTGAAGGCAAAGAAGCGGTAAAAGGTGCTTTGATTACAACGCATTACACAGGTTGGTTAGAAGATGGCACTAAATTCGACTCTTCACTTGATCGTGGTAACTACTTTGAAACAGTGATTGGTACGGGCCGTGTGATTAAAGGCTGGGATCAAGGCATTATCGGTATGAAAGTGGGAGGAAAACGTAAATTAATCGTTCCTTCTCATTTGGCTTATGGTGAACGCAAAATGGGTAACATCATTCCTGCGAATTCTAATTTGATTTTTGAAATTGAATTATATGACGTGAAAACACGTGATTAATATTTGATTGATCTTTCATTTTAAAGACTGATCTATTTAGAAAAGCTCTCAATTTTGAGGGCTTTTTTAATATTGGTTTAATTCTCAAAGCACTTATTCATCAATATGAAGAATGAGAGGAAAGGGGGGTGAGGCGAGCTTGTGTTGAGTAAGTGTTCTAGAATTTTAGAAACTTTGTGATCTGACTAGCATTCAGACTGTAAACTGTAAAATAATAAAGAAAATGTTCGATTAATGAAGGGTTTAGATTCAATAAAGCTACATTTATTCACAGAAAAAACACTTGAATAGTGTTTAAATGCCCAACTTAATTCGGTCATAGTTTTATTTGAATTTATCTCTTACTCCTTTCTGTTTTATCAAAGCCATTTTAGCTTTTGATTTTATTCATTTTTATTCAGATAATTCCATTATCATTGTATACAATTGAACGGTCAATTCAGCTTTTGCAATCTGTGTAAATGGCAATAGGGTTAATGTTATGACATCTCGTATTTTTTCTCTGACAGCCATGATTGCAATATCGTGTTTGGGTGCTTTCGCTACGCCATCTGTAATGGCGAAAGAAAAGAATCCATCCGACCGTCAGAGTGATCAATTAAGACAACTGACCGTTTTGTCTTATCATGAAGTGACTCAAAATAAAAATAGCCTGATCCCAAATTATGCTGTTACAGCAACCCAGTTCAAATCACATTTAGATTGGCTCACTAAAAATGGCTATCAATTTGTGAGTGTAGATCAAGTCTTAGAAGCCAAATCTGGACTTAAAAAACTTGCTCCAAAATCTGTATTACTCACTTTTGATGATGGTTATGCTTCTTTTTACGAGACTGTTTTTCCTATTTTAGATCAGCGTCAAATTCCAGCGCTTTTATCGATAGTGGGCGCGTGGTTAGAACCAACGACTCAGCAAAAGGTGAAGTTTGGTGATGAGTCGGTTTCTCGGAATCAAATGTTGAGTTGGACGCAACTACAACAGATGCAGAAAAGTGGTTTGGTTGAAATTGGCAGCCATAGCTATGATTTGCATCATGGGATTTTAGGTAATCCACAGGGCAATACTCAGCCTGCAGCAACAACAAGACTCTATGATCGCGCAACGCGTACTTATGAATCAGACCGTGATTATGCGCAACGTATTCAACGTGATTTAGTCAAAAATAATCAACTATTCAAACAGCATGGACTGAAAGCACCACGTGCAATGGTTTGGCCATATGGTCGATATAATCAAAAAACTGTGCAATTGGCACAACAAGCGGGTATGCCTTTAAGTTTAACCTTGGATGATTTAGGTGGACATCAGCATCAGCTTAAAGGGCAATTGAATCGAATTTTGATTCAAAACGATACAACGCCAGCTGATTTAGAAAAAGAAATTCATGCACGCCAACAACAGTGGACGGACAATCATCGTCCTCAAAAAGTGATGCATGTGGATTTGGATTATATTTACGATCCTGATCCAAAACAGCAAGAACGTAATTTGGGTATGTTGTTAGATCGTATTGAAGAAATGAATGTGAATACGGTGTATTTACAGGCTTTCTCTGACCCAGATGGCAATGGTTCTGCTGATTTGGTGTATTTCCCAAACCGCTATATACCAATGCGTGAAGATTTATTTAACCGCGTAAGTTGGCAGATTCAAACACGTACTCAAGTGAGTCGTGTCTATGCATGGATGCCTGTTTATGCATGGGAACTGCCCAAAACCAATCCAGTTTCCAAAAATATTGTGAAAACCCAACAAGTGGCGAAAGGTAAACACTTAAATATGGGCTATCACCGTTTGAGTCCATATTCAAAACCTGCTCAAAAAATTATTAAAGGCATTTATCAAGACTTGGCGAAGTCTTCTTCATTTAATGGGGTGATTTTCCATGATGATGCGACCATGTCAGATTATGAAGATGCTAGTCCTGATGCACTTAAAGCCTATAAAAAAGCAGGTTTACCTGTAGAGTTATCCAGTATCCGTGCAGATGAGAAGAAACTGCAAAAGTGGACAGCTTTAAAAACGCAAACCATTGATGATTTTTCGATGGAATTGGCACAAGAAATTCGTTATTACCAGCCTTTCTTAATGACGGCACGAAATATGTATGCTCAAGTCGCATTGTCTGCTTATGCTGAAAATTGGTATGCACAGTCTTTAGAACGTTCGCTTGATCATTATGATTTTACTGCGATTATGGCAATGCCTTATATGGAACAGGTTGAGGATAAAGATCAATTCTTTAAAGACTTAGTCAACCGTGTGTCAAAATATTCAAATGGATTGAAAAAAACCGTATTTGAAATTCAGGCGGTGGATTGGAGAAACAACAATAAAGTTTCTTCTGAAGAAATGGCGGAGAGCTTTAAGTCACTCTATCAACAAGGTGCATTGCATGTTGGGTATTACCCAGACAATCCATTTGATCATCATCCTAATCCACAAATACTGAAAGCTGTATTTGACACCAAACCTTCTGGTTTGATTCCCTAAGGCAATTTAGATACATGCACACTTTTCAAAATCTTTGGCAGTCGATACTCAATTTCATCTTCTATTATCCATTGTTTATGTCTTATCTCTGGATGATAGGGGCTTTGATTTTTTGTATTCGTGAGCGAAAAGAACCTGCCTTTGATTTACCACCTTTATTAAACGAATATCCTTTGGTTGCCGTATTGGTGCCTTGTTTTAATGAAGGGGATAATGCCGAAGAAACCATCGGTCAAGCCTTACAATTGGAATACCCGAATTTTGAAGTCATTGCGATTAATGATGGAAGCTCAGATCATACAGGTGATGTATTAGACCGTATGAGTGTACGATGTGCAAACTTAAGAGTTGTACATTTGGCTGAAAACCAAGGTAAGGCTATGGCACTTCAAGCGGGAAGCTTAGTGACCGAAGCTGAATATCTATTGGGAATCGATGGTGATGCCTTACTGGATCCGCATGCAGCTCAATGGATGATTCGTCATTTTCAAAATAATCCAACGGTCGCTGCTGTGACAGGTAATCCACGGATTCGTAATCGTTCGACCTTATTGGGTCGTGTACAAGTTGGTGAATTTTCATCCATTATTGGCATGATCAAGCGAGCGCAGAGGACATTTGGACGATTATTTACGGTGTCAGGGGCAATCACTGCGTTTCGTAAAAGTGCAGTGCATGAAGTGGGTTATTGGTCACCTAATATGCTGACCGAGGACATCGATATTTCATGGAAATTGCAACGTGCAGGTTGGGATATTGAGTTTGAGCCGAATGCGATTGTTTGGGTACTGATGCCTGAAACGATTTCGGGATTATGGAATCAACGTCTGCGTTGGGCAATGGGCGGGGCGCAAGTCCTGACCAAAAATATAGATGTACTGTTTAAACCCAAATTGAATTTCTTATGGCCATTATTGTTGGAAATGAGCCTGACTTTGATTTGGTCTTATTTGATGTTGTTTATGGTGATACTTTGGATTCTAAGTTGGTTATTACCAGCGGTTGGATTTCCAGATGTCAGCTCACCATTTTTGCCATATGGCACAGGGATTTTTATCGGGGCGACGTGTTTATTCCAGTTTGCAATTAGCATGTGGATGGACAGTCGATATGAAAAAGGGCTAGCAAAAAACTATTTTTGGATGATTTGGTATCCATTCCTATTTTGGGTGATTACTGTATCAGCAACAATTGTAGCCATGCCTAAAGTGTTGTTACGTAACGATCGCAAGCGTGCACGTTGGGTTAGTCCCGACCGCGGTGTTCGTGAAGACAGCTAGTGGAAGAAAAGTATTGTGAATATTCAGTCCATTATTATTGATATACGCCATCAGTTGCCTTGGCAACAACGATGCTTGACTGCCATGACGACCGTGTTGCTTTGGGCAGGATGGTTAGTGTTATGGCAACCCTTGATGATTTCACTGGGAGTGTTTGACCAGAATAATCATCAACTTGTTAATCAAATCATGCATGTGTTTTGGAGTGTAATTGAAAATGGTTTTGTTGCCATTTTGGCATGTGCATTGATGCTGTGGTTGTGGAGTAACTTTATTCCAGCGAAGTCGATCAAATACGTGCAAGCCAAAGGCATTAAGGATTATGCAGCGCACTTTGAGCTTTCTGCAGAACAGATTCATCGTTCTCGTCAGCAGAAAATTGTGACGGTACATCATGATGAGTCTGGGAAGATTATTCGGATTGAATGATTTGAATTAACTTCTTTGAATGTAAATATTCAAACTCTTCTTTTAACGATAAATAGGAAAATATAGCTTTATGGTAAAACTCAATTCGGCTGAAAGCATTCGAGGATTGGCATGCTTGGCTGTAGTATTTTCCCATTTAAGTTTAAGTTTTTTTCCTTTTTTGCATCACTTTAATCCTGCAGAAGTTTCAACATCTATATGGCAATCCTTTATTCATAACTCTCCCTTTGCATTTTGGTACTCAGGTACAGCAGCAGTATTTTTATTTTTTGTACTGAGCGGATTTGTACTGTCTTATGCCATTTTAAGAAAGCCTGAACAGGCTGAGTTCAAAATTAAAAGTATGTTGATTAAGCGCTATCCACGCTTGGCTATACCTGCTGTTATATCCTGTTTGGTGGTTTGGGGTGTATTTCAAACCATTCACATAGATAGCAGTCAAATGAATGGTTGGTTTCAGGCTTATGTCACGCAGGACGTGAGTTTAAAGCTCGCCCTTTATGAAGGGACAATTGGATCTTTTTTCTTTGCTGAAAGCTCTGTCAATTGGGTGCTGTGGACGATGCACATCGAGTTGATTGGATCTTTAGTATTGTTCTTACTGCTTTATATTTATCAGTTCAGTCGGGTGGCATTTTTCATTGGATCAATTTTATTGCCATTGATTGCGTTATACCTAAAGGGAGAGGGATTCTTTTTAGGCATTAGTAGTTTTGTAATTGGTATTTATTATTACTTATATGGTAAGCAACTCAGCCTTACTTTATCCATTGCATTGTTACTGAGTGGGCTGTATTTGGCAGGTGCACATAGCAGTAGCGCTTCTTATCAATGGATTTATGCAGTTTTAGGTGAGCGTACTTATGATTACTGTAATTTTTTTGCGGGTATGTTGATTGTCTACAGCATTCTGATGAGCCCAAAGCTTTCTCAATTTTTAGATAAAAAAGTTTTGGTTTGGCTCGGTAAGCTTTCATTCTCCATCTATCTACTCCACCTGATTACGCTCTATGTTGTGGGCGTACCGATTTTTAATTATTTATTAAGTATCGGACTGCAATATACAATTTCAGCGATAATTGCTTCTGTTATTTTTATCCTGATAACACTCTGGATTTCAGCCTATTATAGTCAATGGGTCGATCAGTTGGCGATAAAAACCAGCCAAAAAATTTCTGATCTAATTTTGAAGTAAAGTTTTTAAAGTCATCCGATTCTAAATTAATCTGATATTCATATCCTTGGATTTCAGTCATAGTGGGTGGATCTGTTGAGGCAATTTGAGTTTTCATAAAAAGTCATGATCTATTATGACTTCAGTGATTCTACTGGCTCAGCTGTTTAAGTGAATAAAACCAAACATAAATAACAAATTTTTTCTAAAAATCGAAGACGATTCAAATTTTTAGGATTAGTATGCAAAAAATAGTATTCATAACAAAATTAGGGATAACAAAAGTCGATGCTTAAGTCTTTTTTTCCACATCCGAAATGGTTTTTTTCCTCTTTGGTACTGTGGTGTATTGTCAATATAGGGCTTTGGAATTTTGCAGGCGGAAAAAATTGGGGAACTTATTTGGGTTTCCCCAATGGATATGCAGATGCAGAGCTAGTGGTAGGAATCAGTCGTTTTTGGTCGCCATCTTTCCTCTGGTTTTATCTTTGGTTCTTTGTAGCAACATCGCTGTTCGCTTTGTTGTGGAAATGGAAATCTAATAACCCTTGGCAAGGTTGGTCAGTTTTGGGTTCTGCTTTCATACTCTTTAGTATCTGGTTGAGCGTTCAAGTGAGCGTTGCTGTCAATGCATGGTACGTACCATTTTGGGATGCAATTCAAAAAATCCTCAGTACTGGCGGCGGTGATGTGAATATGCTTTATCGCGAAGCTACGACATTTATATCCCTAGCAGGTATTTCAGTCATGAGTGGGGTAATTATCGCATTCTTTACAAGTCATTATATCTTTAGGTGGCGTACCGCTATGAATGAATACTATGTAAGCCGTTGGGATAAATTGAGGCATATCGAAGGTGCTTCGCAACGTGTACAGGAAGACACTATGCGTTTTGCTACGATTGTAGAAGATCTAGGTGTGGAATTAGTTCGTGCGATACTAATGTTAATAGCCTTTCTGCCATTACTCTTTGTTTTGTCGAGTAAAGTACCTGTACTTCCGATCATTGGTGAGTTGCAATATTCATTGGTATGGGCATCTATAGGGTGGGCATTATTTGGAACTTTCTTGTTGATGGTGGTGGGTATTAAGTTACCTGGTCTTGAATTTAATAACCAAAAAGTAGAAGCGGCTTATCGTAAAGAGTTGGTCTATGGGGAAGACCATGCTGATCGGGCTGATCCAATTACTTTGAAAATGCTGTTTAAAAATATTCGTACGAATTATTTTAAATTGTATTTCCACTATGCCTATTTCAACTTATTTGCACGTTGGTACGGTCAGTTAGATATTTTGTTTAGCTTATTTGTTTTATTTCCTTCAATTGCAGCGGGCTTTTTGACACTCGGTTTAATTAACCAAATCATGGGTGTATTTAATAAAGTGAGTGAGTCTTTCCAATATCTAGTCAGTTCTTGGAAGACTATTATCGAGTTGCTTTCAATTCGTAAGCGTCTAAAAGCATTTGAATCAATATTGGATGATTGATTTTCATATCTTAAGAATTTTTAAAATGCGTATAAAATTACGCATTTTTTATTTCATCTATAAAAATATAGCACCTGTACATGCGCCAAAAGCCATCACCCAAAGAGGATGAATTTTCTTAAATAAACTTAGAAGGGTAGCGACTACAACGATAGCGATCAATAAATTATTGTGAGCGGAAGCACTGGCAATAATAAAAGCACTGACCAAGACCAGTCCTACAGTAATGGGTTTGAGAGATTGCTCAAATCTTGTTCTTAGAGGGTGGTCTTTGAGTTTGTTCCAAGATTTTAGTGCAAATATGGCAAGGATTGAAGATGGTCCAAACTTCGCCAATGACGTGACCAATAGTCCAGCAGGACCAGCAACATGCCAACCGATTAAGGATACGATCATCATATTGGGTCCGGGAGCAGCTTGAGCCATAGCGAACATCGCACTGAACTGGGTTGCTGTTAGCCAATGATGCACTTCAACCACTTGATGTTGCATTTCAGGCAATATCGCATTGCCACCTCCGAAAGCCAATATTGACAGTTGCGTAAAAACAATAGCAAGTAAGATTAAAATCATTTCAAAGCTCCCTTATTCATGCTTAAGACCGCAAAGTTCAAAACAAAGAGGATGAGTAGCGTAAGCACTAATGGAATTTTCACCACCAGCATGAATACAAAGGTGAGTGCGATGGTGATTATAGTGAGATAACTTTTAAGTATGGGTTTAAGTAACTTAAAACCCATTGCAAAAAGTAAGCCTGCCGCTGCAGCAGCCAATCCTTCAATCATGTGTTTGACTGTAGGAATGTTCTGAAATTGCGAATACAGCTCATAGATCAAAACTACGATAATCGTTGGGGCGAAAATTAATCCTAAAACAGAGCTAATCGCACCTTTTAATCCTTGAAATTGGTATCCGATTGCTACAGCCATATTAATGATGTTACCCCCAGGTAAGATCTGACAGATGCCTAATAGATTGGTAAATTGAGAGTCATCTAACCATTTTTGATCTTCAACAATCATCTGATGTGCAAGGGGCAGTACGCCACCAAATCCCATTAAACCGAGTTTCATAAATCCTGTGAATAATTCCTTGCTATTGGGGTGTATAGGCTCTGCTAAAGCAAGTACTTCAGTTGTCATGACTCAATCCATTTTTTCTGATGATCAAATTATGAGCTTGATGAGATATAAATAAAAATGCTATTTATGACTTTAGCTATACCCAAAAAGTATGTGTAAATGGATATAAAAAGTGCTTCAAACGATTCAATTATTTTTATTTTAAAAAGAGCAGCATTATGGTTATTGATATTCATCGTTTAAAAGCTTTTGTTGCTGTGGTTGAGGAAAGTAATATTTCTCGGGCTGCAGTTCGATTAAATATGCAACAGCCACCATTGACCCGCTTAATTAAAAGTTTAGAGGTGGAGTTAAACACACAACTGCTGAGTCGTTTACCACGTGGTGTTGAAGTGACAGATGCAGGCAAAGTCCTATATCAAGAAGCAGTGACCATTTTGGCTCATGCTCAATCTATCCCTCAGCGAGTTCAAAATATTGCTCAGGGTTTAGAGGGGCAGGTGAATATTGGTTTTACCAACTCAGCAGGGTTACATCCATTTTTACCTCAGTTATTAAGGCGATTTCGAGAGTCGTTTTCAAATGTCTCAATTCATCTGGAAGAAGAGGGAAGTAGCGCGCTCATAGACAGTATTTTAAATGATAAAAATGAGATTGTTTTTCTGAGGAAGCCCGCACCCATTGGATTAGGGTTGATCAGTCAGCATGTTTTGGACGAGCCTTTAATTATAGCATTACCGAATAATCATCCCTTGTCTAAACCACAATATGCGATTCAACTCTTGGATTTAGAACCTTATGATTTTGTATTGTATAGGCGTTTAGCAGGGCAGGATTTGTTTGATAATATATTGGCAAACTGTTATCAGGCAGGATTTAGTCCAAACATTGTACAAGAAGCGCCACGTTTAACGTCTAGTCTGAATCTCATTGCGGCAGGAATAGGTTTGTCGATTGTACCTGAGTCAATTCGGGACTTTTGGAATAATCAAATTGTCTATAAATCACTTAAATCTGAAACCCCGTGCATCGCGCCAATTTATGCAATTTATAAAAAGAATAGTCGAAATGTTCGATTGCGAAATTTACTAGGCTTGCTTTAAGTGTATTTTGAATGAAATTTAGATGACTGCAGCCGAATTTAATCAAAAATACGAGTTAAAAATATAAAAATTCCTTTAATCACTAATCCAATTAGCCTTAATAGTCCCATCAGAATCATTTCAAAGAAAATTTGATAACAAAGATAATGAATGCATTTGAACAGTATGATTATGCAGTGATAAAGCATATAGAGTGGAAAGATAAGAACCTTAATACTGTGTTGGGTCAGTGGATTAAGTCTAATGACCCATAACTCTTCAGGAATAATTTCGTGCGAGCGTGAGAAAAAAACATCATAAATGGCATAGAGCCACCAAATAATGAACCAAATCGTTGTTGCTAATAGTGCCATTTCCATTAATTAATTACCTTAATTTTTATTTAAAGAGAGAGTTTATATTTTTAAATGCTGATTAAACCCCATCAAGTAGATGACCAATCATTCTGAATGGAAGTGTGATCAAGAACCAAATCAATCGGATCACGATCTCAAAGAAGAAAAGGATTACAATATGGAAGAATAAATAGCCTAAGCATTCAAATACAAATAGAATGCATCGAAAGACTAAAACAAAACTATAAAGAAAACAGCAGATAAAATAATGCAATTTTCCATCGCGATTGAATCCTAAACGATACTGCAATAACTGATCAAAAGTAATCAGCTCAGGTTGCTCAAACATATCTTCAGCAATTGTTTCAGCTATCCCCATTTTTCTAGATTTTGGAGATTCAATTGTTTCAACGACGGTAGCCATATTTGATTGTTGGATGGGGGTATCAATTGACAGGGAATGGTATTGTTCAACAGTATCAGTACGCCGTTGAGTATTGATATGTTGAGTATTAAACGTTGGTAGCTCAGCTATATTGGGAATTTCATCAGCATCAGACAAAAAGACTTTAATGATCACCACGATGATGATCATTCAATGATCATGCAAGCATGGATGCTCAGTATGCGTTGAGCATCCATGCGTTAAATATATTTCAGTCATTTTCATTTTATAGTGATTTAAAAATGTTTAGATCGAAACAGTTTGAAGTGAATGAGTTTGCTTTTGATTTCAGTCCAACTGGTCGAAATCCAACAGACAAATGAACCTAAAGTCACCATAGTCGCACCAAGCCAAAAAGACTGTGAAAGTGTTGAGTCTAAAATCCACATTGAAATCAACGATGAAAATATCGGACTGAAATACGATAGGGTGACCAACAGCGTGATATTGCCTTGATTAATCCCAATATTCCAAGCCGCATAACCTAGACCTGTTACCACCGAAACCAATGCCATATAGATGATGGTGCTCTGATCTAATTTAGGCATATTTACCAATTGTTCAGGATGTAAAATCAGCATTTTCAGCCAAAGTACAACCGTTACAGCGATAAAGAACAACGCAATAGGGTTGTGTCCACCACTGTATTTTTTAGTAATGACACAATACAGCGCCCATAGACTCGCACCGATAAATGCCAATAAATAACTGATCGGATTGCTTTGAATATTCGCCACAATGGTTGCCCAATCCAGCTCACCATTACCTGTTTGGATATACACCACGCCACTCAGACTAATTAGGAGCCCAACAATCACCAAAGGCGTGAATTTGAGTTCCTTAAAGATAATCAACAGCGCAATAGTCATACTCGGCCAGAGGTAATTAACCAAGCTGACTTCAATCGCTTGTTGTGCTGTTTGCGCTAAAGCAATGGAATAGGAAAAGCAGATTTCGTAAATGACAAATAATAAGGTTGCACTAATCAGATAGACACGCGGAATTTGCTTTAAATTGGGGATTCGAAAAATAGCCAAAAGTAATAGCGCGCTAAAGCTATACATAAACAGCACAGCCAAATCAGGTCCAATGCTAAAGCTGATTTGTTTCAGTAAACCGACGATGGATGACCACTGTAAAATGGCAGTTAAACCGATCAGCGTGGCAAGGTTTTTGGTCATGAGCGCTTGAGTATCTTGAGCAATGGATTGCGACATTGAATGTGGCAAATTGAGTGCAATGATTATATGCTGAAATCCGATTCACATACGCGAATCAACGACGTTTTATTGAAGATTTTACTTTGGATTTCATGTATCAAAAGTTTAGATTTTCTGTGAAATATGAATGTGTATTTACAGAGTTCTAACAGCACAGATATTCCTTTGTGTTAAAACGGAAAGATTCAAGTTTCACAATTATTTTGGGATCATCATCATGAAAGCTCAACTCAATATAAAAAGTCATCAAGATCGTAATAACAAGAAATTCACAACGTATTTTACTCAACCACGTGCTTTACTCATTGGCTTAGCATTGATGGGAGCGACGCAAATGTCTGTGGCGGGTCCAACAGTCGATCAGCTCAGTGATTGTTTAATGAAATCCACGACAGCAACCGATAAAACCGCTGTTTTACAATGGACATTTGTAGCTTTGTCTTCACATCCTGATTTAAAAGCGTTTAGCAATGTTTCCGCTACACAAAAAGAGCAGCTCGATAAAAACTTAGCAGGTGTGTTGCAACGCATTATTGTTGAGCAATGTTCAGCCCAAACCAAAGCGGTGATTCAAGCTGAGGGCATACAAGCTGTAGGCAATAGTTTTCAAGAACTTGGGCGCAGTTCAGGGGAGGAAATTTTGAAGAATCCTGAAGTGAAAGAACAGCTAAAAGGCGTGGTCCGTTATATTGATTTAAACAAATTGGTGGTGACTTTTTTAACACCTGATATTTGGAATAAATTGGGCTTAACCCGTGAGTAGTTCACTCATTCATTGAGTATGCTGATTCAAAGATGGTCTTGTAGAAAGGGAATGTGAATGATGTTGAATAAACTGTTAGTCGTTGGGCTGATCTGTGTAAGTGGTATGACTTTAAGTCATGCGGATAGTCCGAAGTTATCGAAGCAGTACACAACCTGTATGGATAAATCAGGTGGTGTAACAACCAAAATGCATGCCTGTATTTCCACTGAAATTAAACTACAAGATGTTCGTTTAAACAAAGCCTATAAATCACTTACGACTTCTTTAGATTCGACCCGTAAGAAACAGTTGCAACAAGTTCAACGGACATGGATCAAGTACCGAGACCAAAACTGTGATTTCTATGCCGATCCTGATGGTGGTTCAATAGCTAGAGTAAATGGTGGAATCTGTTTAATGGAAACGACAGCTTTAAGAGCTACAGAACTAGAAAATTTTTCAGCAGAGTATTAATACACTTATAAACGCTCAATACTGCATTTAATCATCTAACTAAAAAAGAGAATGCCTATTAATGTGCATTCTCTTTTTTATTTAAAGCAAATGAAGTCTGTTTCATTAATGACTTTTAACTAACTTCATTTGACGTTTAGTTAAAAATTAAAACGCTTTTGCCTTTGGTGTGACCATCAAGGATGTCGCTATAGGCTTGTTGAGCTTGCTCAAATGGATATTCACGGCTGACTGCCCATGTGTAACGTCCATCAGCCACGCCATCGACCACGTGTTGTAAGTTAACAATATTTCGTTTGACCCAAACAGGTTTGATGCGTGCAGAGGAAAGCTTACGTCCTGCGATTGAACCCATAAAGCCGTCTGCTTTCACTGTTGCAAGGGAGGCTTGAGTGGCATCTTCATTGCCAATCATGTCGATAGAGGCATCAAACTTTTCAGGGTGAACTTGGTTTAATCGTTCAACCAATCCTTCGCCGTAGATTACAGGGATCGCCCCAAGTATTTGAATATAGTCTTGATTTGAGCTGGATGCCGTTGCAACAACCGTCATGCCTTTATTGACAGCAAGTTGAATCAGTACTGAACCGACGCCACCTGATCCACCATGTACTAATAATGATGAAGCAGGACCCATTTCATCGAGTATGGTCATGGCTGTTTGTGCAACACCTGCGAGTGTTCCTGCGACTTTCCATTCGATATTTTTGGGTTTTTTAATCAGGTTTTCGAGTGGTACATCAATGACTGTGGCATGGGTAAATGATCCGCCTGAACCAAGCACTTCATCGCCTACTGACCATGTATTTTGTGAGCCGTCTACTTCTGCAATGATGCCTGCGTATTCTGTTCCGAAAGTTTGTGGGAGGTTGGCATGTTTGAACTCACCTGTCATGCGTCGTGCATCGATGGGGTTAATCCCAGAGGCTTTGACCTGAATTCGTGCCATGCCTGAAGCAAGCGGTGGAAAGGTATGTTGTTCGAGTTTAAGTACGTCTGATGGTCCATATGCATGTGCAAGTAGTACTGTCGTGTTCATTTAGTTTTGCCTATTTCTTAATCTATAGATTGATTATAGGCAGGCGATGTTTATAGATTACAGACCGAAATTTGCATTAGATTTTTCTAAAAATAGAATAGTGCTGTTTAAAAGGTGACTCTATGTCTTTAGTTGGATGATTTTAATTAAGGGTTAGAAAAAACATTTGATCTGGTGATTTCTTTAAAAAATGATAAATTTATTTTTGGAGCTTAATAGAGCAAAAATATGACTATGGAATATTCTTTTACACGTGCCGATATGCTGGGTCATTATTCATTACCTAACACGCTTGGGATGTTAAGAGCAGAATTTCAAATTGATACGACGCTCATTGTTATGGATTACTTGCAAGAAAACGAACATCTGTTAGATACATATCTATTAAAAATGAGTAAGCGGCTTCAGCAAGATTATGATGAAAAATCATTGATATTACAAAAAGCTAAGCAAACCATTAGGTGCACTTTTTCGGACATAGATGAAGTGATTGAGCTCTATGAAGGGTATAGCGGTCTGACATTTGATACAGACTTATTTTCACTACTTAGCTTGCATTATCAGTGGAATACAATAGATATGCATGTTGATTATCACTGTGTCACTTCTTGGAATAGCTTTAATAGCTGTTCATTTTCTGATGGGTTTTTAGAAGTTTTTTTAGATAAAGAATATAATTTGATTTTGAAAATTCCAGAGCATTTTTATTTGAACTTTAGAAAAATGGATGGAAAAATTTTTACGTTATAGTGCTTTATAAATTCTTCAATGGTTGGTAGAGGGTTATATCACTGAGTAAAGTCTACTTTTAAAGGTGATATTTAAAGTTTTTTTAATACACCTATGTCTAAGCTTCTCCTATTGATTAGATAAATTTTTAAAATATCCTGGTATGTGTGTAAACTTAACAGATAAAAAATAGAGCTAATTATACTTCATGAAAATACCTGAATTACCTACAACGATTTTTGATCAAAAAAGATTTAAATGCCCTCATTGTGGTGCTTTTGCTCATATGAAATGGGAGAATTTATTTTTCATGGTTTATGATGAACAAGGTAATGAGCATAATATTCAAACAAGAGTTCATCAGGCACATTGCGCATCATGTGATAAAGAAAATATTTGGTATAACAATCGGGAAGTTTCGGGATGGATAGGGCTCCAAGGTATCCCACGACCTAGTAATGATTCTGAGTGTTTAAGATTATTTCCAATAAATGAGATTTTTAATCAAGATATACCTGAGTATTCATCTGATATGCCAGATAATGTAAAGGAATTATATAAAGAAGCAGCGTTGATTTTCGAATTATCACCTCGTTCAGCTGCAGCATTAATCCGTTTAGCATTAGAAAAATTATGTGAGTATTTAGGTGTAAAAAAGAAAAATATTAAAGAGTCGATCGAAGAGTTGGTTATAAAAAATATTATTCCTTTAACTGTTGCAAAAGCTGCTGATAATATCAGATTGATTGGAAATGCAAATGTACATCCGGGGATTATTTGTGATGAAATTCTAGAAGATATTAACCCAGCTATTTTTACTTATATAAATTTAATAGTCGATTACGCAATTACAAAGCCAAAGAAAATTGAAGAAATTAATTCTTTATTTCCTGAGCAAAAAAGAGCTTCATTGTAGGTTTGAAAAAACCCGCTTTAAAGCGGGTTTTCTTTTAAAGAAAGATCAGATCAACCAATCAATTTCTTCATTAATTCATTTACTTGTGCAGGGTTCGCTTTACCTTTCGCTGCTTTCATCACTTGACCAACAAGACCGTTAAAGGCTTTCTCTTTACCAGATTTAAACTCTTCAACCATCTTCTCGTTGGCAGCAAGCACGTCTTTAATAATCGCTTCAATCGCGCCTGTATCAGTTTCCTGTTTCAAGCCTTTTTCCGCAATGACTTCATCCGCAGTTTTGCCTTCATCCCACATAAAGCCGAAGACTTGTTTCGCGATCTTACCGTTAATTGTGTTGTCCACAATACGTGCAATCATGCCACCCAATTTTTCAGCAGTTACAGGAGAATCAGCCAAATCTAAGCCTGCTTTGTTTAAAGCACCTGAGAATTCACCCATCACCCAGTTCGCCGCAATCTTACCTTGTGCAGCACCGCCAGCAGCAGCCACAACAGCTTCATAGAAGTCTGCCATTTCACGAGTCAGCGTAAGAACGTGAGCATCATACTCAGTTACGCCAAAGTCAGCCACAAAGCGCTCACGACGTGCAGCAGGCAACTCAGGTAAGTCAGCACGAGCCGCTTCAATTTGAGTATCAGAGATGATCACTGGCAACAAGTCAGGATCAGGGAAGTAGCGGTAATCGTTCGCTTCTTCTTTAGAACGCATTGAACGCGTTTCCATCTTCACAGGATCGAACAAACGCGTTTCTTGGTCGATGGTGCCATCCCATTCGAGGATTTCCATTTGACGTTCAATTTCAACATTGATCGCTTGTTCAATGAAACGGAATGAGTTGAGGTTTTTAAGCTCACAACGCGTACCAAATTCATTGCCCGGACGACGTAAAGACACGTTACAGTCACAACGGAAAGAACCTTCCGCCATGTTACCGTCAGAAATACCTAACCAGCGCACAAGCGTGTGAATCGCTTTAATGTAAGCAACCGCTTCTTCAACTGAACGCATATCTGGTTCTGATACGATTTCAAGTAACGGTGTACCCGCACGGTTCAAGTCAATGCCTGACATACCTTCAAATTGGTCATGGATTGATTTACCAGCATCTTCCTCAAGGTGAGCACGAGTCACGCCAATGCGTTTTACCGTACCATCTTCAAGTTGAATGTCGATATGACCCAAGCCCACAATCGGGTTGTCCATTTGGCTGATTTGGTAGCCTTTAGGCGAATCAGGGTAGAAGTAGTTTTTACGAGCAAATACAGAAGCTTGGTCGATATAAGCATCGATACCTAAACCAAAGCGAATCGCAAGATCAACCACTTCTTTATTCAATACTGGCAATACACCCGGCATTGCTAAATCTACAAGACTTGCTTGAGTATTTGGATCATTACCAAACACTGTTGACGAACCAGAGAAAATTTTAGAATTGGTCGCAAGCTGTGTGTGAATCTCGATACCAATAACGACTTCCCAGCCATCAATTAACAATGACTTAGGCTTAGTAGCATTCTTAGACATTATGCATTCTCCTCAGCAATTGCAGCGCGTTTTGTATGCCAATCCGTTGCTTGTTGATACTGATGTACCACAGACAACAATTGCGATTCTGACCAGTAGTTACCAATCAACTGTAAGCCAACAGGTAAGTTGTCTTTGTCAAAACCAACAGGCGCGTTAATTGCAGGAAGACCTGCCAAGTTCACCGCGATGGTGTAAATATCACCCAAATACATTTCTACTGGAGAAAGGTTTGCACCAATCTTATAAGCCGTCGTCGGTGCAGAAGGCGCAGCAATCACGTCTACAGATTCAAATGCTTTTAAGAAGTCTTGTTGAATGAGACGACGTACTTTTTGTGCTTTCACATAATAAGCATCGTAGTAACCCGCAGACAATGCATAAGTACCAATCAGGATACGTTGCTGAACTTCTTTACCAAAACCTTCTGAACGCGAACGTTTGTACAAGTCCATGAGGTCTACTGGATTTTCACAGCGGTAGCCGTAACGTACGCCGTCAAAACGTTGTAAGTTAGAAGATGCTTCCGCAGGTGCAATCAGGTAATAGGTTGGAACATAGGCATCAGTCATGGTGAGATCAATCTCAACCAATGTCGCACCCATCTCTTCCAATTTTTTCAATGATTCTTCAACACGTGCTTTTACATCAGCATCTAAGCCAGCTACGTTAAAGTATTGCTTAGGAATACCAATGCGTAAGCCTTTTACCGATGTGCCATTTAAGTTAGCAACATAATCATCAACGTCTTTGTTTACAGACGTTGAGTCTTTTACATCATGACCCGCAATCACGTTCATGAGGTAAGCGCAGTCTTCAGCCGAGCGAGCCATTGGTCCACCTTGATCCAGTGATGATGCATACGCAATCATACCGAAACGTGATACACGACCATATGTTGGTTTTAAACCCGTTAAACCGCAGAAAGATGCAGGTTGACGAATCGAGCCCCCTGTATCTGTACCTGTTGCAATTGGAGCAAGATCAGCAGCAACTGCAGCAGCAGAACCACCTGAAGAACCACCCGGAACATGATCAAGTGCCCAAGGGTTTTTGGTCGCACCAAAGTAAGAAGACTCAGAGGTTGAACCCATGGCAAATTCATCCATGTTCACTTTACCTAAAGTGATCAAGCCTGCTTCAATCCCTTTAGCAACTACAGTTGCATCGTAAGGAGAGATAAAGTTATCTAAGATTTTAGAACCAGCAGTGGTTTTAATGCCCTTGGTACAAAAAATATCTTTGTGTGCCAAAGGAATACCCGTCATCAAACCAGCCATACCTGATTTTAATAGACCATCTGCCGCATCTGCTTGGCTTAATGCAAGTTCAGGTGTCACAGTCACATAAGATTGAACTTGAGCGTCAATTTTTGCGATACGGTTTAAATAGTGTTGAGTCAACTCGCGTGATGAAAACTGAGCGGATTTTAGACCTTCAGCCATTTCGCGAATAGATAAGCGATGTAAATCAGTCATGAGTACAATTCTTTACGTTCAAATTTAAATACGATTTAGGGCGAAATTATTCGATCACACGAGGAACAAGGTATAGACCATCCTGAGTTGCAGGCGCTACAGCTTGATAATCCTCACGGTGATTTTGTTCTGAAACCACGTCTTCACGTAAGGGTTGTGGATTGTCAAATGGACTCTTTAAAGGTTCAACACCATCGGTATTAATACCTTTCAAGGTTTCCATCATTCCTAAAATTTTATTTAAACTTTGAGCATATTCAGCAGATTGCGTCTCGTTCAGTGACAAGCGCGCTAAATGAGCAATGCTTGAAACGGTTTGTGCATTTAAATCTGCAGAATGCTGAGCATCTGAAGCTGACATGATGTCTCACCTAATCAGTATTAAAAAATATTCAAATATCGTGTGTTATAATAAGCGATTGACTTGTTCAAATCATCACATTTAGTTAAAGTTGCCATCTTACGACCATATAACGTTTAATTGAGAACGAACCGTGATTCTAAAACGACTAATTGGCTTGTTTTCGCCAGATCTTGCCATTGATTTGGGTACAGCTAATACACTAATTTATGCGCCAGGACGGGGCATTATATTAAACGAACCGACGGTTGTGGCGATTCGCCATAGTGGTTCACAAAAAATTGTTGCCGCAGTCGGCCTTGATGCAAAACAAATGCTGGGTCGTACACCTGCAAATATTTCTGCAATTCGTCCAATGAAAGACGGTGTAATTGCAGACTTCGAAGTAACCGAAACCATGTTAAACCAATTTATTGGTAAAGTGCATGAAAAACGTTTATTCCCACCTGCACCTCGTGTTGTGGTTTGCGTACCGTGCAAATCGACATTGGTAGAGCGTCGTGCAATCCGTGAAGCGGTATTCAATGCAGGCGCACGTGATGTGCGTTTAATTGAAGAGCCGATGGCTGCTGCGATTGGGGCGGGCATGCCAGTGGAACAAGCTTGTGGTTCAATGGTTGTCGATGTGGGTGGTGGTACGACCGAGATTGCAATTATTTCACTTCAAGGTTGTGTATATGCTGATTCACTGCGTATCGGTGGTGATGTATTTGATGAGCAAATTATTCATTACGTACGTAAAGCACACGGTTGTATGATTGGTGAAACCACGGCTGAATTGATTAAAAAAGAAGTGGGTATGGCATTGCCTGATGAAGGTGCTAAACCACTTGAGATCGAAGTTCGTGGTCGTAATCTTGCAGAAGGTGTGCCTCGAGCGATTACCGTTACCTCTGATGAAATTACCCAAGCGATTTCTGATCCCTTACAAAGCATCGTTTCTGCTGTGAAATCGGCGCTTGAACAAACACCTCCTGAATTATCTTCTGATATTGCAGAGCGCGGTATCGTATTGACTGGTGGTGGTGCATTGTTGCGTAACTTGGACAAACTATTGTCTCAAGAAACGGGCTTGCCAGTTGTGGTTGCAGAAGATCCACTTTCTTGTGTAACACGTGGTGGTGGTAAAGTATTGGAATTCTTTGATAATCCAAATCACGATATGCTATTCGTAGGCTAAGAAAGGATCTAGGCGGTGCAACCGAATCTTTTTTCAAGACAACCGCCATCTTTTCGTTCCTTCATCATTGCGGTTGTTACCTGTTTCGTGGTGCTGATTTTCAATTGGCGCATGCCACATGTGGTACAACCCGCAAGAGATGTCTTGTATGCTGCATATAATCCAATCTATGCGATCGCAAGTTATCCTGTTTTATCGAAAGAATGGCTAAATCAACAAACCAAGTCTGAAGCTCAATTGCGCCGTGAAAATACTGCGATGCAAGCTGAACTACTGCAGGCTCAAGTTCGTCTACAAAAACTGTCTGAACTTTCTGCTGAAAACACCCGATTGCGTGGACTACTTGATACCCCTCTAATTATTGATGGGCGTATGGAAATATCTGAAGTCATCGGTACGGATGCTGACCCTTTACGTCATATTATTATTGTTAACCGTGGTTCTGAAAATCAACTTAGAGTTGGGCAAACGGTACTCGATGATAAAGGTATTATGGGGCAGATTATCAATGTCTATCCGCATAGTAGTCGAGTGATGTTGCTCTCTGATAAAGAACATTCACTTTCCGTGCGTTTAGAAAGTTCGGGAATGCGTGCCATCGTGACCGGTACGGGTGATTTAGAACGCTTAAAAATGGAATATGTGCCGACCAGTGCCAATATAAAAGTCGGAGATAAAGTGTTTAGTTCAGGCTTAGGGCAACATTTCCCAGCAGGTTATTTGGTGGGTACAGTTTCTAAAGTGAAGCGTGAAAACACTGGTGAATTTGCACAGATTGATGTAAAACCAGCGGCTCAACTTTCAGGTGGTCATCATGTGGTGGTGATGTTCTCAGACTCATTAGCAATGGAGCAACCTCATGCTCAACGCTAAAAAAATCACTGCTGATAAACATAAAGATCCACTCATTGCGATTATTGTTTCCGTGATTATTTGTTCAGTTCTGGTGGTTTATCCACTGAACTATACGTTGGCTGGATGGCGACCATTGATCATGCTGATGGTGACATTATTTTGGATTTTGTGTCAGCCGTCATGGTGCGGGGTCTGGTTTGCTTTTGGTATTGGTCTATTTACCGATTTATTACTTGATGCACCATTAGGTCTGAATGCATTGAGTTATGTATTGATCACCTTTATTGTCAGATATTTTATTCGTGAAAGACGCGTAATGACCTTTGCCAATACATGGATCATCGTCAGTATGTCTGTGGTTGCACATTTAGTGTTTATCCTGCTTGCTCAAGTGATTTCAGATGTACAAAGCTCGATTACTCGTCATTGGTTGCCTTTAATGAGTAGTATTGGCTTATGGCCAGTACTGTATTATTGTTTAAAAAGATGGCGCGCATAATTTTGGCGTCGAGTTCGCCTCGACGCAAAGAACTGCTTGAACAAGTTGGGCTGAAATTTGAAATATTCAGTCCAGATATAGATGAGTTTGTACATGTTGGTGAAAGCGCAGATCATTATGTACAACGCCTAGCAGAACAAAAAGCACAAGCCATTTTAGCTCAATTTCCCGATGCGATAGTCATTGCGGCAGACACCAGTTTAGTGTTAGATCATAAGATTATTGGAAAGCCTGAATCGAAACAGCATGCATTTGAAATTTGGACAGCATTATCCGATCGTCAGCATGATGTCCTCAGTGGTGTATGTGTGCTGTCATCTGAATGCGATCCGAATACTATTCAAAGTATGGTTGTTCGAACCAAAGTATATTTCCAAAAGCTCAGTCAGCTAGATATGGAACAATACTGGGCGACTGGTGAACCGATTGGAAAAGCGGGAGCCTATGCCATTCAAGGTTATGCAGCACAGTTTATTCCACGCATACAAGGGAGTTATAGCAATGTTGTTGGCTTACCTTTATATGAAACATTGCAGTTACTAAAGAATATTGATCAAAGAAAATAGATTGAAGAAAATCGGTTAGTAGATTTATTAGAGAATATTTAGAGCTCGTGTTTAAGCACACAGCCACCCAGATGAAGCAAGATTAAGGCACTAAATTAATCTCGCGAACAAATTTTTATAATGTTTTGAGTATTTTTATGTCTGACGAATTGTTGATTAACGTCACCCCGACGGAAACACGGGTGGCTTTAATTGAAAATGGTACGGTGAATGAACTATTTGTTGAGCGTGCTGCAAAACGTGGTTTAGTGGGTAATATTTACAAGGCTAAAGTTGTTCGTGTCTTGCCGGGTATGCAAGCTGCTTTTGTAGATATTGGTTTATCACGTACGGCTTTCTTGCATATCAATGACATGGTATGGCCACGTAATCAGCCAACTCCTAATGTTTTTGAATTACTGCAGCCGGGTCAAATCCTGACTGTTCAAGTGATGAAAGACATGCTTGGAACCAAGGGAGCGCGACTGAGTACAGATCTCTCTATTCCTTCAAGATACTTGGTGATGATGCCTTATGGTCATCATACTGGCGTTTCACAGCGTATTGAATCAGAAGAAGAGCGTGATCGCTTACGCTCGATCATTGAACGGATTCAAGCGGAACATAAGCTACCAGGTTCAGTGATTGTCCGCACTGCTGCGGAAGGTATTGCTGAGGAAGCGATTGCGCAAGATATGGCGTATTTGGCTAAGCTTTGGGAGTTTATTCAGCGTAAGCAAAAAAGCATCGTTGTACCTTCACTTGTTTTTGAAGAATTACCTTTACCTCAGCGGATCATTCGTGATTTGGCAAATGAAGATACAGTTAAAATCCAAGTCGATTCTCGTGAAGTTTTCCAAAAGCTACAAGAGTTTGTCGATGAGTTTGTTCCAACGATGCATGATCGTTTGAAACATTATCCTGGCGAATGCCCAATTTTTGATTTGTATAATGTCGAAAATGATATTCAAAAGGCTTTACAGACACGTGTAGCGTTGAAGTCTGGTGGTTATCTGATGATTGATCAGACTGAAGCTATGACCACGATAGATGTGAATACTGGATCGTATGTTGGTGGTCGTTCTTTAGAAGACACCGTCTTTAAAACCAATATGGAAGCGACTCAAGTGATTGTGCGTCAATTAAGACTGCGTAATTTGGGCGGCATTATCATTATTGATTTTATCGACATGCAAGAGGCACAGCACCGTGATGAGGTCCTCAAACAGTTTGAAGAAGTTTTAGAAAAAGATCATGCCAAAACTAAAATCACTCAGGTTTCTGAATTAGGTTTGGTTGAAATGACGCGTAAGCGTACACGTGAATCTTTAGAACATTTGCTCTGTGAATCATGTCCAACCTGTCAAGGTCGTGGATATGTCAAAACTGCCGAGACAATATGTTACGAGATATTTCGTGAGATATTGCGATATTCGCGCGATTTTAAGTCACAGATTGGCTTTACTGTCGTCGCCCATCCTCAAGTGGTAGATCGTCTTTTAACGGTAGAGGCAACAGCTGTCTCGGATTTAGAGCATTTTGTTAAACGTGTCATAAAGTTTCAAGTCGAAAATTTATACACGCAAGAGCAATACGATATCATTCTGAATTAAATTTGTAACAGAATTTCATTAAACAGTTGTTACATCTGAAATTTTACATTCAAGTCTGACTTCACAATACTAGTGCCTATGGATGCAAGTAGCCAAAGGTTAGGAAAAACCTTAGCAAATGTGAGGTGAATGATGAGTATGGCTGAACAAATTTTAAATCGTGGTATGAAACATGTGTTAGAGACACAAAAGAAAAATGCATGTGTGATGGTGAATGACCAAGGTCAAGAAGTTCAAATTACCAAAGCGATGGTTGTGGTCGCATGTCAACAATTGTTAAATCAATGTCGAAATATTAAAAATTAAGGGGCTTATCAAAAGCCCCTTGGTTTATTTCTGAATTTTAAAATTTATATCTTTAAGCTATGTATTCACACAGTTATGCATTGGCACTCATTTTAGCTTCGATTTCAATTACATCTTTCTCAGCAATAATCTGTTCAAAAATTTGAATTTCATCTTCCAAATGAGTCAATAGATTTTGCATTTTGGGTAATGCATTACGACAACCCGTTAAACCCACTTCAAGTTTACCTAAGTAACTGGTCATCGTGATATTCAATGCTTGCCCATCTAAAATGATGGATGCAGGGTAGAGTGCATCTAATTTTGCACCATTCCAGTACAAAGGTTCTGTTGGGCCTGGGACATTAGAAATTACAATATTGAAGGCTTGGCGCTTAGGCATCACGCCTGAAAGGATATTTAGACCTGCTGCACCATAAACAAAAGCACTGTAATTTAAAATTTGATTCGATGTCATTCTACGGAAGCGTGTTTTGGCATTTTTTACGCTACGAATAATAATGTCTAAGCGATCTAGCGGTTGGTCTTTATGTGTTCCCAGATTGGCTAAGATCATTGTGATTCGATTACTGAGATCAGAGTTGTCATCGCGTACAGAAGCAGGGACCATTGCAATTAAAGGCTTTTTTGGTAGAGCATTTTGGGACAGTAAATACTCTCTAAGCGCTCCTGAGCAAATCGCGAGAATAATATCGTTAATGGTTACACCGAGTGATTTAGCAATATTACGTAAGCGATCAAGTTCAAACGATTGTGCCGCAAAGCGACGAGATGCACTGACTCGTTGATTTAATAGACTACCCGGCGCTTGGAAACTAGACACGTAATCAGGATTTCGCATTTCCTTAAACACAGTTTGATAGAGTTCTTGTGTTACTTTGGGTGCAATGGCAATCTGTTCTTTTAATGTGCTAATCACCGTTTTTAAAGCAGGTACAGGCGGAGCTTTAAGACGTTTGGCACGCTTACCTTCAATACACCAAGGAGGAACAATCGATTTCTCATTTGGATCTTTCGACAGAGATTTTTCGATCAAACGCATACCTGCTACACCATCGACCATTGCATGATGTATTTTGAAGAACATGGCAAAACGATTGCCTTCAATCCCTTCAATAATATGACATGTCCAAAGTGGTTTTGCGCGATCAATTAAGGCGCTATGTTCTTGAGAGATGTAGACCAATAACTCCCGAATACGTCCCGGATGTGGTAAAGCAATATGTCGGAAATGATGATCAATATCAAACTCTTCATCTTCATCCCAGAACAATCCATTTAAACGATTATTAAAAGGAGGGATCGGGATCGATTTTGATTCACGAATGTCGGTAACCAAATCTTGAATAAAAGTGCTTGAAGCGTCTTTAGGAATTTGAAACAAAAACAAACCCCCAACATGCATAGGCTGTTGGCGTTTTTCTAAGCTTAAAAAAATAAAATCTAGGGGGTGCAAAGGTCGCATAGTTTTAGATTGCCTCACTGCAATATATCTAAATCGCTTTTTAGAATTATAGGTCCATTCAATTTGAGTATAGTTCTTTTTATGTATGAATTGCCAAGAAAATAATGAATATCGGGTATAAAAAGCCACTTATAAAAGTGGCTTTGTTTCTATTTCTTTAAGTTTCCAGCATGGAGTCCGCATTCTTTGTGTGTTGCTTCTTCCCACCACCAGCGACCTTCACGTTCGTGCTGATTAGGTAAGACGGCACGCGTACATGGTTCACAGCCAATTGAGGTGAAACCACGTTCATGTAATGGATTATATGGAATTTCCATTAAGCGAATATAGTTCCAAACGTCACTGCTGCTCCAATTGGCCAGTGGATTATATTTGAGCAAATTTTTACCTTCGCCTGAGAATCCAACATCATGTTGAATCACTGGAATCTCAGTGCGTGTCCCTGGGCTTTGATCTTTACGTTGCCCCGTAATCCAACCATCTAAAGTTGCTAGTTTTTTGCGAAGCGGTTGAACTTTACGAATACCACAACATTCTTTGTGGTCATCTTGATAAAAGCTGAATAACCCCTTTTCATTGACAAGGTTTTGAACCGCTTCAGATTCAGGAAAGCAAAATTCAATTTTAATATTGTAGTGCTTACGAACTGTGTCTAGAAATTGATACGTTTCTGGATGAAGACGACCTGTGTCTAAACTAAATACACGATAAGGCTTTCCTGAGTTGTGTGCCATATCAATGAGAACCACATCTTCAGCACCTGAAAATGAAATGGCAATTTCACCCTCTTGGCTAAGAGCTAGTTCTAAAATTTCGTTGGGAGATTTATTGGCATATTCAGATGCAAGCGCATCTACAAGGTCAATCGTTGGAATTGTGGTCATGGGTGTCCTGGCTATAGGCTTGGAAACATCTAAACCTATATTAATTTATTTCATGTAGATTTTAAGGTAAATCTTAAATTCAACTTATCACTAAAAAATAAAAGCTTATGAAAAAAATAGATTTAAAAAAGAACAATGCATTTCAAAAATCTTCGGTTATGATAAGTCAAAATTTTATCAACGTGTTAAAGAGGGATGGTTCATGGAAGTTGTATGTCTAGATCTAGAAGGCGTTTTGGTTCCTGAAATTTGGATTAACTTTGCAAAGAAAACAGGGATTAAGGAGCTAGAAGCAACGACTCGTGATATTCCAGATTATGACGTCTTGATGACTCAACGTCTGAACATTCTGCAAGAGCATGGTTTGGGCTTAAATGATATTCAAGCTGTGATTGCAGACATGGGACCTTTCCCAGGGGCAAAAGAGTTTGTAGAGTGGGTAAGTACTCATTTTCAATTGATCATTTTATCTGACACCTTCTATGAGTTTGCACATCCTTTAATGAAGCAATTGGGTTGGCCGACAATTTTCTGTCATAAGTTAGAGACAGATGAAAATGGCATGATTTCAGCGTATAAACTGCGTCAACCTGATCAAAAACGTAAAGCGGTGCAAGCTTTGCATGGTTTGAATTTCCGTGTCATCGCAGCAGGGGATTCATATAACGACACCACGATGCTCGGTGAAGCAGACGCAGGTTTCTTGTTTGATGCGCCTGAAAATGTGATTGCGGAGTTCCCACAGTTCCCACCAATTCATGGTTATGCGGCACTCAAAGAAGCTATTCGCAATGCTTCGGTACGTGATATTCCGGCTTAATTTAATATTTAAGCGATAAAAAAGGGCATCCGAAGATGCCCTTTTTTTCGTTTAACCCATTTTGACCCCATCAAAATGAATTAGAAACGGTAACCAATTTTCAAGCTATAACCGATAGCATTGTTGTCATCAAAATCTGCTACATATTCTGATGTACCAAAGTCAGAAGCAACTTGTGCTTTAGCATCACCTAACCAGAAGTATTTAACACCAGCTTGGATGAATGATTGTGGAGTAGGAGAGAATTGACCACCTAAGCCAACACTCCAATAGCCCTCAGTTGGACCAAGAGTAGAAACAGGATTACCCGCACCTGAGTCCCAACCAACCATTACAGTACCAGCCCATTGGTCATTGAATTTACGACCAACACCGACGTTTGCTGAAATTTGATCATCTTCATATGCAACTAATGCAAACTTGTTTTGAACAAGATCTGCAGCAGCTAAACGGTCTGCAACTTGACCAAATTTATGCGGTTTGATTGAGAAATTAGACCAATCTACCCAACGTAATTGAGCAAAAGCGACCGTATTTGCCATGATCCCAGTTTGGAAATCTAAATTAACAGACTGAGGCGTTGTGATTTTAGTTGAGCCTTCAGTGAATTCCTTGTTATCGAACACAGTCGTTGTAAAAATTTTGATGCCACCAATGTTTTCATCAACATTTGTTTTGTGATCAATTTCAGAACGGTAAGTGATAGACGCTTTTAATGCGATTTCTGGAATTTGATATGAAAAACCTGCTAACCAACCTACTGCAGAATCTTCACTAATTTTTGCATCATAAGGTGAAACTTTACCATCAGCATTTGTAGGGCGTCCACATAAAACTTCACCAGCACACAGACCAGAACCGAATGGGCCGTATGCACTACCACGCAAGCTCACCTGACCTTTAACTGTTTGATAAACACCGCCAGCATAAACATTGATGTTTTTGTTTGGTTGAAAACCAAAGATTAAAGATAAGTTTTGCGTATCCACATCAACGTTCGTACCTTCAGTTCCATCATGGAATGCACCTGAATTACGGATAGAAGCATGTGCAGTTGAAGGGTTAGGTGATGCGTTACTTGGACCGCCAGTATGCGTTTTATCTTTTGTTGAGTATTCAGCTTTAGCACCAAATGGCTGGTCGTAAATTAAACCGAACGAAAGGTTGTCGGTCATTTGTACTTTTAGAGCAGCATTATAAAACTGATAGCTTTCAGCCATATCCGAAATGTCAGTTCCGCCAATTTGACCACGAGACTGATTCGCTGGCGTCCAACCTTCTCTGACTTTACCAGTAACTTCAGCATCTAGTACAGAAATGCCTGCTTCAAAGTAATTATCTGGTTGTAGAAAAGCTTGAATCGATTGACCAGAACGATCAAGAGCAGCAGCAAATGCTCCAGAAATTGGCAAGCTTGATAATAAAATTGCAGTACTTAATATTTTTAATTTCATCTTAATGATAGTCCATTCTTTGTTACTAATAACTAGAATCTTTCTGTTATGTAAAAGGTGATATGTATTACATTTTTTTTCATACCACAAACATAAAACTAACAGAACAAAAAAAAGAGTAAAGACTCTAAAAGACAGTTTTTTTAAAAAAAAAGCTATCGACACAACTAGTAATATCGTTATTTTTATTTTTTTTAAAATAATTTGTTGAAATATATAAATTAATTTAAAATTCTTAATAGCATTTGAGAATATAATATTTTTAACTCGACTGTTCTTTTTTTGATCAAAATTTAAAAAGTAAATGATTTATAAAATAATTTTAACGATGATTTGATTCAAAATTCTTATTTATTTAGGGCTATATTCTAAAAAAATACATCGATTTTTACACTTATAAAAATTGATAATGCTTATAAGAAATTTCTTGTTGAATAAATTCTGTTTAAAATAATTAAATAAAGTATGGCTATTAAGGAAATTTAAAACATTTTTTCTTGATTAAAAATAGGAGTTTGGAGTTTCGTTCCATTACCAAGTAAACCATATATAGATATTTAATTTACTTGTTTTTTACTATGAATTTATGGGGTCAATCTAACAATTAAATTTGTATTCTTGTAAGTATGTTTCATGAAAATATAAAAAAGGATACTTAAGCATCCTTTTTTATATTTGAAACTTAGAACCGGTAACCAATTTTTAAGCCATAACCCATAGCCGTGCTATCTTCAAATTCAGCCTTTGGCGCGCCACCTGTTTGTGCTGTTGCATCTCCAAGCCAGAAGTATTTCACACCGGCTTGAATAAATGTATGCTCAGTTGGACTATATTGACCGCCCAAGCCTACACTCCAAAAACCTTCAGTCGGACCCAATGTTGTGACTGGGTTACCTGCACCTGAATCATAGCCAACGGTTGTTGTGCCTGACCATTTTGAATTGAATTTATGTCCAATGCCCACAGTCGCAGAATATTGATCTTTTGAATAATCGATTAAATTTTGATTAATAAGCGTGTGGGATAACAGCGATGGACTCACGACAAAGTTGTCCCAGTGCACCCACCGCATATTGGCGAACGCCAAAGTATTGCTAGCAATACCGGTTTGTAAATCTACATTGACAGATTGAGGGGTGATTGCATTGACAGGACTGTTGACTTCACGTAGATCGATTGGTAAAGCATTGCCTACATATCCTGCCGGGATATAAAGATTTGAGCTTTCTTCTGCAAATGCTTTGTGTTTAATTTCAGAGCGATATGTCACAGCAGCTTTTAAGGCAATCTCAGGAATTTGATAGGCAAAACCTGCCATCCAACCATAGGCTTCTTCTTGATCAACATCAATATGATAGCCACTGAGCGTTGCACCATTGGATTTACTGTAGGCTTTTCCTTTTAAGGAAATATCAGCTTCAACCGTTTGCCATACTGGACCTGCATAAATATTCCAATGTTCTGTCGGCTGATAACCAATTAAAGCGCTTAAGTTATGAGTACGGACTTTAACTTGAGTACCTTCATTTGCCGTAGCAAAGTTGGATCCATCTGCTTGATAACTTGCATCTGCTCCAAAAGGTTGATCATAAAGGAGACCTAAAGAAATCTTATCGGTGGCTTGAACTTTAATGGCTGCTGAAGGAAAGTAATAATCATCTCCCATATCGCCCACAGCGTTAGCATCGTAATCTTGACCTTTGACGGTTGGATCTAAAACCGAAATACCGGCTTCAGCATAATTTCCACTCTGTAAAAAAGCAGAAATTGACTGACCAGAACGATCTAAGCCTGCTGCAAATACAAGACTGGTTGGAAGAGTGGAGAGTAGAATAGTAGTGCTAATAAGAGATAATTTCATGAATATTCGATCCCTGAAAGCCAAAATGGCAAAAAAAAGTGTGTGAAAAATAACACAATAAAAAAAAGAGTAAATACTCAGTTTTTTGTTGGGAACTATAATGTAACTATAATTTGTTTGCTTTATAGGCTATATGTTTTCTATGTTAATGATTTAAAAATGAATTATAAGAATGAAGAGTTTATCAATTTTAAAGGATTGTTTGTTTTATAATTATACAAATAATTTACAATTGTATAGAAAATAAAAAAGACTGCATATGCAGTCTTTTTCTTTTATGGCTTATTTTAGAATTTATAACCAATTTTTAAACCATAAGCCCAAGCATCATTATCTTCAAACTCAGCTACATATGCATCTGTACCGAATTGTGCACCAGACTGAGCTTTAGCATCACCTAACATGAAGTATTTTACTCCGCCAGCAATAAAGGTTGCTGGTGTTGGGCTGTATTGGAGACCAAGACCAACGTTCCAATAACCTTCTGTTGGACCAAGCGTTGTAACTGGATCACCCGCACCTGAGTCCCAACCTAAAGACACATTGCCTGCCCATAGGTCATTAAACTTACGACCAACCCCCACTGTTGCAGAAATTTGATCATCTTCATAAGCAACTAAATCGAAACCAGCAGGCTGCTTTGTAACAGCTGTGACAGTTGATGATTGGCTTAATTGACCAAATTTTTGAGGGCGGATGGAAAAATCTTTCCAATTCACCCAGCGTAAGTTAGCAAATGCAACTGTATCAGCCATAATACCAGTCTGTAAATCTAAGTTTACAGATTGTGGAGTTGTTATAGTAGTTTTTGCATCAGTATAAGCTGTAAGCGGCGGGACAGTTTCAGTTATGTTGACTTTATGATCTATTTCTGAACGATAAGTTAAAGATGCTTTAAGAGCGATATCTGGAATTTGATATGCAAAGCCTGCTAGCCAGCCATAACCATCCGTTTCTTTAATTTTAGCATCATATGCAGGTAGATTTGAAGCTGGTAAAGCTCCCGCTATTGGATGTACTCCACCAAAGACGCTATAAGCCGATCCGCGCAATGCAACATTACCTTTTACAGTTTGGTAGACAGCACCACCGTATAGATTCCAATTTTCTGAAGGTTGAAATCCTACCAATAAAGATAAGTTTTGAGTGTCCACCTCAACTTTTGTGTTACCTTGATGCTGATTTGTAAATGCTGCAGTTTTAGTATATTCAGCATCAGCACCAAAAGGTTGGTCATAGAGTAAACCTACTGAAATTTGATCAGTTGCTTGAATTTTGAGTGCAGCAGTGGGGAAGTAATAATCTCCTGCCATGTCATCTGTTTTTTCACCAGTTCTGGTTGTACCAGAAACGTCTGGATCTAAAATAGAAATCCCTGCTTCAAAATAGTTATCTGGTTGCAAAAATGCAGAAATAGATTGTCCTGAACGGTCTAATGCAGCTGCAAAAGCTCCAGCCGTAGGTAACGATAATAAGATGGCAGTTGTTAATGTTTTTAATTTCATTTGAATCTTTCCCTAACATTCTAACGAATTGAACTTTTAGTTTTTGCTTTGATTTGCGTTCAGTATGGTTACAAAACTGAAATCTAAAGTTACTTGTGAGAACAAAATAGCACATAAAAAAAAAGAGTAAATACTCTAGAAAAATAGAGTATTTACTCTTTTTGAGTTTAATCAAAATTTAATAATTATGATATTTTTAAGAAATATTCGTAAATTAATGATATTTAATGAAATAATGTTAAGATTTTCTTAACTTGTAATTATTTAAATTACTTTTTATATTGAGTGATTTATATTCAATTGGTATTTTTTGAACTTAATAGTTCAAAAAAAGAGCGCATATGCGCTCTTTTTCAATGATTTAGTTATGTATTTAGAATTTATAACCGATTTTTAGACCATATGCTAAGGCATCATTGTCTTCAAACTTACCAACAGGAACTTTAGCAGTTTGAGCATCAGCATCACCGAGCATGAAATATTTAACTCCACCAGCAATGAATGTTGCAGGAGTTGGACTAAACTGAGCACCTAGACCTACGTTCCAATAGCCTTCTGTTGGTCCTAGTGCAGTTACTGGGTTACCAGCACCAGAGTCCCAACCGACTGAGAAATTACCAGCCCATTGATCATTAAATTTTCGACCAACACCTACGTTTGCAGACCACTGATCTTTAGAGTATTCAATAATATTTGCACCTTGGCCACCATTTAGAAGGCTTAATTGTGGGTGCAATCTGGTAAATGTTCTAAACTTTGAAACATCAATATCTAAGGAACTCCACTCTACCCAGCGTACATTTGCAAAAGCAACAGTATTTGCCATGATTCCAGTTTGAAAATCTAGGTTTACAGATTGTGGTGTCGTAAGTTTAGTATCTTTAGATGCACCTGGTATTGAAGCAACTGCTGCTCCACCTTCAACTGTTTCAAGTTCATGATCAATTTCAGAACGATAAGTTAAGGATGCTTTGAGAGCAATATCAGGGATTTGGAATGCAGCTCCAGCAATCCAACCAGTCCCACTATCTTTTTTGAAGGTTGCGGTATATTGCAAACTTGTTAAAGCAAGATCCCCCTTAACTTCTTGGTAAGCACCACCACCGTAGATGTTGATATTTTCATTTGGTTGGAAACCAACAAGTACGGTTAAATTCTGTGAGTTAACTTCAACATTTGTACCTGCTAGCGGTGCACCGGTAGCTTCAACTCGCCCATCGCTATACGAAGCATCAGCACCAAAGGGTTGATCATAGAGTAGACCAAAAGAAAACTTTTCAGTAGGTTGAAGCTTTAACGCTGCAGTAGGAAAGTAGTAGTCATCCCCCATATCACTAATATTTCCAAAACGACTTTTGCCCGACACAGATGGATCTAAAACTGAAATCCCCGCCTCAAAATAGTTGTTAGGTTGTAGGAATGCACTGATTGACTGTCCCGAACGATCCATTGCAGCGGCATAGACACCAGAAACAGGTAATAGAGCGAGTAATACAGAAGAACTGATGGCTTTTAATTTCATTTTATCTATCCTTAGATAATTTAAAAATATTATGATTTTTGAGCTATTTTTTTACTTAGCTTTGAAGTGGAAAATAAGCATATTTTATTTATTGGTTATTTTTCACTCTTAATTTCAACATAGCATAAAGATCGAGAGATGCAACAAATAAATATGACAAAACTGACGAAATAAATGAGAAAAAAGGTCAATGATTGAATAGTTATGTGAAGTAGTTTTATTTTTTTTTTGAGGTCTGCGCTTTGCGGGACTCGAACCCACGCCGGTCACTTAGGAGGCAACTGCTCTATCCAGTTAAGCTAAAAGCGCATTGAGTGTGAATATTTATATGAACTTTATTTTAATGCAATCATTTAAAAAAGTTTACGATATATTGTTGATAAAAAGGGCATTAAATTTTAATGCCCTAGATCTACTGATTATTTACTGCTATTTAAACTTTTATACAGAATCATCATAATCACGATCCACACAGGAATCATAATCACAGACTCTTTAAAGCCTTGAGTCCACATGATAAAAAGTACGACTGCAATGAATGCTAGAACAATGAAGTTACCTAAAGGTGTCCAAAGAGCAGGGAATTTAGTGATTTCACCTGTCTTTTTCATTGCTTGTTTAAATTTCAAATGTGTCAGAGTAATCATTGCCCAGTTCAAGACGAGTGCGCCAACTACGATGTAAATCAAATGTCCTAAAGCATCTTCTGGAACAAAGTAGTTCAGTAATACACATCCGAAGATGAGTAATGCAGAGAACAATACCGCTGGAATAGGTACGCCGGCTTTATTGGTTTTTTCAAAAATTTTCGGCGCATTGCCTTGTTTTGCTAAACCAAACAACATACGGCTATTTGCATACATACCACTGTTATAAACAGAAAGTGCTGCAGTCAAAATAATAAAGTTGAGTAGGTGAGCTGCCCAGTTGATACCAAGCTGACTAAAGATCATTACGAATGGACTCTTATCTAAGCCACCTAGATCAAGCTGGTTCCATGGCACTAAAGATAAAAGAATCGTCAAAGAACCGACATAGAAAATAAGGATTCGGAAAACCACTTGATTAATGGCTTTGGGAATCGTTTTCTCTGGATTTTCAGCTTCTGCAGCCGCCATGCCGATGAGTTCAATACCACCAAATGCAAACATGAGGAAAGCAAGCATGAAGAACAAGCCTTCAAAACCATTTGGGAAGAAACCCCCATGCGCCCATAAGTTGCTAAATGATGCTGTAGAGTCTTCACCTGCAGTGAAAAGCAAGAATAGACCAAACACAATCATTGCAACGACTGCAGTCACCTTGATGATTGATAGCCAAAATTCTGATTCACCGTAGAATTTCACATTACCTAAGTTGACTAAGGTAATAATAATAAAGAAGGTCAGTACAGATGCCCAAGCAGGGATATGAGGCCACCAGTAGTTAATATACTTCGCGACGGCAGTGAGCTCTGTCATTGCTACGAGAATATAAAGGATCCAATAATTCCAACCTGCCAAGAAGCCAGGGAATTTACCCCAATAGCGATTTGCAAAGTGGCTAAAAGAACCTGCAACAGGTTCATGAACAATCATTTCCCCGAGTTGACGCATGATGAGAAATGCGATGAGACCACCAATTGCATATCCTAAGATAATTGATGGGCCTGCAGACTGTATGACTTGCGCAGATCCTAAAAATAAACCAGTACCAATTGCGCCACCCATGGCAATCAATTGAATATGACGATTTTTGAGGCCGCGCTGAAGTTGAGAAGAATTGTTATCCAATTTATTCAGCTCGCCGAGTGATTTTAAATCATTGTAATAGATTGATTTCTTTTAGCCTAGTAAATCTGATGTACTGCTGAACTCATAAATTTTTAATATTTGGATAAATATAAAAATTAAATATAAAACAATCATTTAATTTTATGATGATGTTATTTTAAAAATAGATAATGAAGTCATTTATTTTGTATTACAAGATTTTTATACTTAAGTCCTGTAGTGTGATGCACAGTTTTTCAGCAGTATATAAAGACTTAAGATCAAATAAATATGGTTTAAAATAACCGAAGGATTAAAAATAATGAGCTTCCCAGCACAAATTAGAATCCCTGCAACCTATATGCGTGGTGGTACGAGTAAAGGTGTTTTCTTCAAAGTGAGCGATTTGCCTGAGCGAGCTCAAACAGCAGGTTCAGCGAGAGATCAGCTTTTACTTCGTGTGATTGGTAGCCCTGATCCTTATGGTAAGCAAATTGATGGTATGGGAGCAGCAACATCAAGTACCAGTAAAACAGTGCTTTTAGAAAAAAGCCAAGTTCCTGAGCATGATGTGGACTATTTATTTGGACAGGTTTCGATAGATAAAGCCTTTGTAGATTGGAGTGGAAACTGCGGTAATTTGACTGCTGCTGTAGGTTCATTTGCAATCTCAAATGGATTAGTCGATGCAAGTCGTATTCCTGAAAATGGTTTATGTACGGTTCGTATTTGGCAAAAAAATATTCAAAAAACCATCATTGCTCATGTCCCGATCACCAATGGCGAAGTACAGGAAACGGGTGACTTTGAGTTAGATGGAGTTACTTTCCCTGCGGCAGAAGTTCAAATTGAATTTCTAGATCCTGCAGATGATGGAGAGGACGGTGGTGCAATGTTCCCAACAGGAAATGTCGTCGATCAATTAGATGTTCCTGATATTGGCAATTTTAAAGCGACATTCATCAATGCTGGAATTCCAACTATTTTCTTAAATGCATCAGATATTGGCTATACAGGTGCTGAATTACAAGATGATATCAATGCTGATCCTGTGGCTTTGGCAAAGTTTGAAAAAATTCGTGCCTATGGTGCAGTCAAAATGGGATTGATTAGTGACATTTCTGAAGCAGAGCAACGTCAACATACCCCTAAAATTGCATTTGTTGCTCCTCCAAAGACCTATGTTTCTTCAAGTGGTAAAGCTGTAAATAATTCAGATGTGGATTTATTGGTCAGAGCATTGTCTATGGGGAAACTCCATCATGCGATGATGGGTACTGCTGCTGTTGCGATTGGGACTGCAGCAGCCATTCCAGGAACTTTAGTGAATATCGCTGCTGGTGGTGGTGAACGCGAAGCAGTCCGATTTGGTCATCCATCAGGAACTTTACGCGTAGGTGCTCAAGCAACATTCGAGAATGAACAATGGCAAGTCAAGAAAGCCATCATGAGTCGTAGTGCACGCGTCCTAATGGAAGGTTGGGTGAGAGTACCGGCTGATAGTTTCTAAAAGAAACTTTGAATGACTAAGACTAAATTTATGAGCCAATAAATCTAGTCTTTTTTATCATTAAGTAAAGATTAATGATTCAAAGCTATAGGTTTTATGCAAGGGACGAAGATTAAGTATTTTATGATAATTTTACCTTTTTAATTTAAAGTTTTTTTGTTGCGTTTAAATTACAAAAAGCTCGTTTTTTCACCAGCAATCAACATGATATATTTTATATAAACAGCATATAATAATAGTGATTGTGCAATATTCTTTTAAAGAAAGATTGATTCTTTGAAGAGTAGATACCAAGTTCATTAATTAATAATTATTAAGAATGAGGTGAAAGATGACTTCTACAGAACATTATGAAACAAGTAATTCTATTTTTCTCGATACTCTAAAAACGATGGGTAAATTAGAGTTGGTCTCTTTCATCTCAAAATTACCTGTACCGATTGCTATATTTGATGATGAATCAACAGTACTTGGCTTAAATCAACTATTCGCTGATATTTATGAAAGCGATGCGCTGTATATGTTTGGCAAAAAACTAAATGAATTTTCTACGGTTGTTTATGCTCTTTATAACGATGCAGTTGTTAAATTTAATAAAGAGCTGTATTTAGAGCAGATTGAAAATGAATTTTATTCTAAAGGTCATTTCTATATCTTAAATTTTAGAGCATTGAGAACTGCCGATAGAGCGATTGAATCAATTATCGTGGTATGTACAGATGTAACGCGGTTAAAAAGACGTGAACGTGTACTGATTCAGAATAATAAAAAGTTGCATGATTATTTATATATTGATCAGACCACAGGGCTAAAAAATAAAATTGCGCTTGAGGAATATCTTGCGGAACACTTTATTGATGGCAATCGAGAGAAATTTTCTTTTGTTAAAATTGATATTGAAGACTTCAAAAAATTCAATCAGTTGAATAGTTATAGCATAGGTGATGAAATTTTAAATCATTTGGGTGAGTTATTCTCTGAGGAAATTGATCAGGACAATGCGCAATTGTATCGTTTGAATTCAGCAAGTTTCATTATCGTTCTTGAGCAATCAACCCCTTGGAAAGTATTGACTGTTGCAGAGCGTTTAAGGCAGAAAATTAGTAAAGAGCAAATACGCTTCGATGAGATTACTGATGAAATCCTTGGGGTTACCATCGGAATCTATCATCCGCGGGTCAATGATAACTTTGCAGAGATTGATATTATGCAACAGTTAGAGATCGCGGTGAATCAAGCCAAGGAACAAGGTAAAAACTCAATCTTTGTCTTGGAATGATGGAGCTTCAAGACATGTTCAACGAAAATAAATTTTTTCCGTACTCAACAGATTTTTAAATCAATATTAATTAAAATCTGTTGAGTTTGATCTGATTGATTTTTATTTATCTCAATCGATATTCATTTAATTGAGATGAATCATGATTGGAGAGTGACAACAGGGTGAGTAGATGCCCGTTTCAATGTAGAATATGCCCATTGATTGACATGAAGTCTATATAGACTGCACCACTTGAAAGTTCGAGGCAACAGTGACATCTATACCTAACGTGAATACTGAAATTTTAAAGCAAGCTCAACAGCAGATTCAGCAAGACTTAGTCACCGCATTAGATGCTTTTTCAATGCCAGAACCGCTTAAAAGTGCGGTTCATCATGCAGTGATGTTAGGTGGGAAAAGAGTACGTCCAGCTTTGTGTTATGCGACTTCTCAATTAAAACCCAATAATCCAAATTTCGCGGGGGTTCGTCGTGCTGCGGTTGCTGTTGAACTGATTCATTGTTATTCACTGGCACATGATGATTTGCCATGTATGGACAATGATTTACTGCGTCGTGGTCAACCGACTTGTCATGTCAGTTATGGTGAAGATACGGCTTTACTCGCAGGTGATATCTTACAATCTATGGCTTTTGAAGTATTGGGCAGTCGCTTGTTTGATACGCAACACAGTGTTGACGCTCAAATTGTATTGAAGCAAATGCAGATTCTAGCAACCTCGAGTTCAAAAATGGTTTGCGGACAGGTTTTGGATATTCAGTCTGAAGGGAAATCTGTTGATCAAGAAACACTTGAGAATATTCATCGGAATAAGACAGGGGCTTTGATCCAAGCTGCGATCATGATGTCTGCTGTGACTTTCTTCGAAGGGGTAGATCCTGCCATTCCCCAATTGCGTAAATTTGGTCAAGCGATTGGTTTAGCATTTCAAGTTCAAGACGATATTTTAGATGTTATTTCTGATACTGAAACTTTAGGTAAAACAGCAGGCAAAGATGAGCAAGTTGAAAAATCGACTTATCCTGCTTTAATGGGTTTAGATGAAGCTAAAAAGTATGCCCAAGAATTACATGATCAAGCCTTCGCAGCCTTAGCGTATTTTGCTGGAGAAGCTCAAGAGCTTGAACAAATTTCACAGTTCTTATTGTCACGTAAAAATTAATCTTATTATCAGGTAACAAACGAAGTTTTTTTTAATTGCTGATAATAAAAAAGACGATCATTTGATCCTCTTTTTTATTTGCCTATTTGATTTGAATCAGTATCTTATTCAATAAAATTTAGACTCGAATTATTTAGTTGCTTCTTTATAAATACGATCAGCTTCGTCAAAACGTGCTGTGATTTGAGTAGAAGGGGCTTTACCCATCAAGCTCACCACAATGATTGTCACCAATGAGCAGATAAATCCAGGAATGATTTCGTAAACACCTCTATCACCCCAAACATTTTTCCAAAGGATCACCATCACAGCACCCACGATCATGCCGTATAAAGCGCCGTTAAATGTCATGCGTTTCCAGAATAATGAAAGAATGATCAGTGGCCCAAATGCAGCACCAAAACCAGCCCATGCATACGCCACTAAACCAAGAACTTTAGACTCTGGGTTTGAAGCAAGAGCAATCGCAAGAAGAGCGATGAGCAATACCATTAAACGACCAATCCAAACCAACTCATTTTGTGATGCAGATTTGCGGATAAATGATTTATAGAAGTCTTCTGTTAGGGTGCTTGAACAGACTAAAAGTTGGCAACTGAGCGTACTCATCACGGCTGCTAAAATTGCAGCAAGAACAATACCTGCAATCCATGGATTGAATAGGATTTTAGTCAATTCCATGAAGACAGTTTCAGGGTTTGCGTTAACCACTGCAGCGAATTGTGGGTTCTGCTCAAAGAATGCAATACCGAAGAAACCAGCAGCGACAGCACCGCCTAAACACAAAATCATCCAAGTCATACCAATACGGCGTGCATTTGGAATAGATTTAACTGAATCTGCAGCCATGAAGCGTACAAGAATATGTGGCTGACCAAAATAGCCTAAACCCCATGCAAGTAAGGATAGAATAGCGACCGTACTGAGATCACCTATCACGTTCATGGCTTGAGGACGTGCAGCTTCTAAAGCAAGTGTGACTTGAGTCATATCAGAGAAACTGAAAATCGTCACGATTGGCGTAAGTAATAAGGCAAAAATCATCAGTCCAGCTTGGATGGTATCCGTCCAAGACACGGCCAAGAAACCACCGATAAATACATAACTGATGGTTGCAAGTGCACTGATCCAAAGGGCAGTGCTATATGACATATCGAACATGCTTTCAAAGAGTCGAGCACCAGCCACCATGCCTGAAGCACAGTAAATCGCGAAGAAAATTAAAATTACGAATGCAGATACAATGCGCAAGACTTTCTTTTGATCATCAAAGCGATTTGAAAAATAGTCTGGGAGCGTTAATGCATTATTTTGAACTTCAGTATGAACACGGAGACGTCCAGCGACCAATAGCCAGTTGAGCCAAGCACCAATGATCAAGCCGATCGCAATCCACATTTCAGAAAGACCAGACAAATAAATTGCACCTGGTAAGCCCATGAGCAACCATCCGCTCATGTCTGAAGCACCAGCAGAAAGTGCGGTTACGAAACTGCCTAAACGGCGCCCGCCTAAAATATAGTCTGAAAAATTCGTGGTTGCACGATAAGCGATAAGACCGATCACAACCATGGCGACGATATAAAATAGAAATGTTATTAGAGTGGGATCTAGGGCGCTCATACGATATCCATATTAGGGTAGATTATAGATTTAAAGTACAAATCTAAAACGAAGGCGAAATTTAAACATAAAATGAAGAAAAATGCTGATTATTTCAGAGACTTGATCAGTACAAATGCCAATCTAAGAAATAAAAAAGGCAGCGTATTCGCTACCTTTTCATTTTGCTAAATTTTACGACATTTGAGATTAGTTATTACGTCCCATTACACCACGAATGGTATTCATGATGTCTGCAGGCAATACCACAGTTTTGGCATTATTTGATTTAGCCATATCCTGCATTGCTTTGACATATTGCTCACCCAAAAGGTAAGCAACAGGGATTTCTTTATCACCTACGGCATTTGTGACCATGTTAATGGCTTTCTCAGAAGCTTCAGCTAGTACCACTTGAGCTTCTGCATCACGACGAGATGCTTCTAAACGACCTTCGGCTTCTAAAATAGCCGCTTGTTTTTCACCATCTGCACGTGTCACGGTTGCACGACGTTGACGTTCAGCTGCTGCTTGCGCTTCCATTGCAGATTGCATGGTTCCTGATGGTTGAATATCTTGAATTTCAACGGTTTTAAGCGTAATACCCCAATCAGAAATGTCATCTGAAATCGCAGCTTTAAGTTTCGCTTTGATATGATCACGAGATGATAATGCATCATCCAAATCCATTTCACCGACGATTGAACGTAGAGATGTTTGTACTAAGTTTTGGATTGCCCACGTATAGTTTTCAATCCCGTAGACTGCTTTTACTGGTGCAGTAATATTGATATAGGCAACAGCATTCATGACCAATACCGCATTGTCACGGGTAATCACTTCTTGAGAAGGAATATCTAAAACAATATCTTTGGTGGTGACTTTATATGAAACTTCATCGACGTAAGGGATAACAAAGTTTAAACCTGGGTTAAGCGTGGTACGGTATTTACCTAAACGTTGCACAATCCAGTTATAACCTTGCGGTACGATACGCACGCCTTTGAAAATGGTAATTCCGACAAATGCCAAAATAGCTAAAACAATAATTGAACCAGACATTGCTGTTCCTCGTTGATCTTGATTTTAATGTTTATAAAGGTGATGCGGCATTGTTGTGGGGTTGAACCACAAGCTGATTGCCTAAGATATCCGTGACTCGAACGCGATCACCAATATTCACAGGCGCAGTTGTTCGGCAATCCCATTCATCTGAACCGAGTAAAGGCATTTGGAAACGCACTTTGACCATGTCGTGTTCCAAATTGAGAATCACCATGCCTGTTTGTCCAATGGTCGCTTCACGAGATAAACCTGCTTTGGTGCGATCAATCGAAAGCGGTTTAATATATTTAAACCAAAATACGGTGCACGCGATTGAAAGAACGATCCAACTGACCATTTGGGCGGTGAAACTCATACTTGGAAACAGCCAAAACAATAAACTGACCACGATTGCTGCGATGCCAAACCAAAGTGCGGCAAAAGCTGGTAATAGCAATTCGGACAAAATGAGTAAAATACCCAATACAAACCAATGCCATGGTTCGAAAATAAAATTCATAAATCAACCCTTATGTTTATCGTTGATATAGATGATTCATATCTTGAACAATGTAACAGAGTTAACCAATGCTGAATATAAAAAAAGCAAATTCGGTCATATACCCAATTTGCTTTTCAGTTTTTAATTAAAATTCTAAATGCAAAAAAACATTTAGAAAATTGCAATGCTAGATTCGTGGACGTGGAGCAGGTTTAAAAGCCGCAGGTGATTTCTTGAAGTTAGCAATTGCCGCATCAATGGATTTGATTTTCAATTGTGCAGATTTTTCACCTTGAAGAATGGCTTCATTACTTGCTTTTAAATCTAGAGTACCTAAATGCCCCACTTGAGGTTGAATCACGATATTGGCTTTATTTAATTCACTATTGATACTTTGTTGACCCATAATGTTAATAGTTTGATCGAGTAGCCCAAACATGCTGAGTGGCTTGTCTCCAACCGGACGTGCGGAAATATCGATTGCAATCACGATGTCAGCACCCATATCTTTAGCGGTTTGCACTGGAATAGGACTGACTAATCCGCCATCGACATATTTTGTTCCACCAATAGTTGCTGGAACAAAAACATTAGGAATACTACAAGATGCCCGAACCGCTTGACCTGCATTACCTTTAATAAAGTCTGCACGCTTACCATTGTCTAAACGTGTTGCAACAGCTGCAAAACGTATAGGAAATTGTTCAATAGGTTTATTGGCAATTTGTCGGTTGACATAGTCTTGAAGTTTTTGACCCAGTACCACACCTTGACGATTTAAGGTTAAATCACGGATATCTGATTCTTTTAAACTAAATGCGATTTGTTGTAACTGAAATGGAGTTTTACCACTAGCATAGATACTGCCAACGAAACTTCCTGCACTGGTTCCTGTCACAATCTTCGGTTTAATGCCGTGTGATTCAAGTACTTTAATCACCCCAATGTGGGCAAAACCTTTGGCACCGCCACCCCCTAATGCGAGTGCAATCACAGGTTCACGTGCTTGAACTGACGTAGTTTGAGTAGGTGTTTTGGTATTTTTGTCACAACCACTCAACGCCAATGTAACAAGGCTAAGTAGTGTGGCATGTTTTAAAATTGAGTTTTTCATGAATTGGCTTTTGCTAAATGAAGTTTCAAGAACACACTTTCATCACCAAGCCTTTTATTGCAGTCTCATCTCAATAGAATTTTAAGTTTTCTATTTTAAGATTCATACGACTAAAAGGAAGGAGAGTTTGGCATGTAAGGTGATCTAAAGTTGTGTTAAATTTTGCTGAATATATGAACAGATTGTGCCGTGATTTTCTAGCGCCATTTAGACATCGTTACAAAAATGTTCAATCCACGCTTAATCATGTTTTGTTCTACTTTTTATTTTCTGATGCCCCGATATATGCTTCAGCGCTTTAATTGGCAATCTAATGCTATCATTCGAAGATTTAATGATAATCGAATGAGTCTTAATGGTCTTTATTAAGTAATGCTTTTAATGGTTTAGCTAAACGTTGCATATTTTTAGGAGAAAACTGACCTTGATACGTTGCCAATATTTTCTCTAAATCTGCATCGTAATCGCCTGTAGGTTTTAAGATACCAATACAACGAATGACTTTGTGATCATAGTCAAATGCAAACATCACGATAGGGATGTGAGCACCAAGGGCAATGTGATAAAAACCACTACGAATGTGATCGGCATTTTTACGTGTACCTTCAGGTGCCATAGCCACCCAAATTTTATCTTCTTGGTGAATTTTATTGATAATTTGTTGGGTTAATCCATGGGGAGAGTCGCGTTGAACTGGAATAACCCCCATCCATTTGAACAAACCTTTCAGTGGTGTTTTAAATAGGGTGTCTTTACCAAATATAGTCACTTTAATACCCAAACCGAGCATGGCTAAAAAGGCATATAAGCCATCATAATTAGAAGTGTGTGGGGAAATAATGGCAACTGCTTTGGGGAAATTGGGGAATTCACCTTCAAAGCACCAACCTTGCGAAAGATAAAGACGTCTAAATATTTGGCGACTCAATTTAGAGCCGCGATGTGGTGCTTGATCAGGCAATTGCGGAAATTTATTGTTCATTATTCGGATGTTCTTCGCAAGTAAAGCTATTTTCTCAATATTAATACTTTGCTACATTGGCAAAATAAAATATATCCATTTTTGTATCATGATTGGCAACTGTATGGAAGCCTTCTTGCTTAGGTCAAAATTATAATGATGCTCAAAATGCCTCAGGTTTATTTACTCCTTTTTTCATTGTATTGGGCACAAGGTTTACCTGTTGGGTTCATGACCCATGCGTTGCCTGTGATCTTAAGGGCACAAGGTGTTTCGCTTACTCATATTGGTGGTTTTGGCTTACTGATGGCGCCGTGGGCGATTAAAGTATTGTGGGCGCCGTGGGTGGATAAGTTTGGTTCGTCAGGCTTTGGACATTATCGTTCTTGGATTATTCCCACTCAAATTTTAACCATTAGCATTTTAATTCTGCTGTCCTTTATTCCGATTGAATCGTTAAATCATCCAACTTATTTATTAGCATTTTTTATTACCTTATTACTGATGAATACTGTGGGCGCAACTCAAGATATTGCGACCGATGGTTTGGCAGTGAGTATTTTAAAAGGTGAGCAACAACATATTGGAAATATGTTTCAAGTCATTGGTTCTCGACTTGGTTTTATCGTAGGGGGAGGCGCGATCCTGTGGGCACTGGATTGGCTCAACTGGCAAAGTACCTTTTTAATTCTTGCGGCGATTGTTTTACTCAATACACTTCCTATTCTGTTTTATCGCGAACCTCAACATCAGCGAAAGAGTATTAGTTTGTCTCCTGATGTGAACAGCGTTCATTTAGAAGAAGTGGCAATTGATTCAAATCGTAGCCAAAACAATACGACACAATCAACTCAAACGGCTATTTTCAAAAACATAAAAAACTACCTGAGTTATTTTCTGAGTACCAAAGTGATGTTGGCATGGTTTGCCGTGTTGTGTTGCATCAAGATCACTGATGGATTGTCTGGCCCGATCATTAAACCGTTATTGGTGGATTTAGGTTTAAGCCTTTCACAAATTGGCATCTATATTACGATTCTTGGGGCATTTGCAGCATTATTAGGAGCAGGCGTCGCAAGTTTATGCCTACGTGTAATGAGTCGTGAAAAAGCATTTATTTTATTTTCAGTTTTAAAGCTAGTAAGTTTGGCAGGTTTTGCATGGTTAGCAACTTTACATACCCAAAAGGCACAGATTCAACCGTGGATGATTTATCTCATCAATGCTTTGGAAGATATGTTTTCATCGATGTTGTTGGTGATTATTCTGACTTTAGTGATGCAATATAGTCGAAAAGAACATGCGGGAACGGATTTCACCTTTCAAGTCTCACTGATGGCGATGGTGGCAGGTGCGTTATATACCCTAAGTGGTGTGGCGGGAGATTGGTTAGGTTATCAGCACTATTTAATGACGATTACTCTGATCGGCATATTGATGCTGATTCCGATTTTCTACTGGTCAAAACTCGTGAAGGCTGAATCCCATTGAGCTGAACGATTAAGTAAACTAAAACCTTTATGTAAAAATTGGCATTACACAGCATAAATTCGAATTTGTGAGCCAAGACATGACTGCTAAGCTTTAATCCAAATCAACAGGACAATGATTAGAGAAATTGGTTAATTAAATTGATTAGTGAAATAGCACATATTTAAATGCAAAGCATCTACATAAAAAGGATTTAAACGGTGAGTCTTGAAATTGAATGTAGAAAATATGGAATGTAGAAAATAATGAGTATACAAGCGGTTCTGTTCGACCTAGACAATACACTGACTCACCGTGATTTAAGCGTGCAAGCCTATAGTCAATTTTTACTCAATGAGTTTCGATCAGATTTGATCAGTTCTGATTTAATAGAATTTAACCAAACCATTGAAATTATTCGCCGTATTGATAATGGCGGTTATCCCAAAAAAGAATATTTAACGCACCCAAGTATTGCAGCTTCGGTTGCATATGCCTTGATTGACGCATTACCTTGGCATAATCCACCTCAACTGGAAAAGCTGACTGAGTTTTGGTTTGAACAATTTGGCTTATCTGCGGTCGCAATGCAGGGCGCTGAAGCATTATTACATCAGTTAAAACATCAGAATTACAAGTTGGCGGTGATCTCCAATGGCGGTAATGCAACGCGACTTAAGATATTAGAAGGTTTGGGTTTTCTTGATTATTTCGATGAAGTATTTAGTTCAGAATCGGTAGGGATCTCGAAACCCAAAGCTGAAATTTTTCTTCATAGTTGCCAAAAGATTCAGGTTGATCCTCAGCAGAGTTTGTATATCGGTGATCATCCCATCAATGATTATGCAGGAGCGACTTCAGCTGGACTGCGTGCGCTTTTACTGGAAGGTTTTCATTCTACTGATTTATTAGAGAAAATAGATTTAGTGAAACCTATAGATTCATTGCAACCAAAGCAACACTACGACTCTTCAATACAGCCTAAAACCATTCAGCATTTGCATGAAGTGATGCAGTTTTTGGTTTAGGTTTTAAATGAAAAAATTGATCTTTAGAAAATCAAACTACATGATTGAAATAGGATTAACTTGAGCAATATTGATTGAACTGTATCAATTGAACTGTATCAAATGGAAATCAGTGGTCGTTGTAAAATACGCATTATGTTTAAAAACAATGTTTGAATGTCACAGATAAAAAAATCCTGATCACGATCAGGATTTTTTTATACAGAATTTTTAATGGATTAAAAAATCGCTTCATCAGAGTTGGCTGAAATTTTATGTACAGAAATATCTGCACCTAAATATTCTTGTTCTTGGCTTAAACGAATACCCATAGTCGCTTTGAGTGCGCCATATATGATAAATCCACCGATCAATGCCACGAGAATAGCGAGGCTCGTACCAATCAATTGCGAAATCAGCGAAACTCCACCTAATCCACCGAGCCATTGTTGACCAAATAAACCCACAGCAATACCACCAAAAGCACCACAAATACCGTGAAGAGGCCATACGCCTAATACATCATCCACTTTGAGTTTGTTTTGCGTATAGGTGAAGAATTTCACAAAGATCAATCCCGCGATTGCACCAATCACAAAAGCGCCAAGTGGATGCACGATATCTGACCCTGCACAAATTGCCACTAAACCTGCCAGTGGACCATTGTGTAAGAAACCTGGATCTTCTTTACCAAAGAAATTCGCAGCAATTGTCCCACCCACCATTGCCATGAGAGAATTCATCGCAACCAAACCTGAAATAGCATCAAGACGTTGAGCACTCATCACGTTAAAACCAAACCAACCCACGATCAAAATCCAAGAACCTAAGGCTAAGAATGGAATTGAAGAGGGTGGATGAGCACTGACTCGACCATCTTTTTTGTAGCGTCCATAACGAGGGCCAAGTAAAAGTACAGCAGCCAAAGCAATCCAGCCTCCCATCGCATGTACAACGACTGATCCTGCAAAGTCATGAAAGCTTGCACCAAATGAATTCTCTAACCATTTTTGCAGTCCGAAATTACCGTTCCACACCATACCTTCAAAAAATGGATAGATCAAAGCCACTAAAAATAAGGTCGCAATTGCTTGCGAGCGCATCTTTGCACGTTCAGCGATGCCTCCAGAAATAATGGCAGGAATAGCAGCTGCAAAGGTCAATAAAAAGAAACAGCGCATCAGGTTATAGCCATGTTCTTCGGCAAGTACCGTACTGCTATGAAAGAAATGTTCGCCGTAGGAAATGTAATAACCAATAAAAAAATACGCCACGGCCGAAATTGAAAAGTCAGTCAAGATTTTACTCAATGCATTGACTTGGTTTTTATGGCGTACAGTGCCGAGTTCTAAAAACGCAAAACCTGCGTGCATCGCAAGAACAAGAATTGCACCCAAAAGGAGAAAGAGTAGATCGGTGTTTTGCATAGTGATTTCTTATGGTGCTTAAGCTTTTAATTTTTAGCAGTATAACGACTCATTTTGTAGCGAAAAGACTTTGCTATGTGGGAAATATTGATTAAGAAACCATAAAAATAACCAAGACTCGATATAACGCAGAGCAGTGCACTTTAATGGTGTTTATGCACTAAAACGGTGCGTAAATGAGTTAATGATAAATACTCAAGATTTTGATTTATATAATCTTTTGGTGAATTGAGTTGTTGTGAAATTAATAATACTCGAATGCGACGACTTTAGTTTTTTGTAAATACTTTGAAATTTAGACCAATAACATTCAGAGATATTGGTCGTACTTACGAATGATCGATCTTCAAAACATAGCGAATCTAAGTTTGCTAAAAACGCACACAAATCGTTCGTTGTAAAAGACATTCAAATACATCTTATGCGTTCAAATCGGTGCAAAGTCTTAAGGGCGGTTTTAAGCATATAACAGATAAATTAAATATCGAACATTATGCACAAGGCTTTGCTTTAAATTCTTGGCGAACTTTATTAAATTTTGAACCATCCCAGCTAAAAACATTGTGGCATTTAGATGGATTGGTGACGACCATTTCAGGCCAACCATGACGACCTACAGATTTTAAAAATTGAGGTTCACCCGGACTATTAAAAATACGTGTCCATTTGCCATTTTTCTGTGTAGTCAAAAGGTAGAATCCTACGCCTGTAGATGCATAACATTCTGTTCCACCATCACGAACAATTGCATCTAAACGACCATCGCCGTTGATGTCTTTAATCACAGGAATATGCCCCATGCTACATTTTCCACGCCAAGAGCCATTGGTATTTTTAAAGCCAGCAGCAGTGAAAATCTCAGTTTTTTGATCTGTTTTGGCATTTGCAAATGTAGTGCTTGGCATGAGTAGCCCACCAAGCAAAGCACTACAAACCAAGGATTGAATTAAGGTCTTTGCAGGAATACTGAAAGTAGCTTTTTGATTCAAAAAATTGGATGTTTTTAAAAATTGACTATCCATAGCAATCCACGGTAATTGTTATTTTATTGATGTAATTCACATTTTATAAGAAAAAAGATCGAGTTCAAGCCAAATTGACAAGATTTTTGTTATTTAGGATGGTGTGAAGTCATTATTGATCCAAAATTTGCATGATAAAAATGAAAGTGTTAGGTGGTTTTATTTTGACCAAAGGATAAATTTAGATTTCTTTTGCAAAGCATAGCCAATGGAGCGTAAAGTGTGCACAACTCCAAATATTCATTGATTCGCTATTGATCCGCATTTAACTGTGAGTGCTGAGATCTAACGCTGTCAATGTGCAACAGGCTTCAAGTATGCACGGTATTTTACTTTCTTTATTTCCACTCATTGCCCTCATTGTCGTAGGTTATGTGCTAAAACGCACAGCCTATTTAAATGACGGATTTTGGGCTGGAGCAGAGAAGCTTAATTACTATATTTTATTTCCAGCAATGTTATTTGGAAATTTAGCCACAGCACAAATTGATCTATCGATGGTAAATACCATTATGATTATTTTGGCGGTGATGTTTGGTTTGAGCTGTGCAGTCCTTTATTTGTTTAAAAGAATTCTAAACATTCACCCTGCACGATTTGGTGTGTTTACCCAAAGTAATGTGCGATTTAATACCTATATCGGTTTGGCAATTGTTGCATCATTATTCCAAGCAGAAGGAATGACGATTTTTGCGATTTTATTGGCGATTAGTATTCCGATCGTCAATATTATTTCAGTGTTAGCGCTGACCGAACAAGATGGGATGGATGTTAAAACCATTGTGAAGTCTTTGGTCAAAAACCCATTGATTATGGGGTGTGTCGTAGGAATAGCCTTTAATTTTTCAGGGTTGAATTTATGGGATGGTATAAATCATTTTATTAAACAATTGGCGATTTGTAGTCTACCCCTAGGGCTGATGTGTGTGGGTGCGGCACTACAATTTATGGCACTTAAAAAAGATTTACTGCCCCTTATCGTGAATACTTTCTCAAGATTAATCATCATGCCTTTATTAGCATTTTTTGTATGTAAATGGTTTGGTTTTTCAGATTTGGAAACGCAGATTTTTGTCCTTTATTTTGCACTTCCTACCGCATCGGCATCTTATATTCTGACTAAGGTTTTGGGTGGTGATAGTCAGTTGATGGCAGGGGTGATCAGTTTACAAATTATCTGTGCGGCGATTACTTTGCCGATCGTACTGACCTTGGTCATGTGAGCATGCAGAGAGAGTTGGAATACTGAATTTGTTAATCGCGGCTTGCTCTCGATTTTAAACCTGAATTAAATTCAGAATTATGCGAAAATAGCGTTTTGTATATTTGTCCAAGGACTCCCATGACTGATCACTCTCCTGAATCTTTAAGCGATATCGAAATTTTAGACATTTTACAGTCCATGAAAGACGATGAGCTCGATGTTGAAGCAAAAGAGATGATTCGAAATGGTGGTAAAGCTGGACGTCAAGAAGCTCACAAACAAGCTTTAGTTGCATTGAATGCATCATTTGAAACTAAGTTTGTAGAAGCAGTGACTTTGGCTTTAGGTTTAAACGAAGGTCAGGCGAAGAAAATTCGTTATAAGAAAGACCGTGTACGTATCTTAAAAGTACGTGGTATCGATTATCTTGACATTGATGGTGCTGAAACTGCACAAGTATTGTCACAAATTTCGCAAGCGATTCAACGTGAAGATGCGATTGTGACTAAAGATTTGCATAACATTTTCCCATTCTGGAAAGAAGGCTGGCCAATGGTTCAGTTCGATAATGCTTATACTATTTTGGTTGAAGATATTTCGATTCACTATCAAGCGACGCTTGATAAATTATTATCACTTTATGGTCGTTAAGAGCTCATGATCAATTCAAAATGAATTGATCAACTGATTCTAGAAACCGATTTAGGCATACTGCTTAAATCGGTTTTTTTATGGCGTGGGTTTCATGAATGGAGTTTTATGAGTTGAACTTTATGACTTATGTTTTCATGACTGAGTTTTAAAGACTGAGTTTTAAGGATTGATATAAGGAGGGTTTAGATTGTTGAACAATATTGAAGAGTGTATTGAATTTATCTGATACTATTTAGAAATACTTAAGAATAAGGAATAACAACAATGATGGGTTTATCAATTGGTCATATCGTTCTTTTTGCCATTATCATCTTGGTGATTTTTGGTACGGCTAAACTTAAAAACTTTGGTAAAGATGTGGGCGGTGCAGTCAAAGATTTTAAAGATGCTGTCAGTGACGATAAAAAAGATAAAAATATTCAATAACTTCGTTTCTTTTCATTCTTATATATTGCCTAAGCCATGTTCGACGTTGGATTTGGAGAGTTATTCTTCCTCGGTGTGATTGTCATTATCGTACTCGGACCAGATCGGTTGCCTGAAGCGATTCGTTTTAGCTTAAAAACATTCAGAAAATTTAGCCAAATCAAATCAGATATTAAACAAAAAATCGATCTTGAATTAGAGCTACATCAACTGCGTGATGAATTGAAAGGAGAGATTCAAAACGTCAAACAGTTGGAGTCTCAAATGCAAGGTTATTTAGCAAATCTTGAACAAAATATTGAGCAGAATCTGGAACTCAATATTCAGCAAGATCTTGATCAAAATACAAAAAAATATTATCCAATTCAGTCGTTCTCAGTACCTACACCTTTTAAAACTCAGTTTGTATTGAGTCATTTAATGCATTGGTCCTGCTTAAATTTAGATTCTGTTGGAGTCCGATATGTCTGAGCTTGATATGTCAGAATCTACGAATTCATCTGCACAACAAAAACTAGGACAATTTGGACTGTACTTTGCCGAATTACGGCGTAATTTGATTCATGTTCTCATTGCTTTTGCAGTGATTTTTATTGCTTTAGTGCCTTTTGCCAATACGATTTACAATCTCATCGCAACACCCTTACAAGCCAAGTTGCCTGCAAATGCGCATATGATTGCAACAGATATCACCAGTACATTTGTTGCACCGATTAAATTGGTGTTCTTTGTGACCATGATGCTGTTGTTTCCTTTTATTTTTTATAAAATTTATGTATTCCTTAAAAATGCTCTGTATGTCAAAGAAAAGAAAATCTTCTTTTTCTTCTTTCCCACCAGTATCTTCTTATTCTATTTAGGTATCGCTTTAGGTTATTTCATAATTTTGCCTGCTGTACTCGGATTCTTTATGGGCATATCTCCCGAAAGCGTGACACCGATGACAGACATTCAACAGTATTTGCTGTTTTGCATTAAGTTCTTCTTTATTTTGGGACTCATTTTTCAAGTACCTTTGTTGATTATGGTGATGATCTATTTCGGTCTGGTAAAGATAGAAACGGTGAAGAAAAATAGACCCTATATTTTCATTTTTTGCTTTTTCATTGCAATGTTTGTGACACCTCCCGATATTCTTTCAATGGCGATCGGCGGGATGATGATCTATCTGCTTTTTGAGTTAGGGCTGTTTTTTGCTCATTTTTTGAAGCAACCTACTTATGAGAAATAGTGTGATATAAGTCACAAAATAATAGGTTATTGTCAGACACTGTTTATTTTAATTAAAGAGTTGATTCTGTATATTTGGTAATACTTAACAAATGTTAGGTATGACAATAAACAATTCTTAATAATAGAGGGTGATCTCATGAGTTTAGTTGAACTTAAGCAAGAAGAAATCGAAGAAGTTTCAGGTGCTGGAACGTTTTTAGGTGATTCAATCATTAATGGTGTGAATTTATTTAACCAAACTTTAAACTCTAAACTTATTTCGTCTGTGGGCGTTGTGTTTAGTGCAGTAGGTCTAGGACTTGTTCATCAAGTTGCTGATACTACAGGTTTAGTTGGTTCTAAAGCTTTAATCGGTTTAGGTCGTGCATTGGGTGGTGATGTTGCTGAAACACCAAACCACTATGAAAAAGAAAAAGGCGAAGGTCAGTATAAGCTTCTTCCAACGCTAAATGGCGTTAGAGCTTGGCTTTCTTAAGTTTTAAGTAAAATGTCAAAGGGCAGATTAGTTTTCATGACTAATCTGCTTTTTAGTCGTCAAAATAAAAACCTAATTCATGGTAACTATAAGAATGCAAAATTCATCAGAAAAAATAGATAATGATAAACGTGATTTTCTAAAAACAATGGGGAGCTTAGCTGCGGTAGGTGCTGTTTCAGCATGGATACCTACGCAGAAAGCAGAAGCTTGGTTTTTCCCAGTTAAAGAAAGACTCATCAATTTTCCTTCTGATATTTCAGTATTTAAACAGTTATATGAAAATTGGTCAGGTGAATCTCGTTATGAAAATGCATGGACTGCATCACCACGAAATCAACAACAAGTACTGAGTGCCATCAATTGGGCATATCAAAACGGATATAAAGTTCGAGCAAAGGGAATGTCGCATAACTGGTCACCTTTACTTTTAGATGATCAAGATAAAATCACTAAAGTTTTATTGATTGATATGCCAACACATATCAATAAAGTCAGTATTGATTCAAACGGTGTAGTGACGGCAGATGCTGGTATCCAAATGGAAGCGTTGCTGACTGCAATGGAATATCGAAATCGTGGATTTTTAGCGATTCCTGCACCAGGGGATTTGACACTCGGTGGTGTATTGGCCATTGATGGACATGGTACAGGTGTACCTGCAATTGGTGAGAAAAAATTAGCAGGTCAAACCTATGGTTCGATCAGTAACTTAGTGGTTTCAATCACAGCTGCTGTATTTGATGAAAGCCAAGGTAAATATATTGCCAAAACTTTCCAACGCAATGACCCAGATATTCGTGCTTTTTTAGTTCATATTGGACGTGCATTTGTTTTATCGGCACAGTTACAAACCTCAGCAAATCAGAATTTACGTTGTGAAAGTATCACCAATATTCACTATAAAGAGTTGTTTGCTCAAGACAAACTTGCAGGACGTACATTCTCCCATTTCCTAGATCAGTCTGGTCGAGTAGAAACCATTTGGTTCCCATTCAGTGATTATCCGTGGTTAAAAGTGTGGACAGTTACACCTCAACGTCCGTTAACATCACGTTTGACCTACAAGCCTTTCAACTATTGGTTCTCAGACAATTTAATCAAGCCAATTACCGATTTGATTCATAAAATTGTGGTCAAAAAAAGTGCTTATCTGACTCCAACCTTTGGTAAAACACAGTATGAAATTTCAAAGTTAGGCTTAAATGGAACACCTTTATCGGGCATTACCACGATTTTAACTGGTGGTTTGGCATCGACACAAACCTATGATTTATGGGGTGCTTCTAAGAACGTCTTGATGTATGTGAAGCCCACTACATTACGTGTGACTGCCAATGGTTATGCTGTGATTACCAGTCGTGTCAATGTTCAGAAAGTCATTGCTGATTTTTGTGATTATTACTTAGTCAAAATGAAGCAATATCAAAGTTTAGGTCGATTCCCAATGAATGGACCTGTCGAAATTCGTGTGACAGGTTTGGATCATCCAGAAGATTCGATCATTCAAGGTGCTGAAACTGCTGCTTTATCAGCAATTAAGCCATGTCCTGACCATCCAGAATGGGACTGTGCTGTATGGTTTGATATTTTGACCTTACCAGGAACACCATTTTCACCACAGTTTTATACCGAAGTTGAAGAGTGGATGTCACAGCGTTATCAAGGGGATTCTTTGATGCGCCCAGAGTGGTCGAAAGGTTGGGGCTATACCAATCAAAAGGCTTGGGATAGTAGTCACTATATCGATTATGAAATTCCACATGTCCATGCACAAGGGCAGGCTGATCGCTTAACCATCCGATCTTCTAGTCAAATTTTAAAACAATATGATCCGCATGCAGTGTTTACAGCACCGCTTTCAATGCGTGTTTTGAAATAACACCGTATTGATTTCAAGTACTTCATGATGCTAACTGTGAAGTACTTCATACATTTTTAATGAATTAATTAGACAAAATTAACAATATTGTCTTTAATAGGACGAATTTAAAGGTCTACACCAGTTGTTAAACTGAGATCTAAAGATTGATTGAATACAATTATTTTTAAAAATTACGAATAACGGCACTTAAAAATTAAATATAAATAAATACTTATGACAAAGAAACTGTTTAGAGACAAAGCCATTGATGCTCAAAAGTCGAAATGGATTGGCGAGGTTATTTTAATTCGTCCATTTTCATTTACGGTGCTGACCATCTGTGTTGTTATTTTCATCCTGATGCTGTTAAGTTTTATCTTCTTTGGTAGTTATACCAAACGTACTAGTGTGAAAGGTTTACTGATCCCCAATACAGGTTTGATTCGTGTATACAGTTCTGAGGGTGGAACGGTCAGCGAAAAATTCGTCAAAGATGGGCAGAGTGTCCAAAAAGGCGCACCTTTATTGGCTTTGAAAATGACGCGCTATAACAGTTCTGGAAATTTTAATGAATCTGTTGAGCAGCAAATCCAACTGAAAAAACAAAGTCTTGATACTGAAAAAGATAAATTGAAAGACTTGCATGTCAATAGCGCACAGCAGTTGGATGCAGAAGTGCAATCGCTTCATTTGGATTTAAATAAGTTAGATGGATTAATTGCGGAACAACGTCAGCGTTTGGCTCTCGCACAAGAAAATGTGAATCGTTATCGTGATTTAAAGGATAAAGAATATATATCTGTCGAAGAGTTTCAGTTGAAACAAGACAATTATATGAGTCAAAAAGTCACTTTACAGAGTTATGAACGAGAGAAAATCAGTAAGCAATCTGAGCTTGCGAATAAGCAACTAGTCCAGAAAAGCTTAGGTTCTAAGCTGGACAATGAGCTAAGCATGCTTGATCGTCAGATTGCAGCTAATCAACAAGAGTCTCTCGAAAATAAGGCCCGTGACAGTTTAATTCTACAAGCCAATTCGGCAGGGCATATTGCTTCAATCAATGCGGAAGTTGGGCAGTTTATTTCACCGAATATTCCTGTAATGAATATTGTCCCTTCGCCATCTCATTTAGAAGCGCATTTATTTGTACCTAGTGCTGCGATTGGTTTTATTCGGATTGGACAACCTGTGAAGCTACGTTTTCAAGCCTATCCTTATCAAAAGTTTGGACAAGGTCAGGGCAAGATTACGTCAATTTCAGCAACCACCATGAATCCACAACAATTAACGAATTTTGGTGAGGTTAGTCAAGGCATGTCCTTGAACCAAAATGAACCTGTATATTTGGTTAAAGTGACATTGAATCAACAAACAGTAAAAGCCTATGGTGAAAGTAAACCGCTTAAAGTAGGTATGGCTTTTGATGCAGATATCATGCAAGAAAAACGTAAATTGTATGAATGGGTACTTGAGCCTTTATACAGTATTACAGGGAAAATCTAAGAAGAATAACTATGCAATTATTAGACAAAATTTCCCTCGGTTTTGGTCGTAAGATCCCGACTATTCTGCAAACAGAAGCAACAGAGTGTGGTTTGGCATGTATCGCCATGATTGCACATTTCTATGGTTATGAATCTGATTTATTAACTTTAAGACGTCGTTTTCCTGTTTCGCAAAAAGGCACCAATCTCAATCAGTTAATTAAGATCAGTAATCAATTGAACATGGTCACACGACCACTCAAGCTTGATCTTGAAGATCTGAATCAACTCAAAACACCATGTATTTTGCATTGGGATTTTAACCATTTTGTGGTTTTACAAGAAGTCAGTGCTAATAAAGTGACGATTCTTGATCCTGCATTTGGTAAGCGAATACTGACATTAAATGAGGTCTCTGAGCATTTTACTGGCGTTGCATTAGAGCTTTGGCCAGACACTGAATTTGAGAAAAAAGAAGAAAAAAATCAGATTCAGCTCAAAGGTTTAATCGGGCATGTCCGTGGGTTGTGGAAATCTTTAGGTCAAATTCTGATTTTGGCATTGGCTTTGGAAGTTTTCTCTTTAATCAGTCCATTCTTTATGCAATGGGTGATTGACCATGTGATTGTTTCTGCTGATCGTGATTTATTAACGATCTTGGCAATTGGCTTCGGCATGCTGATGTTGCTCCAGCAATTTATTAGTTTGTTGCGTTCATGGATCATGATGTACATGAGCACGCATCTGAGTGTGCAGTGGCAAGCCAATGTCTTTAATCACATGATCAATGTGCCTGTTTCGTATTTTGAACGGCGTTCATTGGGCGATATCGTTTCTCGCTTTGGCTCTATTGGTAATATCCAAACCACGCTGACCAGTACATTTCTAGCCGCTATTCTTGATGGATTGATGACGGTTTTTACCCTGATTCTGATGTTTGTATACAGTCCAAAATTAGCATGGATTGCTATTTTCACGATGGCGCTGTATGCATTGATTCGATGGATTTGGTATGCGCCATTAAAACGGGCCACTGAAGCAAATATTATCCATGCAGCCAAGCAAAGTAGTCATTTCATGGAAACGGTTCGTGGTGCAAAGACCATTAAACTGTTTCAACGTCAGGATGTTCGTCGTTCAACTTGGCTTAACCTCGTGGTCAATCAAGTCAATGCAGGACTAACAACGCAAAAGCTTGGATTAGGCTTTTCATTGGCGAATGGTATTTTGTTCGGTATCCAAAATATTGTGATTATTTGGTTAGGGGCGACATTGGTACTCGAAGGTAATTTTACCGTTGGTGTATTAATGGCATTCATGGCATATAAAAGTCAATTTGATGGTCGTGTCGCGGGTCTGATTGATAAATTTATTGAAGTGAAAATGCTGCAAATTGATGTAGAACGTCTTTCTGACATCGTATTGACCGAGCAAGAAAAGCTGTATGGCGATGTTGAAATCACCAATATCGATCAAGTCGAAAATGCCATCGAAGTTGATAATCTGCATTTTAAATACTCTGAAAATGATCCTTATGTCCTCAAAGGCATTAGTTTTAAAATCCCACAAAACCAGTCTGTCGCCATCGTTGGTGCAACTGGTTGTGGTAAAACTACGCTTTTACATGTGCTGTTGGGCGTATTTAAACAAACGGAAGGTGAGATTCGCGTGATGGGACGTGATCTTGAGCAATTAGGTTTGAATGCTGTTCGGGATCATGTGGCAACCGTGCTTCAAGATGACATTTTATTTGCAGGTTCTATTGCTGAAAATATTTGTTTCTTTGACTCCAATCCAGATATGCAATGGGTTCAAGAATGTGCCGCTTATGCCGCGATTCATGATGATATAACCCGTATGCCGATGGGTTACCAAACCTTGGTGGGTGATATTGGCAATATGCTTTCAGGTGGACAAAAGCAACGTATTTTATTGGCACGTGCGATTTATAAAAAACCAAAAATCCTATTTATGGATGAGGCAACCAGTAGCCTGGATGTGTTGAAAGAACAAGAAGTGAATGCCAAATTAAAACTGTTAAAGATCACCAAAATTATTATCGCGCATCGTCCTGAAACGATTGCCTCAGCTGAGCGAATTATTGCTTTGCAAGATGGCTTGATTATTAAAGATGTATTAATGAAGGATATTCAACCGTCATGAAATACACAGGAACGCTTTTAATTGTGTCAATGCTTTGCATAGCAGGACAAACAAGTTCAGTTTATGCAGATTATTCGCTTTCAAAAATCTTTAAGAGCAAGGTAAAGAAACGTGAGCTACTTTGGTTTGATGTATTAAGCAATGAACGAAAAGAGCGTGAAAAGAAGCAAGAAATTCAGCAAATTGAAAGCACACTGAATCAAACCGTCATCCAAGATATTGCACAGCAAAGAACTCAAGTTGGGGATATTCAATGTTTGACTCAGCCTCAACTGAATCCGAATGAGCAATTATCATTGATTCATGCGGTTGAACGTGCTGTTTGCCGTTTTCCAGAGACCAAAAGTGCATGGGTGCAAACGCGTATTCAAGCAGCACAATTGAAAATTTCAAAGTCGAGTTACTATCCGCAACTAAGCACTTCTGTGAATTATGATTGGGGCCGTGATGATTATCAGGTCGATGGTCGTCCTGATATGAGTTATGACACCGATACGCGTCGTTATGGGCTAGCGGTTCAGGCAAACTGGTTGCTTTATGATTTTGGTGCAAGACATTATCAAGTTGAAGAAGCGCAAAAACTTTTGGCGATGTCTTTGGCACAGCAAGATGTCGTATTGCAAAGTGTGATTATTAAAACCATTTCAGCGTATTACCAAATTACTCAAGTTGAATTAAAACTGGATAATTTAAAGCAACTTGTGACATTGGCAGAACAGAATCATCAAATTGCCAATGCACGTTATAAAGCAGGAGCAGGGATTAAATCTGATGTTTTGCAAATGTCTGCCAACCTTGCAAAAGCCAAATCAGATCAGACCAAGCTGATGGGTGAGTTAAAAATTGCAAAAGGGCAATTGGCATCGTTAATGGGTGAGCCTGCATATCAGAATTTTCAAATCAATAACCAATTGAAGATTCCAAAAGCATTAAATTTAAAATCGATTGAAGACTTGGTGAAACAAGCAGAGAAATTGCATCCACGATTTAAAGCGGCACAATTGGGTATTGACGCTGCTCAAGATAAAGTTAAAGCAACTCAACGCGCTAAATATCCATCGCTTACATTTAATAGTAGTTATAACCAATCTAAGCAATTGGGCGAGAGTCCTTTTGGAAATGAAACTCAGCGTTTACAAGCAGGCGTCCAAGTGAATTTCCCTTTGTTTGATGGCTTTAACCGTAAGCATCAAGTTGTGGTGGCGCAAGAAAACTTAAAGTTAAAACAGCTTGAAGAAGAACAACTTAAATTAGAAATTAATGCTGAAATTTGGAAAAGCTATAATGAATTACACGCTATCCATGACAATATTCAAGCATTACAGTTGTTAAATGAGAGTGCGACCCAAGCTTATGCTGTGGCACAAGGTCGTTATCGAGCAGGTGTGGGAAACATGCTTGAAGTGGTGAATGCTCAAAACTTATTAACTGAAGCCAAGATGAATTATTCGACTGTATTGACTGAGTTTTTAGTTGTGCGATATCAACTGTTATCCAATATGGGTAATTTGAATATTTGGTCTGAAGCTCAATCCTAAGGTTCTGCACGTGTTTAGACTCTGCACATTTTGATTAAGCTTTGATTCGTTAAAGTAAAAAGCCCTTAATTGTTTTAAGGGCTTTTTTTTAACATTTGATTCATGCGTTGTGATTCAAATTGAAATTAAAACTAAAGATCAACTTGCCACAGAATAGAATGGGAACATACCAAATACTAAGGCAGCAACCAGCATTACGAGACAGGTAATAATCGCCCATTTAATGGTAAATTTCTGATGTTGACCAAATTCAATGCCAGCCAACCCACAAAGCAAATATGTAGAAGGCACTAAAGGCGAAAGTAAGTGGACAGGCTGACCGACAATTGAAGCACGTGCCATTTCAACAGGCTCAATGCCATAATGTCCTGCTGCTTCAGATAAAATTGGAAGAACACCGTAGTAGAAGGCATCATTCGACATAAAGAAGGTCAGCGGCATACTCAATACAGCTGTGATCGGTGCTAAAAATGGTCCCATACTTTCAGGAATGATCGCAACCAACTCTTTAGACATGGCATCGACCATACCTGTACCTGATAGCAAACCTGTAAAAATACCTGCTGCAAAGATAATACCCACCACATTTAACGCACTTCCTGCATGATGAGCGACTAGACTCTTTTGCATATCGATATCACGATAGTTCACCACTAAGGCAATACACAGCGCGATCATAAATAGGATTGGCATTGGTAATACACCCATCACTAAACAGATCATTAATCCAAGTGTTAATAGACCGTTAAACCATCTCAGGTGGGCACGGTTTGCTTCTGGGTTGTTTGAAATTTGAATATTGTCACCATGACTCACATCAATCTCGACAATCCCTAAGCGTTTACGTTCCATACGACCATACATCGTACCGAGGAAATATAACCAGCCAATTGAAAACAGCATTGGAAGGATCATCGGGACAAAAACATCGCTCGGATCAACTTGTAATGCGCTAGCAGCACGTGCTGTAGGACCACCCCATGGGGTTAAATTCATGATGCCACTTGCCAGCATCATTAAACACGCCATGATCAATGGGCTCATGCCTAAGCGTTTATACAGTGGGAGCATCGCTGCCACACAGATCATATAGGTAGTTGATCCATCACCATCTAGAGATACAATCAAGGTTAAGGTGATCGTTCCGAGGACGACTTTTAAAGGGTCACCTTTGACAAGGCTTAAGATAAATTTTACAGAAGGGTCAAATAAGCCTGTATCAATCATGATGGCAAAATAAAGAATAGCGAATAACAGCATGACGCCAGTCGGCGCGAGTTTTTTAACGCCATCCAACATCATTTCGCCAAGTTCATTCAGTTGAATGTGGCTTAAGCTATCAAAGAAAAATCCTAAACCATAAGCGAGTAAAGCAAAGAGAACTGGAATTAGAGTTAAGGCAACAAGAGGGCTTAGACGTCGTGACATGATTAAATACATAAAGCATAAAATCATGCCCAGACCTAAAATGGTCAGCATTTTTCAATCCTTGAGTTATTGGTTTTTTAATTGTTCTATTATCTACATAGAGTCGGAATGGTAATCCCATTTTTTAAAAAGCTGAATATCAATATCAAAATAGAAAAATGATGATTATTTTTTGAAAAAATAGAAATTAAAAATCAGTAAATTATGTGATTTTATTCATTATTTTTCTGATGAATGGTTATGTATTTATCAAATTATTGAATGATTTTAGCTGTTAATAAGGAGATTTATAAAATAAAAAATGAGGAATACATTGGAACGGTTTAAATGGTTAAATTCACCTTTAAGTAAAAAATTGACAAATAAAAGCCTCAAAAGTTTGAGGCTTTTATTGATGATGAACAGATGCTGATTAACGAACTCTGTACGTGAAGCTATTATTCTTCAATAGTGGGTTTGATGACTTCATCTTGTTCAATTAAGCGCGTGACCAACAGCTGATCAATCTTGAAGTGATCGACATCCACCACCTCAAATTTATAGCCATCAAACACCACGGCATCGGCAGGGCGTGGAATTTTACGTAGTTTGTACATCATAAACCCTGCGAGTGTTTCATAGTTTTCATCGTCAGGCATGCTGTCAATATTTAAAGCATGTTTCATATCTTCAATCGGGGTGCTTCCATCAATCAACCAAGAGTTGTTATCACGTTTAATGATTTGAAGGTCTTCATCGGTTGGGGTCACCCAATCACCCATCACGGTGATCATAATATCTGACAGTGTGATGACACCGACAACAAGCGCATATTCATTAAAAACAACAGCGAATTTCTCTTTACTTGAACGGAAACGGTCTAAAACTTCAGACAGTGTGAGCGTATCGGGAATGGTCAGTACGGTACGCAATGTTGATTCATTTAACTGGTTGAATTTTTGATTATTCAGAATACGAATCAAAATATCTTTGGCATCCACATAGCCAATCACTTGATCAATATTTTCACTACACACTAAAAACTTAGAATAAGGGTATTCAGCCAACTTTTGACGAATACTTTCTTCAGATTCATTTAAGGTGAAATAAACCACATTCTCTCGTGTGGTCATACTTGAAGGGACGTTCCGTTCTTCCAGCTCAAATACATTTTCAATAAAGTGATGTTCTTGTTTTTGCAGTACACCAGCCTGAGCACCCGCATCCATTACTGCAGAAATATCATCAAAAGTAATGTTGTCATCGCGTTTAGTATTCACTTTGAATAATCTAAACAGAAGATTGGCAATCGCATTAATAAACCAAGCCATTGGTTTACAGATAGTGATAAAGACCTGAATGGGATTAATCACTGAAATGGCAATTTTTTCAGGTGCAATCATCGCCAAGCGTTTTGGCATCAGATCGGCAAATAAAATAAATAAAGAAGTGACTAAGGTGAATGAAAGGACAAAGCTGATATTTTCTGCCCATGGACCTTGATAAAACTGATTCACAAACTCATAAATATAAGGTCTAAAAGCACCTTCACCCAAAATACCGCCTAAAATCGCAACAGCATTTAGTCCGATTTGAGATGCAGCAAAAAAGTCAGCTGAATTTTCTTGGAGATCTAAAACTTTTTGGGCACGTTCTTCGCCAGATTCAGCCAGTATTTTAAGTTTAACCTTGCGTGAACCTGCAAGTGCAATTTCACTGAGTGACAGAAAGCCGGCTCCAGCAATCAAGATAATAATGATCAAGAAATTCTGAAAGAGACTCACAAGGCACCTTTGGTTTAAAATTATTATGAAAGTTTTAACATAAAATAGAATGAGGCGGTGAAATTTTCCACCACCTCATCATTATAATACTGAAACAAAAAAATTAAAAAAATAAATTAGCTACAGCATTATAGCGCTTTAATGATTCACAAAATTCGAATTATTATTTGACATAAACTCGCGGTTTTCTTCTTCAATCATTTGACGTGCAACATATAAAATCAATTGGCGTAACCAACGATGCGCAGGATGATGATGAAGAAGAGGACACCATGCCATTTTCAATTCAAATTCTGGAATATAAAATGGAGGATCTTTCAGCATTAAGTTTTGACTTTTTGCTTGTAGACGTGCAATTCGGCTTGGCAATGTTGCAATCAAATCAACATTGGATGCCAATAACCCCGGCATTTGATAATGACGGGTAAATACAGAGATCTTACGTTTTTGACCAATACGCTCTAAAGCTTGATCAATCCAGCCCAGTCCTGCTTGTTTTTCTGGATTCACACCAAAGCCAACACCCATACCTGTTTTAGAGACCCAAATGTGTTGAGCATCTAAATAGCTTTTGAGGTTGAGGTTATTTACAGCAGGGTGTTTATGATTGAGTAAACAAGAAAAACTGTCGCGCCAAACCAAGACTTGGTGAAAGCTTTGTGGAATTTCATTGAAACGGTTAATTGCTAAATCAACTTTACCTTGTTCCATGTCACGATAAGACACATCACTTGGTGTTAAGAAATCCAAAACAACATTGGGTGCTTCAGAACGCAGTGCTTTGACTAAGCGAGGTACAAGTGTCGCTTCTGCATAATCCGAAGTCATAATTCGGAATACACGATTAGACGTATAAGGACGGAATTCTGTGCGTGGTTCCAAGATCATGGACAGATCGGAAAGCGCATCTCTAATTCTAGGTTGTAATTCTAGTGCACGTTCTGTAGGTGTCATGCCTTCAGACGAGCGAATCAGTAAGGGATCATTAAATAAGTTACGTAGACGTCTTAGAATATTACTCATTGCTGGTTGGGTAACGCCCAATTGTTCAGCAGCACGTGTTACATTTTTTTCTCGTAGTAGTACGTCGAGGTAAATTAAGAGATTGAGATCAACCCGCTCAAGATTCATAAAAAAAATACCGAAAATAAATTTTTGAAATCGTAGTTAATTATGCCATAAGCAAAAGGGCTTGTGTGAAAAGACGATAAAACTACTCGAAATATAATCAAGCATTCATTCCGGAGGCGCATATATATTTAAAAGAGGAGGGTATAGCATTTGCGAGTGCGAGAAACAGACGGATTCTAAGGTCTCTCACTATCAGTTGGAACTAAAATTATCCTTATAAATAGAACAACTCAAAATTTACTTATTAGGAAATGAGCTTTCTTAAACATTTAGCTTCAAATATTCAAACATATAAGAAAATGTAAAAATAATGATCATTTAAAAATGGTTAAATTTGTAGCAAAATGCCATTAAAATTCTTAAAAAATAGAATTTTCAAGAAATAGACAAACTGTTGAGACTTAAGTCTAATGACTTTTAAATATACAATTTGTCTATAAGTTGAGCATCTATTTTTTTGTGTTAAATGATATTTAACAATAGCTTAAGATGTATCATTTATTTTTTTATAAGACTTTGATCTACATATTTTTTAAATAAATACCGAAAATTATCTCAAAGTATTGGATTAATTTTTTCACCCCCTCTAAGCTAAGTCCATAACAACGAAGTGCTTTAAATCTGATCAATTTTATTCGAGACGTTTTAAAACATTTATTGATGAAATCCTAAAATTATATACAGGGTAGAATATCATGACTCAATACCAAACAGCGATTGATGCAATCCGCGAATTAAAAGCAAAATTCGGCAACACTTGGGCAGACATCAGTGCTGAAGATGCTGCACGTATGCAAATCCAAAACCGTTTTAAAACTGGTTTAGACATTGCAAAATACACAGCTGCAATTATGCGTCGTGATATGGCTGCTTATGATGCAGACTCTAGCCAATACACTCAGTCTTTAGGCTGCTGGCACGGTTTCATCGCACAACAAAAAATGATTGCAAACAAAAAATACTTCGGTACTACTGACCGTCGTTACATCTACCTTTCAGGTTGGATGGTTGCTGCACTTCGTTCAGAATTCGGTCCATTACCTGACCAATCTATGCACGAAAAAACTTCAGTACCTGCTTTGATCGAAGAAATCTACACGTTCTTACGTCAAGCTGATGCGAAAGAATTAAACGACTTGTTCCGTGCGCTTAAAAAAGCAAACGAAGCGGGTGATACTGCTAAAGCTGCTGAAATTACTGCTCAAATCGACGGTTTCCAAACTCACGTTGTGCCAATTATTGCGGACATCGATGCTGGTTTCGGTAACGAAGAAGCAACTTACTTACTCGCTAAGAAAATGATCGAAGCAGGTGCATGTGCACTTCAAATCGAAAACCAAGTTTCTGACGCTAAGCAATGTGGTCACCAAGCGGGTAAAGTAACTGTTCCACATGAAGATTTCATCTCTAAAATCCATGCATTACGTTATGCATTCTTAGAAATGGGTCTTGATGAGGGTATTATCGTTGCGCGTACTGACTCTGAAGGCGCTGACTTGACTCAAAAAATCCCAGTGGTTAAAGAGCCAGGTGACATCGCTTCTCAATACATCAGCTACTTAGATACAACTGAAATTGACATCGCTGATGCTCAAGAAGACGAAATCCTAATCAAGCGTGATGGTAAACTTCACCGTCCAAAACGTCTTGCTTCTGGCTTGTACCAATTCCGTCCAGACACACAAATTGACCGTGTTGTTCTTGACTGTGTATCTAGCTTACAGAACGGTGCTGACCTTCTTTGGATCGAAACTGCAACGCCAAACGTTGAAGAAATCGCTCACATGGTTAACCGTGTTAAAGAAACAGTTCCAAACGCGAAACTTGTTTACAACAACTCGCCTTCGTTCAACTGGACTTTAAACTTCCGTCAACAAGCTTACGACCGTTGGGTTGCTGAAGGTAAAGACGTTTCTGCTTACGACCGTGCTAAATTAATGAGCGCTGAGTACGATGCAACTGAATTAGCTGCTGATGCTGATGAGAAAGTACGTACATTCCAAGCAGATGCTTCTCGTGAAGCGGGTGTGTTCCATCACTTGATCACACTTCCGACTTACCACACAGCTGCTCTTTCTACTCATGAGCTTGCTCAAGGTTACTTCGGTTCTGAAGGTATGTTGGCTTATGTTGCTGGCGTACAACGTAAAGAAATCCGTGGCGGTATTGCTTGTGTTAAACACCAAGCAATGGCTGGTTCCGACATCGGTGATGATCACAAAGAAATCTTCTCTGGTGATAACGCTCTTAAAGCGCATGATGATGCTAAAAACACAATGAACCAATTCGGTGGCTAATCCCCTCGATTGATTCAAAAGAGAAACCCTGCGAAAGCAGGGTTTTTTTTATGACTGAATTTTATGAAAAAAATACCATGATGAAGAACCAAGACAAATATATTCAATCTATATATTTAAAATAGTTCAATATTGATACAATCCGCGCGATGAGTAATATGTTGAATTTATTGTGTTTGAAAAATTAGCTGAACAAAGCTTAAATATGATGGGCTGGGAAATTGACAATCATTGGCCTTTAGATTTAGATCAATGTGTGATGATTGCTGCGCCACATACTAGTAATTGGGATGCCTTATATGCACGTCTTGCACTAAAAGCATTGGGTGTGAATGTTCGTCTCACCATCAAAGACAGCTATATGAAATTTCCATTTGGACCTTTTGTCCGTGCAATGGGGGGAATTGGAATTGATCGTCGCCCTAAAGCAGCAGGGGAAGAGCGTCCAAGTATGGTCGAAGTGATGAGTGATCTTTTTAAGACACATCTAAAACTGGTGATGTTAGTCACGCCTGAAGCAACACGTGCAAAGCGCGAACAATGGAAAACTGGCTTTTATCATGTGGCAACCACTGCGGGTGTTCCAATCGCATTGGCATATATGGATTACTCCAAGAAAAAATGTGGTGTAGGTAAAATTGTTTATCCATCAGGTGATATGGAAAAGGACATGGCGGAAATCATGGAATTTTACTCAAAGATTAATGCCAAATTTCCAGAAAAATTTAGTGTAGACACACGCTTCTTTTAATATGATATTTTGATTGTGCATTGAATAATGCAATGTATAAGCAAAATATAAATGATTGATTTGAGCTGTGATACACAACAAAAAAGACAGGTGGATGCCTGTCTTTTTTTGTTGATTGATCTAAACTATGGATTCAACAAAGCTCTAAAAATTTAAATTAAATTTTTTTAAGGCGTATTCAGTTTATTGACTGGAACACTGACGCCACCTAAAAAATCACAAGCAGACTTATAACTCACATACTGCATTTGAATAATTTCATATAGAGGCATATCAAATAAAGTATCGCCTGACTTATAACGATCAATATATTCGATTGATTTATCTTTACTGACAGCCAGCGTTCGCTCATGAAAGCCTGTAATCGAGTTATGGCTTAATTGTTCAGTATCAATATTACTGCATTCAAAATGCTGAATAATTGCTTCTGCGCGTTTAATTTCACTTGATGTACCAAATGCACATCCTGTTAAGACAATAACCATGCTTAACAAAATCAGGGTTTTCATTACGATATATTATTGGAAAGATAGCGCAGGATTATAGATCGTTTTAAATGTGATGGAAGTCTCAAAACCAAATTAAAATGAATTTAAATTTAGTTGTTTAAAAATTAATCTGTTTATGGGTGGATTAATCAGATAGTTTGAGTGATTTAAATTAAAAAGATAATTTAAGCTGATGAATTGAGCTGATTAAAAGGATGCAACCGGACGTAAAGAGTAAACTTAATACGATCTGTTTAAATTGTCGTTCTGATATTTTATAAAAAAGTTGTGCACCCAGAATAGCGGGAATACTGATAATTAAAATTAAAATGCCAAAATGCTTCAGCAATTCAGTTGAAATTGTTCCTTGCCATAGATAAACAGCAATAGTGAACAATTGAATTGCGAAATTAAAATGTCTTAAGATATAGCGCTGATGTTGTTTTGGTATATTTTTTAGCATGACCCATGCCGAAGGCACTGCACCACAGAAGCCTCCTAATCCTCCAAGAACCCCGCCAGTGAATCCAATACATGCATCAGCTTTTGATCCTAATTTTTGTATAGGTTTGAATTGAGGTGCCACATACATAATGGGGCACCAAATGATCAAAAAGATGCCTAGGATAAATTTAAAGACATCTGCATTGATAATATGAAGTAATAATGTTCCTAAAGGGACACCAATTAGTCCGGCAACGATATAAACATAGACCAATGAGCGTTTTAAGATAATTGGTTGTTCTTTAGTGAGAGAAATAATATGGCACCAAAGTGAAGCAAATACGACTAGCGGTGCGGATATTTGAGGGGGAAGTACCCATACCCAAAATGACATAGCAATTAATGCAAAAGCAAAGCCTGTGAGTCCTTGGACAAAGGCAGCTAAACATGCACCAGTGATAAAAATAAAACCTATTTCCATTCACTACCAATCATTTTTATAGTTTTTAAATAATAGGTTTGAATGACTTTGCAGTGAGTAAAACTCGTTTTAGATAAGTTCACTTTACACGGCGTTATGTTTAAGCCCGTTAACCTTGTAAATATGAGTCTTATAAATATCAGTTTTAAGCGCGTAATCGTAAGCATTAACGTTTTAATTACCAAAGTTCTAATCGAGATCAGGAGAAATAAAATCCATTTTATCTTTCAATTTTAAAGCACGATCTAAGCTTATAAAAATATTAATTCATGCTTTGATTATCTCTGATATGAAAAAGCCCCAATTGAATTAGGGCATTGTCGATGTCGAATATGTATTGAATGGAATATTTTAAAGATTAATCATTTTGAGCTTTCGGTTTAAGGCTCTGCGTAAGTCCATTAATGTCACCACCTTGGATGCCTAATTCATTCATTAAGCTATCAATTAATGGAGCTTGTGAGCGATAACGCAGGGCACTATTGACGACTTGATCTGAAAGTGCAACTTGACCTTGATCAGCACCTTCAACCGATGCACTTGAACCACTCAAGCCTCCCATACCATTGACTTGTAAAATTTTAATATCGTCAATATTTTCCATTGGTTTAACACTTTCACGAATAATTTCAGGCAAGTATTTCAATAATGCTAAACGGATTTGCATTTCAACTTGTTCAGAAGACAAGATATTATTTGCTTCGTTGACTGCACGAGTACCTTCTGCATCTACTTGATATTGTTTCTCTTGTGCTTGTGCAAGTAAAATTTTTGCATCAGCTTCACCTTTCGCTTTTAAGCGGACTTTTTCAGCTTCAGCTTCAGCAGCAGTTCGAACGGCTTCAGCGTCATCTACAGCGGCTTGTTTAGATGCTTCTGCAGCAACAGTGATAGAAATTGCATCCGTTTCAGCGGCTTGTTTTGCTGCAACCAGCTCAACGGCTTTAATACGTTCTGCACGTTGAGTTTCACGGACGGTAATGACTTCTTCTTCTGCTTTAACGGCTTGTGCACGTGCTTGGTCAGCTAAGGCTTTAGCTTCGGATTCTGCACGAGATTTCTCTGCAATCGCAATCGCACGATCTTGTTCAGCCAATTCGATGGTCTTTTTCTGTTCAACCTGAGCTTGCTCAATGATTTGTGATTTTTGAATATTTTGATTTTCAACATCACGTGCTGCAGTAATACGTTTTAAATCAATTTCACGTTCAGCAGCAATTTGCGCTTCTTCAGCTTCACGCTTTTTAGCGGCTTCTTGAGTCGCGATTTCGGCAAGCTGTTCAGCGCGGCGAATGGAAATTTCTCGCTCTTGCTGCATTTTTGCATATTCTTCTTCTCGAAGGATTTGTAGGCGTGCTTGTTCTGCTTGTAAGTTTTTCGTTTTAATGGCTAAGTCAGCATCTTGTTCAATATCGTTACGTTTCTTACGGCGGTCTTCAATCGTTTCAGTCAGTTTTGTTAAACCTTCCGCATCGAAGGCATTTTGTGGGTTAAAGAATTTGAAGCTGGTTTGGTCAAGACCTGTTAATGAAACCGTTTCCAGTTCCAAGCCATTTTTTGAAAGATCTTCAGAAACCACTTGTTGTACTTTCTGTACAAAATCGACACGTTTTTCATGTAACTCTTCCATGGCCATTTCAGCTGCAACAGCGCGAAGTGAGTCCACAAATTTACCTTCAACTAAGTCTTTAAGTTCTTGAGGAGACATGGTTTTCTGACCCAGCGTTTGAGCTGCTGTCGCGATAGCTTCAGCCGTTGGTTTGACGCGAACATAGAACTCCGCCATCACGTCGACGCGCATACGATCACGTGTAATCAAAGCTTGGTCGGCTGCACGCTTAACTTCAAGACGCAGCGTGTTCATGTTTACAGGAATCACTTCATGCAATACTGGGAGTACAATCGCACCACCACCTAAAATGACTTTTTCGCCACCAAAACCTGTACGAACAAAGGACACTTCTTTACTTGAGCGTTTATATAATCGGGCTAAAATCGTACCAATAATGATGAGCGCAAGTAAAATGATCCCTGCGATGATCAATATTTGAAAGAAATTTGAGTTGAGCATTGTTATAGATCTCTATTGTTAATATGAATAATAAATTGGTTAAAATGAATAAGGCGTGGCTTGAAATCCGATTTTAGTTTTCTGAGTCAGTAAAACAGTTTGACCTTGTGTAAATACCAGATCAGTTTCAGGTTCAACCATAATGTAATGGGTCAGGCCGTGTTGATCTTTGACTTTTGCTTGTGCTGGATAATTTAATCGAGCTTCTCCCAAGATAATCTCTGCACTTAAACCAATAAGTTCTTCACTGTGAATCGCAGTAGTTTCATCTTGAGGTAGAACTTGAGCAATTATGGCAGAAACCATCCGCACGATCGGCATACATAAAATCAAGCTGGCTGGGGCAATGATCCAAAGTGGAAAATAACTTTGCGTAAAGTGAAAAAAGACACCTTGTGTAATCAGTCCAAATAAACCAAAAGTGGTAAGGAAAATGATTAACCAGACCAATACAGGAATTCGACCGATATAAAGCCAATCTAACAGCTGAATAAAAATACTTGAATTCGATTCCAAATTTAAATCAGGATGTTGTGCTTCAAATAATTGATCAGGAATAAATTGATCTAAAAAACCTTGCGTACTTGCTCCAGCAATAAGCAATAATGCTTCAGCTAAGCCCAATAGCAACATTAAACATAGACTAACGCTAAAAAGTATATTGGCAGGGTGGATAAAAATGTCCCACATTGATTTGGTCTCAGCTTTATATTTATCGTAGAAAATTAGGTGCAGAATTTATTTTATATAAATGACCTAATTCACATCTATTTTGAAATTTTAAAATGTGACCCACTATTGAGCTAAAGTGTATCGTTTAGTCATTGATTTGGCAAATGATAATTATTCTTGATTTGATGAATTGAATAGAAATTTCAGACAAAAAAATACGCAATGATTGGGGTATTCATTACGTATAACAACGAACCTGCTTTCACAGTTTCGGTTAAGGAGAAAAGTTTAGAACATTGGGGGATGTTGCAAAACTTTAATTAATATTAATCATTATGAAGCTCATCATGTTATGTATTCAGGTAAATTTCTGTTAGGGAAAGTTAATGAATTGATGACTTGAGTTAATCAGCAATCAATAAAAAACCTCTCCATAGGAGAGGTTTAATTTGAAAGAATTAAGTCTTTTTAGAAGTGGAATACACCTAAACCTGCTTTTACTTCATCTAAAGTCTGCTGAGTAATGTCTTTGCATTTATCTGTGCCAGTTTTTAAAATGTCCATGATGTAATCCGGGTCTTTAGCAAGCTCCATACGACGCTCACGAATTGGAGTAATCAATTCTTTTAAAACACCTTCAAGGCGTTTTTTCACCGTACCATCACCTAAACCACCACGTTTGTAGTGCTCTTTCAGTTCTGCAACTTCTTCCACATTTGGATCGAATGCATCTAAGTAAGTGAAAACGACATTGCCTTCAACTTGCCCTGGATCTTCTACACGTAAATGATTTGGATCGGTATACATGGCATTTACGGCTTTTTTGATGTCTTTATCAGAGGCATCTAAAACAATTGTATTACCCAATGATTTTGACATTTTAGCTTTACCATCAAAACCAGGTAAACGACCCACATTTGAAAGCAATGCTTTACATTCTGGAAGCAAGTCATGACCAATTTGACGGTTTAAACGACGAACAATTTCGTTAGTTTGTTCAATCATTGGGATTTGATCTTCACCCACAGGAACGATGGACGCTTTAAATGCGGTAATGTCAGCGGCTTGAGCAACTGGGTAGCACAAGAAACCTGCTGGAATGTCTCGCTCAAAACCACGCATTTGAATTTCAGACTTAATCGTTGGGTTACGTTCCAAACGAGATACCGTCACGAAGTTCAAGTAAAGCATAGTCAATTCATTCAGTGCAGGTAAACTCGATTGCACACAAATAGTTGTTTTGAGTGGATCAATACCTACTGCTAAATAGTCGGTGGCAACTTCGATAATATTACGACGTACTTTTTCAAAGTTATCGGCATTGTCAGTAAAGGCCTGAGCATCTGCCAATAATAAGTGTTGATGATGAGAATCTTGTAATCCTACACGTGAGCGTAAAGAACCAACGAAATGACCTAAGTGAAGTTGTCCTGTAGGACGATCGCCAGTTAAAATGACTGGGCGATGATCTTGATTACTCATTATAAATCCTGAAACAGTAGTCAACGCTACTTTGAATATGAAGAATGGTTGATATTGTACGGTAATTTTTTTTTTAATGTCAGCAAGAAATAATACCTGTAATGAAAAAAAGACTGCTATTCATTTATTAAATATATACAATTGTTTTTCAAGAACACATTAAAATAGATAAAAACTTAGGATAATAAAAATGGCCAGTAGCTTACTTTTACTATTAGACGATATTGCAACGATCCTTGATGATGTTGCTGTTATGAGCAAAATGGCTGCCAAAAAAACGGCAGGGGTGTTAGGTGATGACTTAGCCCTCAACGCACAACAGGTGAGTGGTGTAAAAGCGGATCGAGAACTACCCGTAGTTTGGGCGGTTGCCAAAGGTTCATTTGTTAATAAATTGATTCTTGTTCCACTTGCTTTGCTGATCAGTGTGGTTGCCCCTTGGTTAATCAATCCATTACTCATGATAGGTGGTTTATTTTTATGCTATGAGGGTGTAGAGAAAGTTCTTCATACTATTCAACATCGACGTGCTAAAACTGCAGAAGCTGCTCATGAGGAATTGAAAGTCATCGAGACTGACTTGGCCACTTTTGAGAAACAAAAAGTCAAGGGTGCAGTGACTACAGACTTTATTCTTTCTGCTGAGATCATTGTGATCTCACTAGGAACGGTAGCAACAGCAACATTTGGCATTAAAGTAGCTGTATTAAGTGTAATCGCAATTTTAATGACGGTTGGCGTGTATGGGCTTGTTGCAATGATTGTGAAGATTGATGACTTAGGTCTATATCTAAATCAGCAAGCTTCTTCATTTAAGCAAGCTATTGGTCGTGGTTTATTGGCATTTGCACCTAAATTGATGAAGACATTGACCATCGTTGGAACACTTGCGATGTTCTTAGTGGGTGGTGGAATCATTACCCATGCGATTCCAGTCTTTCATCATTTTACTGAAGAATCTGTTGAATATATTGATCACATTCCAACTGTAGGTCATTTTATTGGTGCGCTTACGCCAACGTTAATTAATTTTGTAATTGGATTTATTGCGGGTTTGATTGTCGTGCTTGTGGTGAGCATGATTTCTAAGTTGATCAAAAAATCAAAATCCGCTTGAAGTTAGGTAGTTAAATATTACCAATCAATAATGCTATGAATTAGCAGATGAAAATAAGGAAAAGGCCATGCGTTGGAAAGGTCGTCGAGTCAGTAGTAATTTAGAAGATCGTCGCGGTGGTGGAGCGAAAGCTGGCGGTATTAGTATTTTGGGGTTGATTGTTGCATTTGTGGCATGGAAGTTTTTTGGGGTAGATCCACAAATGGCATACCAAGCGACCAAACAAGTGACTTCTGGTCAACAGCAACAAGCTACAGGTTTAGAAAACCCAACGCCAGAACAACAAGAAACAGCTGCATTTGTCGGGACTGTTTTAGCCGATACCGAAGATACTTGGTCACAAGTGTTTAAACAACAAGGTATGCAATACACACCACCTAAACTTGTGATGTTTAGTGGCACAGTAAATTCAGGTTGTGGCGCTGCGCAAGCTGCGATGGGACCATTTTATTGTCCTGCGGATCAGAAAATTTATATTGATACTGCGTTCTTTAAAGATATGCACCAGCAAATGGGGATCTCAGGTGAGCAAAATCAATCTGAATTATCAACTAAAAATTCTGCGGGTGACTTTGCTCAAGCTTACGTGATTGCTCATGAGGTGGGTCATCATATCCAAAATTTACTGGGTATTTCTGGTCAAGTTCAACAAGCACGTCAAACTGCCAGTGAAGCACAAGGTAATCAACTTTCAGTTCGTTTGGAGCTTCAAGCAGATTGTTTAGCAGGTGTTTGGGCTAGAGATACTCATCAGCGTACACAATTCTTAGAAAATGGTGATATCGAAGAAGCGATGGATGCAGCGCATAAGATTGGTGATGATTATTTACAAAAACGTGCGCGTGGACAAGTTGTTCCAGATAGCTTTACCCATGGTACAAGTGCACAGCGTATGCAATGGTTTGATAAAGGCATGCAGTCAGGTGATATCAATCAATGCGATACATTTAAAGCATCCATTTAATCTGATTCAATCCTACCTTTGTGAATGAATTCTAGTGTTACCAAACTCGAATGATGAGAAAGGTTTCACTTTATAGACCTTATTGATAAACCTAGTCTAATGGGTAATGGTTAGACTAGGTTTTTTTGTTGTAGTTGATTATGCATGTAACATTTTTTTTTATTAAATCGGTTTAAAATACTCCGCGTTTCAAATCATAAATAAGAAGTATTAGGCACATTATGGGTAATTTTTTTATTCTCCAAGTTTTTACGGTTGTATTTGCTCTCTCAATCGCGACAACAATATTTAATAAGCGAATTCTAGGTTTTCCTCAAGCGATTGGTGTTCCAATTGTCTCCGCCATCTTTGTCTTTATATTGCAATGGGGGGCGAATCTACTTGGGAATAATCAATTTATCACCATTAATCTTCACAATATTGAAACTGCAGTAAGAAACATTGATTTTTATGATTTTTTAATCAATGGTGTGATCTGTTTCATTTTGACTTCATCAGCTTTGAAATTCAAAGTTTCAGATCTACAGTCTCATTGGAAGCCGATTAGTATTTTGGCGACTTTGGCATTGGTACTCTGCGCATTATTCTTTGGTGGCTTGCTGTTTGGTTTTCAATATTTGATGGGAAGCCCTGTTCCTATTTTGATCTTATTACTTCTAGGTTCAGCTTTAGGTGCAACCGATCCAATCGGGATTAAAGGCGTATTAAGTTCAGTGCGCGCACCGCATCATTTAATGGTCAAACTGGAAGGCGAATACACTATAATTAATAATATGGAATTTTTACTAACTCGTTCAAATTAAAGAAAATATTCTTTACCTAAAAAATTCCATGTTTTATTAATAATTTTCTAAAAAACATCATCTTTTCGATTGAAAAATTCTGTATATTTTTTATGCATAGGGTTGAGTGAACGTATTACTCTTTAAATTTCTAGGAAAACCATAATCACAAAAAGTATTTCTAATAAATTATTGGGTAATTCTGAGCTAGTTTTTCTCGATCGATGAAATTTATAATACATTTGTAATAAGATTTCTTGCCTGCCCACTGCAAAAATCCTCATAATTTTTGCTAAGAATTAAATCACAGGAGGCAGAGTTTGTTTATAAGCCTGTTATAAATCGTAAAGTGTCTTTTGCATAATATTGAACTGTATAAAAATCTAAATCTTGAATTTTCGTATCAAATGATTCTGCATGATGGTAAGTCTTTGAAAATTCATTTATTTTTTCAATGGTGCTAAATTTCCCATGTTTATCGTAAAAGATACTTGATTGATTAGTTTCTTGACGGATTTTAGAAATCATTTCACCCAGCCACATTCCGTTACTAAAATCTTTTGGATATAAAAATCTTAAATAAGCTTCTAATATAGGGCGAATAGATCTAGCAATTTCTACCTTATCTGCTTCACTACCGTTAGAAATAAAATCATAAAGCTTATTATATTCTTTATGATAAGAATGAAGAACATAAGAGTCGTAATTGTCTCTATCAATCATTTTACTGGAAATATACTTAGTACTATCAGGTTTAAGCGGGTCTAAGTCCTTATATGAAACTTCAATTTCAAAACAATTAGTTTTTTTTGAAAGAATTGAATATTTATAAATATCAGATAAGAAGAAAGGGTCGTGGCTGAAAACGAATGTTTGATAATTATTTTCAATAAGCTTTGCAATTTGAACAATTGTAGCGTCTTTTCGATATCTATCCAATGAAGACATTGGGTCATCAAGAACTATGATTGACTTATCGTTATTAAATTTCGAAAATCTGGATAAAAAGAAAGATAAAGCAAGGGCCGATCTATCGCCAAGACTTAAAATATGTTCAAAGATATGATGGTGATGTCTTTCATCCAGAGCAGAAAGTTCACTATTAATAAATGTTATAACGTATTTTAAACGTGTAGAACCACCTTTGCCTTTATTGTCTTTTGCTAGCTCTTTTATACGAATCATCGAATGAAAACTTTGTAATATTTCATTAATTGAATCTTTATGTGTTCTAATGCTTTCTTCTTGTTCTTCTGCAATTTTATCACGTAATTCTTTTATTTTTAATGTATTTTTATTTTTTGAACTATTAAGAGTTTTAATATCTGAAAGGTCTTTTATAATTTCAGGAGTAAATCTTAATTTTGCCTCATCGATTTCATTTATCTTGCATTGGATAGCTAGATTCGTATCTTTTGATAAACCGTCTAAAAAGGTTTTAATTACATTATTAAAGTTGTTAACTTTATTATTGTAATCAATAAAATCTAAATCATTAAAAATTTGATTAAAAATTTCATTAAATTTTGTTAAATCTATTATCGATAGTAAATCTCTCTTTTTATCTTTTACTAATCGATAGGCTTCTAATTCAAGATTAGTGGAGAGCCTACTAAGTTCAGTAAAATTAAAATCCAAAGAAATTTCATCTATCCTATCTGACCATTCTCGAATTATTTCTTTATTAAGCCTAATCACCTGTTCTAACTTTTCAATATTTACGCCAATTTTATTTACTTCCAGCTCAAATTTACTACTTGAAAGTTCAAAACTGCTACTTGCAGTTAGGTAAGACTCATTAATAAACTCTTGATATAAATGAAATATAGGTGAAGATGCTAATGATTGAGCGCAGAAAGGACATTGGTTTGATTCAGTTACTAAGTTTGTACCTAATTCAATCCATTGTTTATCTTGTTCCTTAAGGTTATAAGTAATATGCTGATTTACCTTTTCTTCTGCTTCTTTGGATAAAGCTTCTATACTGATGGTAAAAATGTCAGTATCTAAATTTGGTTTATCGAGTATTAACAGTGAAAGGTTATTACGTTTTTTTAAGTGCTCAATGCTCTTAATGTCTTGAAGTTGAGCTTTCAAAGTTTCAAGTTTATTATCAGTATCTGCGATTGCTTTAATATCCTGAATTTGAATAAGTGTTTTTGATGGGAATCTGGTTAATATTCGATTTGTGATAGGAGTAATTTTGGCTGTTAGGGTTTCATTTTGAGACTTTAAATAGTCAATTTCTTTCTCTTTTTCTACGGACAAATAGCCTAGAGAAAAATCATAGTAATTCGATAATTGTTTTCGATCTTTACTATTAGAGATGTAGAGATTGTTATCTATGAATGCTTGGTTAAATACTCGAAAAGGGGAAATTGACTGTAAATTATCTAAGGAGAGATTGTAAGAATTAAATTTGAGCAGCAGGTTTTGTTTACCTTGCGATTCAATTGGCTGTAATGCTTCAATACTTAATTTATCTTTAAGGTTGATACTTTCAAATAGTTTACATAACGTAGACTTGCCTGACCCATTTCTTCCATAGATTAAGTTTAGCTTATTAAAAGATTGATTTAGTCCACCTTTATGTTGCCATTGCTTAATGTTTTCAATTTTTAATATTTTTTCGAGCATATTTTCCCCCTAATAATTTTTTAGACAATCTTTTATAGTACAATAAATGCATGAATTTTGGAGATAATCCCCCCTGATAAAAAAGCCTGAAATAAAATTTCAGGCTTTTTAAATTTACTAAACTAATTTCATCAAACTACCAAAACTATCAATCACCGAATAATGAACTACATCCTCCAATGATTGATTTTCTTGATTTAAAGTAGCAAAGAACTTTTTAGCACTTTCAATTTTACGTTGCTCCTTTTCCCGTAGGTCACTGTCCAGCATTGAGCCTTTAGTTTCTGCAACGAAATATATTTGGCGCACTTTATCCTTATTGAAAGCAATTGCCCAATCAGGGTTATAGCTACCGAAAGGCGTGGGGATCTGGAAGCGATCAGGGAGTTTAGCGTAGACGACCACCTCATCTGCACCATCCAGCTCCTCAACAAATTTACGCTCATTATCAGAGTCGGTGACTACATAATCCCAAATATGACGCTCTGCCTTGTATGCCTGTAATGGAATATTCTCATTACTTACAAATATTTCATTGTCAGGATAAGTGCTATCTAAAGGATTATATTTCAATCCTTGAATCACCATTTTTGCTTGCTGTTCATTGATGATACGGCTCATTTCACGAATGAAAGCTTCTGGATTCAACTTAAACTGTGCAAATACCGCAGCGTTAATTCCCTGTAAGATTCGGGCAACCGTTTTACGAGTGAGATTGGTATCATCGGCAATATTCCCAATCAGGTCATAGGTCACTTGAGAATGAATAGAAATATTCGCAACCTCAGTTTTTGAAGTCACCTTCCCAAACATTTCTTTGGCTTTGACTTGCTCATAGGTGGATTCATCATTCTGCGTCGCTTCTGCAAGTTTATAACTCAGTGTTTCCACAAATTTGTTGTTACGCTCTTTAGCCGTACGTTCAACAGCACTAATGCTTTCCTGAATGAGTTTTTCAGAATCTAAATGAATTTGATAAACGGCTTTACGGTTAATACGAGACCATAAAGCCTGGAATTCTTTACGTTCTAAATTGGTTTGATTGATGTTATTGGTCAGCTTCTTATTGCCATCGTCTGCAATGCCTTCCAGAGCTTTAGGATCAAACAGCCCATCAATCAGCTTGTGAATTTGCTCAGTATAAGCCACTAAACTTTCAGGTAATTCTGCTAACGTGCCTTGATCTTTCGCTTCGTGATACTTTGGCGTTAACTGATCATTGTCATCAATATAATCGTGCTTAGACAAATGCTTATTAATCTGCTTTGCCATCAACTCAGTGACTTCAACACTAGACCCATCAGATAACTTAAAGATTTTCCCTTTAAAGTAATCAGGGGTAGCTTGTGTGGGGCGATTCTGAATCGTATTCAGAATTTCTGATTGTAGATTCGACACAAACTCTTTGTAACTTTCATTGGTCACAACTGTGAGATTATTCAGTTTATGAATTTCTCCTAATGCCCCTTGGAAATGGTTAGCATCCATACGTTCGCCAAATTTATTCACTGCAAGGCGCATACCACGGCCAACTTCTTGGCGACGAGAAATTACATTATCTGAATGCTTTAAAGTACAAATCACAAAGACGTTCGGGTTATCCCAACCTTCCCGTAACGCTGAGTGAGAGAAAATAAAACGAGTTGGCTCTTCAAAGGAAAGTAGGCGTTCTTTGTCTTTTAAAATCAAGTCATAAGCATCTGTATCATTGGATACCTGAGCTTCTTCAGCTTTCTTGTCAATTGCAGGATTGGCAAGACGTTTTGATTTCTTATCAATTGAGAAATAGCCATTGTGAGTACGGTCTACATCAATTGCTTTCAGATAGTCAAAATATGGGTCATTTTCTAAGTTTAGATCCAGAACTTCATTGAGTACCTGTTGATACTGTTCCTTGAAAATTTGAACGTATTCGCCATCTACAGGATTATTATCCTCATCATATTGACGATATTTAGCCACTTCATCAATGAAGAAAAGACTCAGGACTTTAATACCCTGATTGTATAACTGACGTTCTTTTTGAATATGTGCACGAATCGTTTCACGGATCTGAATGGTTCGCATGATCTTTTCATCAACATGCCCTAATGCTTCACCCACATGAATTTTTGTGCCATTTAAGAAAGTAACCGAGTTATCTCGTGCATCAATGTCTGAGACGACATAACGGTCATTGTATTGTTCGGCCTTATTGGAAATATCGTAAAGGTTATCGCCTTTACTCACCTTTCTTACCTCACGTTTAAAACCATTCTTGGTTTCAATCTCAATTTCCAAACGAGCGACAGGTGCAGACTTAGATACAATGATGTCCTGTAAGTATAAATAACCATGTGTACCCGTTAAGCCTTGTACTTCCACACCTTTTACTGTGATTTTCTTCACCAGTTTTTGGTTATAAGCATCCAAAGCATCCAAACGGTAAATAAGGTTATAGTTGCGCTTATGTGTCGCGGAATAGCGCAGAATAAACAATGGGTTGAAGTTAGATAAAGACTCTAGGGTTTTATCCGCCCCCATTTTTTGTGGTTCATCTAAAATCAAAATGGGGCGGTTACGACTAATCACATCAATTGGACGACGCGATTGGAATTCATCCAGTTCATCATAAATACGACGGTTATCTTTACCTGTCGCATTGAAGGCTTGAACGTTAATCACCATGACGTTAATGCCACCATTCGAGCTAAAGCTTTCCAAATGGTGTAATGCTTTGGAATCATAGATAAAGAAACGGGCCTTTTTGCCGTATTGCTCTTGAAAGTGATCAGCCATCATATTTAGGCTTTTGTAAACGCCCTCACGAATAGCAATGCTCGGTACGACCACAATAAATTTCGACCAGCCATACTGCTTATGCAGTTCAAACATAGTACGAATATAACAGTAGGTTTTACCTGTACCTGTTTCCATTTCAATATCAAGGTTTAATGGGCTTTTGGTCAGGTTCTTGCCTTTGCCATTATCATCCGTGATGAGTTGAGATGATCTTTGTAATCCACTTGCTGCTTGTAATTCCTGAATGTTTTTTAGTACAGCTTGCAGATCAAAAATATGGGCATTCTCAAAACCAACATCTGCAATAACTTTTTTAGCCTTGCCACCTTGTAAGTCCAAGGTTTCTTCAAGCATATCAACCTGTGCCGTTGCTTTTTTTGCTTTGGCCGCACCTTGGTCAATCATATAACGATGACCTTCAGAACGTGGTTGTCCTTTAAAGCAATCCACAATCGCTTGTACAGAGTCTTTCTGATACCCAAGGGTTTTAAAACGGATTTCCATTATCTAACCCTCTTAAAGAAATTTCACTTCAGTATCAGGAGAGAGCTGTTTAAAGCGTTCTTTGATATTGGTTTTATCATGGTCAAGATGAATGGCTTTTTCTGCTGATACAAAGCGTAAAGGATGATCTTTAGCAACTTCATCGACCACATCAAAAGTTAACTCATCAAAGCAGGCAACAAGGCTATTGCCTGCCACATAAAACACTTCTTTTCCTGCAACAGTTTTACGCTCAATCGGCAAAGAAATTTCAAGCCCCCAATCCAACATGACTTGGAATAGTAGGTCATCTGCTGTACGGTCTTCTTTAATATTTGAAGCTAAATCCAGCATATCAGCTTGTTTTAAAGCATCAGGAGTGTAATACACATCCTTCATATTGCTTGAGTCGATTTTTAAGACACGGAAACCAATATCTAAATTTTCTATGCTTTCTTTACCAGCATTATCGTCTAGGATTTTTTTACCTGCACGACGGATACGTTCTTTAGAAATTTCGGCAATGTTGGCATAGCCTGCTTTATACGCTTCGGATTTTTCATCGGTCTGTTCAGGTAGCTGAACCATAATAAATTTACGGTTGCCGCCATCTTCAGCATTCAATTGCATTACTGCATCAGCAGTAGTCGAAGAACCAGCAAAAAAATCTAAAATTATGTAATCTTTTTCATCTTTCAATAACTTCATAATTCTTTGAATTAATTTAGTTGGTTTAGGAGTGTCAAAAACAACCTCCCCACCAAATATCTCTTTTAATTCAGAGTTCGCTTGTCTTGTCGTACCGGCATCATCACCACTCCATAAGTTTTCAGGGACACGACCTTCTTGATCAATTAAATAAATCTTTCTAATAATTTTAGTTTGATCTTGAGAGAAAATAATTTCTCCACTTCTAATTTTTTGTTTAATAGACTCTTCAGACCAACGCCAACCATTCTCAGGCGGTTCAATAAATCCTCCATTTGGTGTTTGTATTTTAAATTTAAGAGTATTTCTTAAATTAGGACTTCTAAAATCACCTGCACGCCACAATCCTTTAGGATCATTATCTGGATTAGAATAATTTTTATTATCTTGTTCAGTTCTAGGTAATCTAAATATTGTGTTAGAAAAAGCCTTTCTATAAACAATCAAATGATTATAATTTCGTGAAAAAAACTTCTCATCATTTTTACTTTGCATAGAGTGTTGCCATGCAATATTAGCAATAAAATTTGCCTGTCCATATATTTCATCGCATAACTTTCTTAGATTACTCTGCTCAGTATCATCAATATTTATAAATATAAAACCATCTTCTGCTAATAAATTTCTAGCCAATTTTAAACGGCTATACATCATACTGAGCCAATCAGAATGAAAGCGCCCATTACTATCAGTATTTGCAACTAACTTGTTGCCCTCATCATCTGTTTGATTAGAACGCTCAAAAAACTCATCGGTACTTTCTGCAAAATCATCTTCATAAATAAAATCATTACCTGTGTTGTAAGGTGGGTCAATGTAAATCATTTTGACCTTGCCCAAATAGTTTTCTTGCAGTAGTTTTAAGGCTTCTAAGTTATCACCTTCAATAAACAAGTTTTCAGTAGTATCAAAATTAACGCTTTCTTCACGACATGGACGCAAGGTTTTGGCAATAGGCGCATTGGCCGTGAGGATAGATTCTTTTTTTCCCACCCAATCTAAACGATAACGTTCTTGTTCACCTTCAACTAAAACCTGTGAAAGTTCTTGTTTGAGCAAATCAAAATCAATGGCTTTTTTTAGCTCACCATTTTCATCTTTGGTTTCGGTAATACAGTTTGGGAATAGTGCCGAAATCTTTTCGATGTTGCTATCGACTAGGTTAGGGCTGTGCATTTTTAACTTGTCCATTAATATACCTTTATATTTAATTCACTAATTTGTTTAAATCAGATTCAAGTGCATGAATATGCTTATTGAGTTCAACCTTACGATTAAACTGTTTTTCAGTTCTCAACTTGGATTTCAGCTTATCAAGCTGCTTTTGCAAGCTTTCAAGCTGTTGAGATTTTTGCAATTGAAGTTCAATAGAAACGGATTCATCATTGTTTTCTTGATCTTTACTTGATGCAATCGGCAATATCTGTGCGATGAAATGTTCATATAGATCAGCCAGTTTTAAGTAAATAGGCAATTCAACACGATCATGATCTTCTAGCCACTCAGAAGCATAATATTGACCTATCACCGTTTTAGTTTTGTCTGCTTGATTCAAACGCTTATAGGTTGCAACAACTTTCACTTTATCTTGATAAACAACTTCAAAAATAATTGGAGTGAGAATGAGTTTATCAATGAAAGATAGTATTGACACATCTAAATCTTCAATCCGACTTTTTACTCGAAAGATTTGAATTTCCTTCAAATCTTCCTGATCTTGGAGGTGAATTGTAGATGAAGCCAACTTGTACGCCCACCGTATATTTTCCACTTGATTAACAAATAGCTGTTCGATCTTGCTATTGGCTTTACCTTGCTCATAAAACTTATTTTTCGGAATTAACCGATCCACTTTAGCCTGGGGTGGAAATTTATATAACTTCATGATCAAGATTCTTCAATCACAATAAAGCTAATCAGCTCAAAGTCGTTTAATCCAGAAACCACATCTACCAATGCTGATGTAGTCAAGCCTGAAAACAAGCTATCAATATCCTTCTCAGCTTTTACGTCCTGAATGGTATGAATCACAATATCCAACAATTCTGAATATTGGCTCATATCTCGTCCATCATTGGTTTTCTCATTAAACTTTTCATACGCTTCAGGAATCGGATGATCTTTTCCTCGACATGCTTTACGTGCTACATCCAATAAATATTTGGCTTGGGTGTAGTCATAAACGACTTCACCGCCTTGATTAATATAAACTAAGTAATATGGATATAAGCGGTTGGTTTGGCTGTTAGGCGACTCAGGATGACGTGCTCTTAGGGTGAAAATTACTCCTGCATTTAAACCGAGTTCTGGCTGTGCAGGGACAACAGTATGCAATCCATTCGGTAATCGCTCCAATTCAGGATGCTCTTCCATATAACCAAGCAAATCCATACGGAAGTCATTCAGCCCTAAATCAGTAATTGAAACCCCTGTGTTGGCATCTTCCAAGTCTAAAACTTCAGTTTGTAGCTTCTGTAATTGTTCACGACGATAGGCAATATCATTGGCTTGGGCACTGAGAACATTGTCATCTCCCGTACTAGTCATATCGACGATCACCATGCGATTCTCAACTCGTTCTCGCAAATTAATATATTCATCCAGACTGATATCAGGCCAGTAATTAACGAGCTGAATTACGCTATTTGATGAGCCAATACGATCCACACGCCCAAAACGTTGAATGATGCGTACAGGATTCCAGTGAATATCGAAATTAATCAAATAATCACAGTCCTGTAAGTTTTGTCCTTCAGAAATACAGTCCGTTGCAATCAGAATATCAATTTCTCTGGACTCTTCAGGAAATATGTCTGCTTTTTGCTTGGATTGTGGAGAGAATAAAGTGAGCAAGCCCTGCATATCATAACTTTGACGACTTCCCACTCTGGTCTTAATCGTTGAAGTATTATCACTGCCGATCACCTTGGCACTGTGCAGACCATAGGTTTCCAGCAAAATCGGAGCAATATGCTCATAGATATAATTCGCTGTATCCGCAAAGGCAGTAAATATGATGACTTTACGGTTATTGGCATTAATTGGGTTATGAATCTTCTCAACAACATGCGCTTTAAGATGCTGTAGTTTTGCATCCTTTTCAGCGTTAATCGGCTGAATCATTCGCAGTAAACCGAGAATAATGTGGTAATCACCGTCTAGATCCGTTTTCCAGCTCAACAGATCCATATCAGCCAAATGAATTTTTAGCTTATTGCCAATAAGGTCTTCAGTATTGAGCAATTCGCCATTTTCATCCTCATCATAGCCAAAGTCGGGTGAAATACTGACTTCATCATCCGCCTGACGAGCTTCAAAGTCCGCAATTTTAGCGAGTACATTTTCAATATTTTTCTTTAAAACGTTCAGTGTCAGCCTAAACGCATGGACAGAACTTTCCAGGCGTTTCAGCAAGTTGACCGTCATCAAAGCCTGTAAACTTTTTTCACGGTCTACCTGTCTTAATTTACCTTTGCCTTCTACACGAGTATCAAAAATTTCTTCATACTTTTTTAAAGCACTTGGAAAGATATAGCTGACTGGCGCATAGACTGACATCTTAATTAAAGACAGATCTGCATAGATTTGATTCAGAGAAACACTATTCTGATCAGTCGATAATGCACAACGGAATGAAATCGGCTTGAGTCGTTGAGGGAACTGTCCAATATCTTTGGTGTCATAGAAAGTTTGAATGTGCTTTCTTGAGCGAGCAATTGTCACGCTATCCAAAAGCTTAAAGAAATCGAAATCTAGAAGGTTAAGAATTGCTTGAGTTGTTCGTTGGGCAGGATCTAGTTTTGCCCAGGCATTAAAGCTGGCTTGTGCTCTACGGAATATGGTTTCTATATCACGTTCAGTATCGAGCTTATTCTCCAATAACGCTGCATTCCCTTCATAAGCGAGGGCGAGCTGATTCTTGAGGTCAGTAAAGTGGTTATTCACTGGTGTAGCAGACAACATCAGTACTTTGGTTTTCACGCCTTGACGAATCACTTGATTCATTAAGCGGTCATAACGTGTTTCTCGATCCTTAAACGTGCCACGGTTACGGAAGTTATGCGACTCATCAATGACAACCAAATCATAGTTACCCCAATTGATTTTCGCTAAATCTATACCTAGGGTTTCACCACCTTTGCGAGAAAGATCGGTGTGATACAGCACATCGTAGCTAAAACGGTCTTTAGCAAAGATGTTCGTGACTAGATTGGCGTTATAATTCGTCCAGTTCGCTCCCAATTTCTTAGGACATAAAACCAGAACGCTCTTGTTACGCAATTCGTAGTATTTGATCACAGCCAATGCAGTAAAGGTCTTACCTAACCCCACACTATCCGCCAAGATACAACCATTATAGGTTTCAAGTTTATTGATAATGCCTACTGCTGCATCTTTTTGGAAATTGAACAGCTTATTCCATACTAAGGTATCTTGATAACCTGTCAGGTCATTAGGCATCACATCTGCATTGATATCTTCTAAAAAATCTTTGAAGATGTTGTAAAGCATTAAGAAATAAATGCGTTCAGGGGGATTTTCCTGATAGACAGACTCAATGTGTCGAATAATTTCACTGGTGACATCTTCAACTTTTGAGGGATCATTCCAAATTTGATTGAATAGCTGAATATAGGTTTGCACCATCGACTGCTCATCAAAGCAGTTCACCATATTGGAAATCGCATTGCCTTTTTCAAAGCCTAGTCCCATCGGGGTAAACCCCTGAATTGGCATATAGGTTAAGGACTGCTCAGGTTTTTGGATGCTGATAAATTCCTGCATCGGTGCATTGCTGTTATTCGACTTAAATGTTGCTTTTCGTCGTATCCAATCTGCACATTCTTTAGCAATTGCCTTTTGTGATAATTGATTTTTTAAGTGAATTTCAAATTCTGTCCCATAAAGACTGCTTTCACGATCTTGTTTAGGAATGACAAATTCACGTTTCTCTTTTTTCAGTTTGTCCGTCACATTATCTGCAACAAAGGTTGGTGATGTAAAAACAAATTGCAGTTCTTCGATCTTTTCTAATTCTTTTTTTAAAGCAGCATATGCATAAATGGAAAAGTATGAAGCAGCGATCTTCAAACTAGACTTACTACTGAGACTTTCTACAATATCTGAGCCTAATATATTATTAATGTTATCAATGAGTTTCATAAGGGTGAAGCAGAAAATATAACAGATACTAAATTATAGCAGCCTTAAATTTTATATGTGAAACTTCATGAAGTTGTCATCACCCTGATGAATCTCAAATTTCTTAGAAAGTATATCTGGGACTTTAAGCAAGTTAACTGATCCATTCATCATCATTGGAACTAAAAATATGTGATGACAATTGAGTACACAGAAATTAAAACTTTTACTACACATCAATTTTTTGAAATACAGCCTATGAGTTTGTTTAATACAGTGATTTCTGATTGAAGACTTTTCAAATATATTTGCGCATCCAATACACAACGAGAGATCTTATCAACTATTATTGGATATAAACGCATATATTTAGCTAATATTTCTATCTCTAATTTCACTTTATCTACCTCCTCTTCAAGTCGAGTACAGTCTTGACATAACTGTTCTTGAATAGAAGATGAAGCAGTCTCTTTTGATAAATAATTAAGCAAATCACAACTTCTATACGTTGATGTATATTTATAGGTACATGTTGAATTATCAACTGATACAAAACCGCATTCTTGCAGCTCTCTAACAGTTTTATAGATTTTTTGATAAAACTTTTTTGCCTTAAATTCTGGATAAGCTTCAATAAACATCTTTCTGATATCCTTGAATTCTTTTTCCTTAAAACCTGTAGTTGCCAAGAATTTGACCAAACAATTTTTAAGAGACTGATTTACATACATACAAATCTACCGCATCACCATAAATGAGTAAAAATATCCTATTTTGGGATATTTCTACTAATAGTACAACATCTTGAGCTATGAGCTCAATACACGATCCTCGGTATAGAAAACTGATACAAGAACTTATTGCTATACGTGAGTTAAAGAAGATTACTCAAGTAGAATTAGCTACGTCCTTAAAAAAGCCTCAGTCATATGTTGCTAAAGTAGAAAATTTAGACAGAAGAATTGATGTATTGGAACTACAGGATTGGTTGAACGTATTAGATATATCGATAATTAAGTTCTTAGAGAAAAGCTTATAAGATACGATATATAAAGATGTCCTTATTAAAATAGCAATTCTTTGCCTCTTTTTTAAAGTGTATTTAGATCAATATAAAATCAATAAAAGTATGAATTTAATTGTTCTAACTGGAAATAAAAAACATCACAAATTTGTGATGTTTTTTATGATCTCAATAGGTTGAATCAAACCAAATTGATATATTTTCTTGACTGATCAAGGCTTTATTGTAGGTGAACTAATTGGTTGTACTGTAGATGTTGGGTGTAGGCTTTTTCATTAGAGAATTATATTGTTGAAGAAGCCTTCAGTAGTAGGTTTCTGTAACAAAGCCAGTCAGGACTACAATATTAATTCTGCTAAGCCAGATAATATCAATCTTTAACTATTGATAAAATAGAGTGATTACCTTTTTGATATTCGGATAACTTGTTTTTAATCTTATGGTTTTCATGGACTAGATTATTTATCTGACCTGCCATAATTGCATTTTTCTCTTTTAACTCTTTAATTTTTGCCTTAAGTTCTTTAATTTCGTTTAATAAAGCAGAATTCTTTTGAGTATCTGTTGTACCACCATTTTTTATTTTTTGAAGATTTTTTGCTGCGGTGATCTTGTTTTTCAATTCAACAATTTCAGGGTCATTTCCTTTAATTGCTCCACGTTCACGACCAGCCTCTAAAGCAACAGCATCAAATGAAATTCTTTTGTCTTGCTCAATTAGGCGTTGTAACGCTTCTTCATACAGTTTTACTCGTTTAGAACTCATGCGCTTACTTTCTCCAATAGTTTATCAATTGCTTTAATTTCAAGATCGGTTTGTTGGCGATACGGAGAGCCTTCATCAAATCGCTGAATGATTTTTGATAAAGAGGTTTTTAGTGTAGAAAGAGCTTTCACAGATCTATCATTGAAGATAGCTTTAGGGCATGTAACACAAGCACTAATATGAGCTAATGAGAGTTTGTCACAAGTGCCATTCATTGAGCATCCACCTAAAGGAGTTTGCTTATATGCAATGCGATTGTCTTTCATACTTTTCAGTGTTTTTTTACGATCCTCAAGGAAGTCAACTGTGCTTACATTCATTTTATTGACTTCAAGCCATGTTCCATGTCCACCAAACAAGGGGTTCGCTTGATTTCGTGTATCTGCTAGATACTGGTCACATTCAGCTTCGAGCAATTCATCTTGGAACTCAGTAATGAAGTCTTGTTTAGCAAGATCTTTTGCAAACATAGCCCCATCAGCGTAGTAGGCTGTCATATCAACTTCAATATGCTTCAATTGGTTTTTTAGTGTGGGAAGGCTAACAAGCCCACTTCTAGCACAATACACAGCAAGAGAACGTCTAAATTGGTGGTGAGTGAAGGACCACATCTTACCTATAGCAATATCCTTATCCTCATTGAAAGCGGCTGATGGCTGAACTCTTACAAGTTCATCGAAATCATCTTGGGTTACAACACAATTGGTTATTAATTTCTTAAAGTTATCACCGAAAACTATCTGTGTTAAACCGTAGTCAGGAAATAAATTCGATGAATTGGTATCTTTATGATAGAAAGAATAAAATAGAGGTACTTCCGATTCTATCAATGAATCTATAGAACACTGTTTCTTTAACCTTAATCCAATACGACAAATAGATTGAGCGACTTTATTTGCAGATTCTAGGTTTTTGGATGTTACCCATAGAGCAGAAACCCGTTTCATGCCTACAAGTTTAGTTGTATAAGCTCTAACGGTATAAACCTCATTGTTGTTGACGACTTTCTTTTGGAATGCATCGTATGCACAAGAGATTCCTTCGGTTTCTCTCATTCCTGTAAAACACAAAAAATAGAAATAAGCATAAAATTGAAGATTTTTAATATGGTAGATGAACTCTTGTTTATCGCTAATTGAGTATTTATTACAATATTTAACCAGAGCATATTCCTCAAGAGTTTCATAGAACTCTATTCCTTTTCTTGATCGACTCTTTGTATTTCCATAATTCTTTATTTCTGCCACATTCTTATGCCACGCTTCGATGTTTTCGTGGATTTCAAGATACTCCTTAAATAAATCCGCACCATTCTGAATGAAATTTGAATATATATGGCTTGGGATAATAAGTGTTTGAGATTTATCATCAGGTAGTTTTTTTACTGCTGCATAAATGGTATTAATTACATCTATAGAAAATCCAAAAGTATGATCCGTTAAGAATTGGCGGATTTTATGCAGTTTATACATAACAAGCATTCTTTTCTTTTGAGTGCTTTTCTTTATTAATTTTAGGTCTTCTTTAAATTGATTTATCGCAAATGTATTGTTGCTAACTTCTGTAGCTCTTACATTAAGTTGTAGGCACATTAAGATGAAGTACCTAACATGAGTCATATCTCCTATTAGAGTGCTTACTTTGGTATATCCCTTAGCTGTTAGTTTAAAGTGCAATAGGGAATAACAAATTAATTTAAACTCTAATTTTAAATTTTCAACTAAATTCTTATCAGGATGGGCTTTAAACTCCTCCAAAAGAAAATAGATATTACTAGAAAAAACGTCACCTGAGTATGTGGAGAAATTCCAAACATCATCACTAAACAGGGATAAAGGTTTACCCTCAATGTCTGATGATATTACTGTTTTATTATTGGGGTAGTAATCGTTAGTTTCACCAAGCGATTTTCTATCATAAATCTCAGATAAATTCATTATAGAGTTTCCAATAATTTTAAGGTCATTGAAATTTCAGCCCAGTATTCATCAATACCACCCTCATCAATTTCATCTTGAATTAGAGGAATTAATTCTTTTGTTTCAGGGAAAGAAGCTTGAAGATCATCTAGTATTTGAATGATTCTTTCTTGTATTAAAATACCTTGTTCATTATTTTTTTTCTTGGATGCCTTAAACATATCAAGAACAGATAATAATTTTTTAATATCTGTTCTATCAGGGTGTAATATGAAGTTTGAGCAGAATAAGCACGATTCAGGTCTCCTACAATCAGGCGTAATAGCTATTTCAGGATTTATACTTTTCTTCTCGATATTTGAACAATTCCCCATAGGTATAGTTACTGTTTCTATCTCAGATGTCTTGTAAATATAAGAATTATTTAAAATATTACCGAAAATAGTATCGAGAGCATCAGACATTTCATTTGCAGAATCATCGAAGGTTGTTTTTCCATAATTAGCTACAAAAGTTCTCCAATTATTTCCTAACTTTAATGATGCTAGCCTTACGGAATTTGTTGTTCTTAAAAATTCCGTTGAAATAATTTGGCGTATTCCACGAAGGGGAATCCAATTATCACTAAAATTAGTTGTGAACCATTTTTTATATGCGTTTAAAGCATTTGCTGTTATTGGAGTGATGTTGTTATAGCCACGACTTTCAGAACGGCTATTAGGGATATATATAAATAGATTATTCTCGTAAGAGCCTAAAAAATCTTCTGAATATTTGGTTAGCAACCATGAACGAAATTCAATATATTCTTTGAAGTAGGGAAGAAAATCTATTCCAAATTCAATAGGTACTTCATCACCTTTAGCTCGGTTTTTCCTAGCAAAAGTTCTTTTACCTTGTGAACTCGGAACTGTTTCAAACTTATCTGATTCGATTGAAAATAGACTTGAACGGTTGGCAGCAGTAACGCAAGTAAAGCAGAATATAAAGGCTGCAATAGCCTTGTTTGCTAGGTCTTCATGTTTGTCATACCAATCTTTAGTTTTGCCTGACGTAACGACGGAACGCAACCCTTTGTAATTCAAATTACAATCAATTTTATAATCGTCATATTTGAAATTAAAGGAGATAGGAAAAGTACCACCTTCCATCAAGAAACTTTTAATTGTTAAGAAAATTGAAATATTATGTAAAAAGAATGATTCAATATCATACTCAGTGTGATTCCATTGACTTTCATCAACTGAATCTTTGGGAATGGTTTTTGAGCGTATTAAAATATTATTAACATCAGTATCTAATGCAATTGAAATTATATAAGCAAGCATACATTGTAGGTTACTTGCATAAGAATTTGAGAGTGATTTTTTCTTATCTACAGAAACAACTCTTGAGATAAGATATTTGGTATAGTCTGTATATAGTTGATAACTTTCAGATTTATTTTTAAGGTCAATTGTTGGATTGTGCTTGTTTATATACTCAAATATTGCATTAGAACTAGCAATCATTTTCTTAATTGATTCGGCATTATTATTTTTAATAATGTAAGCTAATAATGCTTCTTTTAAAATACTGCATCTTGATTTCTGTAGGCTGCTTTCAATAACCAATGATGGTTTAGACCAACTAGGTTTTTTAAATATAGAGTAACAAAGATTACCATAATCTTTTTTAAGTGTTCTATTGTTTATTTGATAGCTTAAAACTAATTCTTCTATTTTACAGTCACGAATAGCACTAAGATCTTTTATATCTATAATCGTGATTTTTCTTTCAGTATATAAGTTCAAAAATCAATCCTTTTGAGCACTAATTGGGTTTAAAAGACGCTTCTCAAGTGACTTTTGAGCACCATTATATAAATCTATTTCATGGTAATAATTGAGATACCTTTCAGTTACTTGTGTTGATTTATGACCAAGTAACTTTTTAATGTGTAATAGTGATTGAGAATTATTCCATCCTAGATCAATACACTTTTTCAAACTATTTAGAGCAAACGTAGCACGTAAATCATGTAGGCTGAAATTAGGGAAATCAGGGTGCGTTGCTTTAATCATTTTAATTAAAGATATTAGTTGGGATTTGAGTGTTCCACCAACTGCAATATTCTGATCTAAACCATGATAGCTATTCTCTAATTCATAAATTTCTTGCTTACTCGTGTAATAGGGTGTTCCTCTTTTAGTTAAAAAAACATAGTTATTATCAGTTAAGTCGTAATAGCTTAGTCGAGCAGCATCTTTCCATGTTTGAGATTCAGTGAATTCAATCAAATCTAAGCAAAGTTGGTAGGGGATATAGATTGCCATTTCACTTGAAAACTTTGAATCTATAGAAGTGCCATTACCCACTGTAAGTTTTAATCTATTATCGAGAACAGTTTTTTGTATTAATATTTCTTTTATATGCTTTACTCGAATTGTTGAAATTGTTTGCGATCTAGCACCTGTTTCTAAGGCAAATTTAAAAAAAAGTTGAAATGCTCTACTAGGGTGATTTTCCAAAGTTTGCATAATAGTGCTTAGGTATTTAGGTTCAATTGGGTGTAGCACTCGACCATCCTTAATCCCATCAACAGTATCTTTCTTTTTAGCAATAGGTCTTGCTAAATTAGTAGTTTCAACTTCTCTGATTTGACTAAAACCCAATGAGTCAACAGTCCTAATATTTCTTGCAATAATCTGAAAAGGCAATCCATTTTTAATAACGCCTTTATCAAATAATTTATGTTTGAAACTGAATTTATAGAAATTAACAACACTATTTATTTTCTTACTTCGAGTTGAACTTTTTATTAAGTTTCGATGGTATAGACGATCTAAATTAGAAACATATCGATTGATAACTCGGTCTTCTTCCTCAAGTGGTAAATATAACCAATCAAAATTCACATTGTCATGTTGACAGTCTTCAATGAAACGATAGAAATCTAACAAATCATATGCAATGGAAAGTAGTGTTTTATAATCTCTACTACCATTTATTGCCAAATATTTGATGAAATAAAGGCTTGCGATTTCCCAAACTTCCCCATTGCTTTGAATAATAATAGGCATGATTGGTGTTGATACTTTTTGCTGACTTAAGAAAAAAGGAATCTTATTTCCTTGTGCATCTTCTTCTACATGAACCAACTCAGCCAGCTTAAAGTTTTTAATTTTAAGTAATTCAGCTTTGCTTCTATAACTATTTTCTTCTAGCAACATGAGTAACTAACTTTTTAGTGATAATTCCATATTTAAAATATACTCTAAAATTCTATATATGTAAATATAGAGTAGGCGAATCATTATTTAATGATGCGATGTGTATCGCCGTCTTTATGACGCTTTTAAATGTACTGAAAGGTGAAAAATTTAGTTTTATCGCAACATTACAAACGCTATTTTACGAAATTGTGGTCGCGGTGATTATTGGTTTAGCTTTTGGTTGGCTGATTCTGAGAATCCTACGTGGTAAGCATGAGATGGAGTCTCTGATTTTAACTACAGCACTATTGGCTTGTGGTTCATATCTTGTGGCTTTATTTGCACACGCATCGGCGCCAATTGCCTGTGTTATTGGTGGTTTAATTGTCGGGAATAAATGGAATGAAATCTTAAAAGAAAAAGAAATTAGTGAGGTTAATCATTTTTGGCATACGGTAGAAGGGATTATCAACTCATTCTTATTCACCTTAATTGGACTAGAACTCTTTATTTTAGATTTAAGTGCTAGTCTTATTTTTGGTGGAGTTGTTGCCTTTATTCTTTTGCATGTTTCTCGTTTTGCCGCAAATTATCTCGCTTTTGCATTTTTTCCATCATTCCGTAAGAAAAGTTATAACGGTAGTTTAGCAATTATTTCATGGGGTGGCGTACGAGGTGGGATTTCACTGGCCCTTGTTTTGGCGGTAGCGAACCTTCCGCAATTAACTGAATACAGCAGTATTCTGATTGGATATACCTTTATTGTGGTTTTACTTTCAGGTGTAGTCTGTGGTTTAGGTTTACCACCTGTCATGAATGCTTTTTATTACAATCCAAATGAAGAGCAAACAGGTTTTAAAGGTTGGTATCAGCGCCTATGTCATAAAATGAACAGAAGTGGTGTTAAATATATCGTGGGTGAAGATGCAAAAGGCAATGAAATTATAACGATTTATAATCCAGAAGCAGTTTCTGATATCAAAATGGAGGATGGTGTCGCTGCAGTACATCATCCAAATAAAGTACAAGAGGTAAAACGCTTAGAAAATCCTGATAATTTCTAAATAAGCTTAAATTAGAAAAGAGACTAGTCCGAAATGCATTGTGTATTTCGGACTTTTTTAAACCGAAAATTGCCAATAAATGTTCTATTTTAAATATCGAGTCACATAGCGCAATTTAATTTGATTAAATCAACTTTCACCTGTTTTTAGAAAAGATCTCTTTCATAAATCAAAAAATGATCTGCCTTATGCTGATTATTTGTACCCAATAATTTTAAATATTCATGCATAATTTGCGGATGAAATACGTCGATTCTAAAAAGCTTTCTGAAACACAGTTTAAGCGATATACAGGCATCTCATGGTCAACCTTTGATTTAATGGTTGAACAACTGAAAATGCATGTTTCTGTTAATGGTAGACCTCCGAAATTGTGCATAGAAGATCAGATTCTTCTATGCCTAAGTTATTGGCGTGAATACAGAACCTTATTTCATGTTGCAACAAGTTATGGTGTGTCAGAGCCTACTGCCTCAAGAATCGTCCGCTATGTAGAGGATTGTCTGATCAAGTCCAATTTATTTAATTTACCGAAGCATTTGCCTAAAGGTGAAGGTATTGATTGGAATGTGGTGATCGTCGATGCGACAGAAATTCCAATACAAAGACCTAAAAAAACAGAAGAAAAGCTATAGTGGCAAGAAAAAGACCCACACTTTCAAAGTTCAGGCCATCATTCATTATAGAACTCAGCAAATTCTGAGTTTAAGTATGAGTCGAGGTGCAGTACATGATTTCAAGCTCTTCAAACGCAACTTAAATCAGGTTCCTGTAGGTGCTTTTATTCTTGCAGATAAAGGCTATCAAGGGATCTATGCAGTGTATCCAGATAGTTTATTGCCATCAAAAGCAAAAAAGGGTTACAAACTCGATCCCGAGCTAAAAATCTATAATCAAGAAATCAATAAAAGAAGAATCGGAATTGAGCATGTATTCGGTCGTTTAAAAACTTTTAAAATTTTTTCGGAGCGCTATCGTAACCGAGGCAAAAGGCTGGGTTTGAGATTCAATTTAATTGCTGGAATCTATAATATGGAACTGAGTGAAAAATGACTTATGAAAGAAGTCTAAAGTTGAACTAATTATTATTGGCTAGTGTTATTTACATAAATTTTAGGTGTCTGATTTCTTAAAACCTAGCTGCTAAGTAGATTAGACAGAATTTTTGATTTAAGCTAACTTAATAATTACTAAAATTGTATCGATTGAATTTTATGTGGATATTACTTGCTACCATATTTTTTTGTTAATCGCAAGGTGTTATCTGTTGATGTTGAAAAAATAGACTAAAAATTATACGTAAATGATTGATTTCTTGATTTTAATATTAAAAATATAACGATAAAAATTATCTTCTAGTGTTTTTAAATTACTGAAATAAATAAACATATGTCGGAAATGAAATGTCGGTTACAAAATTCTCCTTTGACCGCAGGCCAGTTTGCACAAAAATTTCACAAAGTGTGATATAAATCTCAAATATAGATAATAGCGTCTATCTTTTTATGTTTTTAAATTTAGAAAGATCGATAAAAATAAAATTTATAAGAGAGAAATGTACCATGCCGAACATCTCAGTCATATCAAAAGAGAGTCATCAGGTATTAGAGAATGTAAACTCTAGTAAAGTAGGGCTTAACGAAAACTCTGTCGTTGTTGTTCAAGTTTCTAAAGATGACGTGGCCTCAATCACTCGTGAAAACAATAATGCATTAATAACTTTAAGAAACGGTGAAGTCATTGTTGTTGAAAATTATTTCAATGCTGAATTTGCAGACAATAGCTTAGTTTTTCAAGATGATAGTGGTCAGCTTTATTGGGTTAAATTCACCAATACTGATGGCACAATCGCTGAAACAATCCTTTATTACCCAATCGAAGAAATTGAGCCACTACTTTATTCAGATAACTTTGTAGGTGGAATTTTACCTTGGTTAGTTGGTGCAGGTGTTGCAGGTATTGCCGCTGCCGCAGGTGGTGGCGGTGGTGATGGTGGTAGTACACCACCTCCAGCGCCAATTGTTAATGCTTTGCCAGCACCAACCATTACAGATGATGTTGCACCACAAACTGGTGTTGTTGCTAACGGTGGTTCTACCAATGACACTTTGCCAGCGATAAGTGGTGAAGGTGCACAACCAGGTGCAACCATTAAAGTTTACGATGGCGAGCAATTAATTGGTGAGACAGTCGCTAAGGAAGATGGTACTTGGGAATTTGTTCCAACAACACCATTAGCTGAAGGTCCACATAACTTAACAGTAACTCAAACTGTTAATGGTCAAGAAAGTGCTAAATCTCCTATCAGTGATTTTAATGTTGATACGAAAGCACCAGATGTTTCTATTGATCCAATTAATGTATCAAATGATCCTACTCCAGAAATTAAGGGTAAAACAGAAGAAGGCGCAACTGTTGATGTTGTGATTAAAGACAAAGATGGCAAGGTAGTTGCACAAGGTCCTGCAACTGTTGATTCAGAAGGTAATTGGACATTTACACCAACTACAGCATTGCCAGAAGGTGACTATACAGTTGAAGCAACAGCAAAAGATGCTGCTGGTAATACAACATCAGCTACACCTGATGATTTCGTCGTAGATACAACACCACCTGATATTTCAATTGATAAGCCAGTTGTGACAAACGACACAACACCTGCAATTACAGGTAAAGCAGAAGCAGGTTCGACAGTTGATGTTGTTGTTAAAGACAAAAATGGCACAACGGTAGCTCAAGGGCCAGCAACAGTGAATCCTGATGGCACATGGTCATTTACACCATCAACTGAATTACCTGAAGGTGAATACACAGTTGATGCAACTGCAAAAGATCCAAATGGTAATACAGATACAGCTACACCAGAAAAGTTGGTGATTGATACTACTCCGCCTGAAGTTTCTATTAATCCTCCAGTGGATACTAATGACACAACTCCTGAGTTAACAGGTAAAACTGAGCCAGGTTCAACGGTTGATGTTGTAATTAAAGATAAAGATGACAAGGTAGTCGCAGAAGGTCCTGCAACTGTTGATCCAGAGGGTAATTGGACATTCACGCCTACTACACCGTTACCTGAAGGTGAGTTAACCGTTGAAGCTACTGCAAAAGATCCAGCAGGTAATGGAAAAGATGCGGCACCAGAAGAATTAGTGGTTGATACGACTCCACCAGAAATCACGATTGATAAACCTGTTGTCACAAACAATACGAAACCTGAAGTTACAGGCCAGGTTGAACCAGGTTCAACAGTTGATGTTGTAATTAAAGATGCAGCAAATAATCCTGTAGCATCAGGTCCAGCGACAGTTAATCCAGATGGTACGTGGACATTCACGCCTACTACACCGTTACCCGAAGGTGAGTTAACAGTTAATGCAACTGCAACAGACCATACAGGGAACCCAACTGATGCTGCACCAGAAGAGTTGGTAATTGATACAACTCCACCTGAAATCACCATTGATCCTCCTATTACGACTAATGATTTAACACCTGAAATTAAAGGTGAGACTGAGCCAGGTTCAACAGTTGATGTTGTGATCAGAGATAAAGATGGGAAACCAGTTGCTGAAGGTACTGCAACTGTTAATTCAGACGGTTCTTGGTCTTATACACCAACTGTAGATCTACCGGAGGGTAAATACACAGTTGATGCAACTGCGAAAGATCCAGCTGGTAATGAGAAAAAAGAAGAAGGGATTGGTGGGTTAGAAATCGATACAACCCCTCCTGGAATTGATATTGATCCACCGACTAATGGTGAAGATGGTGAAGATGGTGATGATTGGTGGAATGACACTCCAGCATCAGCATCCACTGCACAATTTTCAGCTTTCTCCTTGCAGTCTGTCGCTGCAACGGAACAGCTTTTAAAAACGGAGACGAGCGTGGCTTTCCATATAAAAAATCCGGAATACGTATTTTCTGGAAATACAAAAAATGATGTTGTAAGAGTTGAATTGGAAATCTTGGATAAAGATGGAAAAGTGGTTTCTAAAGGACCTGCAACGACTTACGATCAATCAACAGATAAGTGGACTTATAATACAGGTGTTAAACTTGTAGACGGTCAATATACATTAATTGCACGTGGTTATGATCAGGCAGGTAACTCGAATACTGACTCGATTCAAGTAATTGTTGATACCGTCGCTCCTCCAGTAGAAGTGGTGGATTTCGGTTTAACGAATGATTCGACTCCAACATTTACTGGGACAACTGAAGCTGGTATTGAAACAGTTCGTGTAACAGTAAAAGATGAAACAGGGAAAACTGTTCAATCTGCAACTGTTAAGCCAAATGCTGATGGTACATGGTCATTTACCCCGAATAATTTAGTTGATGGTAAATACACAGTTGAAGCCATTGCTCGTGACTTGGCAGGTAACATTACTCCAGTTCCAGATGTTGCTGGTGTGATTGTAGATACAACGCCACCACCTATTTCGATTGATGAATCAAAACCAACCAATGACACTACACCTGAAATTAAAGGTAAAACTGAGCCTGAAGCGACAGTTAATGTTGTGATCAAGGATGCGACTGGAGCATCAGTCGCACAAGGTCCAGCGACAGTTAATCCAGATGGTACGTGGACATTTACGCCAACGACTGCATTACCTGAAGGTAAATATACAGTTGAAGCTACTGCAACTGATAAAGCAACTAACCAAGCAACTGCAAATGCTCCAACTGAGTTGGTAGTTGATACAACTGCTCCAATTGGTGTGTCGGTTGATGCTATTGATCTTACAAATGATGCGACACCTACACTTACAGGTAAAACTGAAGTGGGCTCAAGTGTTGTTGTAACAGTTACAGATGTAAATGGTAAAGAGGTTTCAGGTCCTGCAACTGTTAATGCGGACGGTACTTGGACATTTACACCATCTGAAGACTTGGCTGACGGTCCGCAAAAAGTTGTTGCGGTAGCAACGGATGAAGCGGGTAACACTGCACAAGCAACTGAAGAGTTTGTTGTAGATACTGTTCCACCAGCTATTGCAATCGACGAACTTAAACCAACTAATGACATAACACCAGACGTTACAGGTACGACTGAACCAGGTGCGACTGTTGATGTTGTAATTAAAGATGCAGCAAATAATCCTGTAGCATCTGGTCCAGCGACAGTAAATCCAGACGGTACTTGGACTTACACACCAACTGATGCATTACCAGAAGGCGAATACACAGTTGAAGCAACTGCGAAAGACCCTGCAGGTAACGAAGCGACTGTTGATGCACCAGTTGATCTAGTGATTGATACCACTGCACCGACGAATGTGACAGTTGATGCCATCGACTTGACCAATGATTCAACACCTGAAATCACTGGTACAACTGAGCCAGGTACAACAGTTCAAGTAACTGTAACTGATGTAAATGGTAAAGAAGTATCAGGTCCTGCAACTGTTAATCCAGACGGTACTTGGACATTCACGCCATCTGAGCCATTGGCTGAAGGTGAGCAAAAAGTTGTTGCGGTAGCAACGGATGAAGCGGGTAACACTGCACAAGCAACAGAAGACTTTGTTGTTGATACAGTACCACCAGCGGTAGCAATCGACCCAATTGAAGACACCAATGACACGACTCCTGAAGTAACAGGTACAACTGAACCAGGTGCGACAGTTGACGTAGTGATCAAAGACAAAGACGGTAATCCAGTTGCACAAGGTCCAGCGACCGTAAATCCAGACGGTACTTGGACTTACACACCAACGACTGAATTACCAGAAGGTGAATACACAGTTGAAGCAACTGCGAAAGACCCTGCAGGTAACGAAGCAACTGTTGATGCACCAGTTGATCTAGTGATCGATACATCTCCGACAACTGTATCTATTGATCCAATCGACTTGACCAATGATTCAACACCTGAAATCACAGGTACAACTGAACCAGGTACGACAGTTCAAGTGACTGTAACTGATGTAAATGGTAAAGAAGTATCAGGTCCTGCAACTGTTAATCCAGACGGTACTTGGACATTCACACCATCTGAGCCATTGGCTGAAGGTGAGCAAAAAGTTGTTGCAGTTGCAACAGATAAGGCGGGTAACACTGCGCAAGCAACAGAAGACTTTGTTGTTGATACAGTACCACCAGCGGTAGCAATCGACCCAATTGAAGACACCAATGATACGACTCCTGAAGTAACAGGTACAACTGAACCAGGTGCGACAGTTGATGTAGTGATCAAAGACAAAGACGGTAACCCAGTTGCACAAGGTCCAGCAACAGTAAATCCAGATGGTACTTGGACTTACACACCAACTGACGCACTACCAGAAGGTGAATACACAGTTGAAGCAACTGCGAAAGACCCTGCAGGTAACGAAGCAACTGTTGATGCACCAGTTGATCTAGTAATTGATACCACTGCACCGACGAATGTGACAGTTGATGCCATCGACTTGACCAATGATTCAACACCTGAAATCACAGGTACAACTGAGCCAGGTACAACAGTTCAAGTAACTGTAACTGATGTAAATGGTAAAGAAGTATCAGGTCCTGCAACTGTTAATCCAGACGGTACTTGGACATTCACACCATCTGAGCCATTGGCTGAAGGTGAGCAAAAAGTTGTTGCGGTTGCAACGGATGAAGCGGGTAACACTGCACAAGCAACAGAAGACTTTGTTGTTGATACAGTACCACCAGCGGTAGCAATCGACCCAATTGAAGACACCAATGACACGACCCCTGAAGTAACAGGTACAACTGAACCAGGTGCGACAGTTGACGTAGTGATCAAAGACAAAGACGGTAACCCAGTTGCACAAGGTCCAGCGACAGTAAATCCAGACGGTACTTGGACTTACACACCAACTGACGAATTACCAGAAGGTGAATACACAGTTGAAGCAACTGCGAAAGATCCTGCAGGTAACGAAGCGACTGTCGATGCGCCAGTTGATTTGGTAATTGATACAACACTTCCTGTTGTAACAATTGATCCAATCGATACAACGAATGACACAACACCAGAAGTAACAGGTACAACTGAACCTGGTACAACTGTAGATGTTGTCATTAAAGATCAAAATGGCAATCCAGTAGCACAAGGTCCAGCGACAGTAAATCCAGACGGTACTTGGACTTATACTCCGACAACTGAATTACCAGAAGGTGATTTCACAGTTGAAGCAACGGCGAAAGATTCTGCTGGTAATGCTGGTAAAGCAACTGAAGACTTCACTGTTGATGTGGCAGGCCCAACTGTAACTATCGATCCTATCGATGAAACTAATGACACGACACCTGAAATTACAGGTACGACTGATCCAGATTCAACTGTTAACGTTGTAATCAAAGATGAAAATGGTCAAGTTGTAGCTGAAGGTCCAGCGACAGTAAATCCAGACGGTACTTGGTCATTTACACCGACGACTGAACTTCCAGAAGGTGATTATTCAATTGAAGCTATTGGTACTGATGCAATCGGTAACAAAGGTGAACCTGCAACTGAAGATTTTGTTGTAGATACTACAGGTCCAATTGGTGTTTCGATTGACGCAATTGATGACACGAATGACAATACGCCTACTATTACTGGTAAGACTGAGCCAGGTACTTCTGTTGTAGTTTCATTGACAGATGAAAATGGCAAAGTTGTTTCAGGTCCTGCAACTGTTAATCCAGATGGTACTTGGACATTTACATCTGAAGCTCTTGCGGACGGCAAACAAAACGTTGTCGCTGTAGCTACAGATAAAGCTGGAAACACTGCGCAAGCAACTGAAGACTTCATTGTTGACACAATTGGTCCAGATATTGATGTTTACCCAGTATCTTTAACTGATGAAATTAATGATAAAACACCTGAATTTACTGGTAAAACAGAACCAGGTGCAAAAGTTGATTTAGTCATTACTCATGTCGCTACTGGATCAGTATTGACAGCGACTGTTTATGCAGATGCTGAAGGTAACTTTAAATATGTACCATTCTTTGAAGCGCCTGAAGGTGATTACACTGTAACAGGTGTTGCTACTGATAAGCTTGGCAACAAAGGTGCTCCAGACTCAGAACAGTTCCGTGTTGACGTTACACCTCCAACGAATGTGTCAATCAATCCAATTGATGATACAAACGATACAACTCCTGAAATCACAGGTACGACTGAAGTTGGTTCTTCTGTACAAGTTACGATTACAGATGAAAATGGTAAGGTTGTGACAGGTGCTGCAACTGTAAATCCAGACGGTACTTGGACATTCACGCCATCTGAAGAATTAGCTGAAGGTAAGCAAGACGTTGTTGCTGTTGCGAGTGATAAAGCTGGTAATACAGCACAAGCGACTGAAGAGTTTGAAGTTGATTTTGGTGGTCCAGAAATTTCAATCGATCCAATCGATGAAACGAACGACACTACGCCGACTATTACTGGTAAGACTGAACCTGGTTCGACTGTTGATGTTGTGGTTAAAGACAAAGACGGTAACCCTGTAGCGCAAGGTCCAGCGACAGTAAATCCAGACGGTACTTGGACTTACACACCAACTGATGCCTTGCCAGAAGGCGAATACACAGTTGAAGCTGTTGCTAAAGACAAGTTAGGTAACCCTTCTGACCCTGCTACTGAAGACTTCGAAGTTGATACGACAGCTCCTGCTGTAAGCATCGATCCGGTCGATGTAACTAACGATACAACGCCAGAAGTAACAGGTACAACTGAGCCAGGTTCAACTGTAGATGTTGTGATCAAAGACAAAGATGGCAACCCAGTAGCTGAAGGTACTGCAACTGTAAATCCAGATGGTACTTGGACTTACACACCAACAGAAGAATTACCAGAAGGTGAATACACAGTTGAAGCAACTGCGAAAGATCCTGCAGGTAACGAAACTGATGCTACTCCAGAAGAGTTAGTGATTGATACGACTCCTCCAGCGATTGCAATTGATGAGCTAGAAGAGACGAACGATACGACTCCAGAAATCACAGGTACAACTGAGCCAGGTGCAACTGTTGATGTAGTGATCAAAGACAAAGATGGCAACCCTGTAGCACAAGGTCCAGCGACAGTAAATCCAGATGGTACTTGGACTTACACACCGACAACTGAATTACCAGAAGGCGAGTACACAGTTGAAGCAACTGCGAAAGATCCTGCAGGTAACGAAGCGACTGTTGATGCGCCAGTTGATTTAGTGATTGATACGACTGCACCGACGAATGTCACAATTGATGCAATTGACTTGACCAATGATTCAACACCAGAGCTTACGGGTACAACTGAACCAGGTTCAACTGTACAAGTAACGATTACTGATGCCAACGGTAAGGTGGTGACAGGTCCTGCGACTGTAAATCCAGATGGTACTTGGACGTATACACCGACAGAAAACTTATCTGAAGGTCGTCAAGACGTTGTTGCTGTTGCAACTGATAAAGCGGGTAATACTGCTCAAGATACTGAAGACTTCATTGTAGACTTGAGTGGTCCTACAATCACTATCGATCCAATTGATGAAACAAATGACACTACACCAACCATTTCTGGTAAAACGGATGAAGGTTCGACTGTCAATGTTGAAATTAAAGATAAAGATGGGAAAGTAGTTGCTCAAGGTCCTGCAACTGTTGATTCTGAAGGCAATTGGTCATTTACTCCTTCAACGCCATTACCAGAAGGTAATTATGCAGTTGAAGCGATTGCTAAAGATGTTCAAGGTAACCCTTCTGATCCTGCTGTAGAAGCATTTGAAGTAGATACAACTGCACCAGTTGTAACGATTGATCCACTAGTTCCGACTAACGATACGACTCCAACTGTTTCTGGTAAAACTGAGCCAGATGCTAAGGTTGAAGTTGCGATTAAAGACAAAGATGGAAAAACTGTAGCTGAAGGTCCAGCAACTGTTAATCCAGATGGTACTTGGACGTTCACTCCATCTACGCCATTGCCAGAAGGTAATTTCACGGTTGAAGCAACTGCGAAAGATCCTGCAGGTAATGAAACTGATGCAACGCCAGAAGCTTTGGTGATTGATACAACTCCACCAATTATTACAATTGATCCACCAGTAGAAACTAACGATACGACACCTGAATTAACAGGTAAAGTTGAAGCGGGTTCTACAGTTGATGTTGTAGTTAAAGATAAAGATGGAAAAACTGTAGCTGAAGGTCCAGCGACTGTTAATCCAGATGGTACTTGGACATACACTCCAACTACTCCATTACCAGAAGGTGAGTTCACAGTTGAAGCAACTGCGAAAGATCCTGCAGGAAACGAAATTGATGCAGCGCCAGAAGGCTTAGTAATTGATACAACTGCACCATCAATTACAATTGATCAACCACGTGAGACTAATGACACTACACCTGAAATCAAAGGTAATACTGAGGTTGGTGCACTTGTTGACGTTGTGATCAAAGATTCAACTGGTAAGACGGTAGCTCAAGGTCCAGCGACAGTTAATCCAGATGGTACATGGTCATTCACGCCATCAACTCCATTAGCTGAAGGTAACTTCACTGTTGACGCGACTGCTAAAGATGCTGCTGGTAATGAAACTGATGCAACGCCAAAAGGTTTAGTCATTGATACAACTCCACCGACTATTACGATTGATCCACCAGTAGAAACGAATGACACAACGCCTGAATTAACAGGTGAAGCTGAACCAGGTTCTACAGTTGATGTTGTGATTAAAGATAAAAACGGTGAAACAGTATCTGAAGGTACTGCTACAGTAACTCCAGAAGGTGAGTGGACGTATACACCAACTACTCCATTACCAGAAGGTGAATACACAGTTGATGCAACTGCGACCGACCCTGCTGGAAATGAAAAACCGACTGGCCCAGTTGATTTGGTTGTTGATACGACTGCACCACAAATTACGATTGATCCAATTGGTGATTCAACAACCAATGCAACGAATAATCAGCAGCATCCGATTACGGGTACTGGTGAAGCTGGTACAACAGTAACTTTGTCAATTGTTGGTTCTAAAGGTTATGTACTTGAAGGTATTAAAGTCACTGTAGGTGATGACGGTAAGTGGAGCTATGTTCCAACTGAAAAACTGCCTGAAGAAATCTTTACAATTACTGGTGTTCCTTCTGATGCAGCTGGTAACGTAGGTCAGACAAAAACTGAGAAATTTGAAGTTGACATTACGCCTCCAGGAATCACAATCGATCCACCTGAAACTGGTGGTGGTGATGATGATTGGTGGAATGATGTTTCTACCTTTGCTTCACCAGCAAGCTTTGCTGCGCCAGTGGCTGCATTCGCTGCACCAATTGCAACGACGTTTGCTGCTCCAATGATGGCTCGTATGGCATTCTCTGCTCCAGTTGTTGAAGAGGCTGTTGTAGCTCAAGTTGAACCTGTGTTCTTAACAAGTGCTATTACATCAACGATTAATCAATTGGGATCAGCAGTAACTTCTGCGCCACATTATTACTTCAAAGACAAGCAACCTACCTTCAATGGTGTGTTGATGGATGGCGCGATTTCAGTTGATGTTGTGATCGTACGTGATGCTGATGGCAACTTAATTGAAAGTGGCCCAGCTACTCTACTAGGTGGTGATCGTTGGACATACACGCTTCAGAATCCGCTTGCAGATGGTGTATATCAAATTGAAGCCGTTGGTCGTGATTTAGGTGGTAACCCAAGTGCTCCAGCTGTGTTGGTATTTGAAGTAGATACAGTTCTTCCTACTGTTGAAATTTTCGATTCAGAACCTACGAATGATGTAACACCAACGATTACAGGTACTACTTCAGAACCTGCTGGTACTGTTGATGTTGCGATTATTAAAAATGGTGTATTGGTTGACAGAGGTAGTGCGACAGTAGACCCAGTTACAGGTAACTGGAGCTTCACAACCAATGTTGATTTAACTGAAGGTACATATGTTGTTCAAGCTTTAGCGAAAGATAAAGCAGGAAACTCATCTAGAGATACCAACAATTTAACTGTTGATATTACTCCTCCAGATGCACCGCTTGGTGAATTCAATGCTGACGGTTCTGTTCTTGAAGGTACAGCTCAAGCTGGTTCATTAGTAACTTATAACGGTCCTAATGGCGAAGTCTTAACGACTAAAGCAGATGATGTGACTGGTGCATTTAAATTTGAGTTAAGCCCTGCGGTTGATAAAGGTCAAAATGTAACATTAACAGCAACTGACGTAGCTGGTACTTCTGGTCCTACAACTGTTACAGCACCGTATGTAACTAATAACGATGCAGTTGATGATGTAGCTCAAGCGTTTATTGATTATGACCATCCTGTAACAGAGCGTGTTATTGATAATGCGATTTGCTATAGCTGGAAGTTCGGTCTGTTTGGTTATGTAATCGGTCGTGATAGCGGAAGTACAACTTTCGAAATCGGTAAAGGTAAACATGCTGATATCGAATTACAAATCAAAACTGGTTCATTAAAAGCAATCTTTGACCAAGTTAAACTTGTATTGTCTAAGTACAATCCAACAAATGGCGTTTGGGAAAAAGTTGCTTCTAACAGTGATTCAGGTTTATTCGACTTCCTTGGCTTCTTCGGTGAAAAAGCGACTGTGAAAGTAAATGACCTTGAAGCTGGTAAGTATCGTATTGATATGGAAAGCTGGAGTGCAATCACTAAGTTTGGTTATGTTGAAACTGACGTTGTTATCCGTGAAGTAAGTTCAGACTTTAAAGTTGAAGTATCTGATGTTCATAATGCGGAAGGTAACATCTTACTGAACGATACACTTGATGGTGGTACTAAGTTAACTGAAGTTGATGGCGTAGCTGTTAATGATGCTGGTGTTACGATTAATGGTGATCACGGAACATTGATCATTAAGGCAGATGGTTCTTATACATATAAACCAAATGCTGATTTGAAAAATATCGGTCAAACTGACGTGTTTGAATACACATTAACTGACGCGAATGGTAAGACAACAACTGCTGACTTAATTGTTCAAATTGGTACGAATTCTGGTATCGATTTAACATGGGATCCAACAGATCCTGCTAAACCAGCTACAACTAACTTATCTGTTTCTGATGATGTTAATTCGGCTCAAACAACTGTTAAGAAAGCGGCTGATACAGTTCAATCTCTAGTATGCGGTTCTGCTTGTTCTGCGGCTTATTATAGTGGTAAGAAAGTTGATGGCGTAAGCAAACTTGCGATTCAATCATTGGCTGAAGGTAGCACAGCGAAAATTGCAATTAAATCTACGCTTGCGTGCTCACAGACGATTACTGGTGACAAGTTCAGCTACCAAGTTCAGTACAAAGACAGTGCTGGTAACTGGGTAAATGCTTCTGGTACTGGTGCATCTGGTTCAGTGATTGGTAATGGCTACAAATATGCAGGAACTGCATTGTTTAATACGTCGTACCAAGCAGATAGCGCGTTGTCTAAACAATGGCAAGTGGTGTTCACAACTTCAGAAGCTAACTATAGCCATTGGGGTTCGAACTCAACGATGATCAATACTTATGTTCAAGCGACAGTTTCAAGTGACAAACTTGTAACTGAAGGCGTGAATAAAGCAGTTGGTAACGTAATTACTGATGACACTGGCTTCGGTGCAGATAAATTGGCAAGTAAAGATGACCAATTGTTTGTTAAGAATCCAAATACAGGTAATTTCGAACTTGCTACAGGTGATGTAATCTCTGTTGCTGCTGGTAAGCTTGTGTTGAACCAAGACGGTAGCTACGTATTTACTCCAGCTGCGAATGCAACAGCTGCAGATGTTGAGTTTGAGTACAAGTTAGTTGCTCCAAATGGTGTTGAGAAATCAGCAACATTGACAATCGACTTAGGTAAAGCGTTTGTTTCTTCAGCTGCGAATGACACTGTAGCGTTAGGTGAAGGTGCAGATAAGATTATCTTCAATGTACTGAATGCATCTGATAAGACAGGTGGTAATGGTCACGATACATGGACTGACTTCAAAGCTGAAAACAATGACAAGATCGATATCTCTAAATTGTTGCAAGGCGATGTGAATTCAGAAAATATCGACCAGTACGTTTCTGTGAACAAAGTTGGTAACGACACTGTAATCAGCATTGATCGTGATGGTTCTGGCACTAACTATGCTAAAGCTGACTTGATTACGTTGAAAAATACAGACACTACACTTCAAGATCTATTGAACAACAACAACGTGTTGTATTAATAATCAGATAGTGTGAATTAGAAAAGAGGATCTTCGGATCCTCTTTTTTTTGTCTTTTTAAAAGTGTTGAAAGGAGTAGGGGGTTATAGAAAGGGTTTCGATTTATGATTCTTGAATAGAGAATAGAGAATAGAGAATAGAGAATAGAGAATAGAGAATAGAGAATAGAGAATAGAGAATAGAGAATAGAGAATAGAGAATAGAGAATAGAGAATAGAGAATAGAGAATAGAGAATAGAGAAGTTAAAATTTTAGATTCACGAGACCGTAAGCGATCTCGTGAACAGTCCTATTATTTGACAGTACTTAAAAACTCTAAATACGCTTTCACAAGTGGTTGCTCTTGTTCAAGTAAAGGCATATGTCCCACACCTTTTAAGATAATCGGTTCTTTGGCATTCTTTAAAAGATCTTTCAATTCAGATGCCGCTTCTACATTAATAATCTGATCTTTATCTCCCCAAATGATCAGCGTTGGTTGATCAATAGATCGTGCAGCGATAGCAAAGGTATCTGGTGTAAATGACTTAGACATCAAGATCAATTGTTCAATCAATTTTGATGTATTTGCAGCATTAGAAATCATCAATTTTTCTTGTTCTACTTTTAGCTCATTGGGAATAAAAGGCGGAAGCTGTGCTGCAATTTTGAAGAGACGATCAAAGTCACCGGGTTTAGCCACCACAAAATTACGAAGTAAATTGGGATCTTTTAAATAAGGGGTATTGGCAGATTTAAATACACCTGCTGAATTGACCAAGAACAATGATTTTGCATCAATTGGATATTGAGCCGCATAGAGTAGGGATATAGCACCACCCATCGAATGACCTGCAATATGTAGATCTTTCTCAACTTGAATCGCTTCAGCAAATCGGCGTAATTTTTCAGTCAAATTAGGAATTGAATAATCGAAATCATTTGGCGCTTTGCTGTCTCCTTGGCCTGGTAAATCTGGAATGATCACTTGATAGTGTGGCGTTAGGTATCGTGCAACCCGATTCCAGTTGTCACGGCTACCTGCAAGCCCATGAATCAACATGATGACAGGTTTACCTTTAGTTCCACCTTCGCTATATGCCCATTCAATATCACCAACCTTGACGCGTTTGGTCTGCATACCAGCCCAAGCTCTTTCTTGTTGTAAGACACTTTGGATATTAATTGTGGGTGCAGCTGTGGCCGTGCTAGGCAAGCTCAATATAGAGATTGAAGCTAATGCAATCGATGACGAAAGCAGAATATGTTTAAAAGTCCGTTTCATTTCTTGTACTCGTTTTAGTTGCTATTGTTGGATGATGTTGTTGGATAATATGCTTAAATTTTTATTCTGATTTTTAGAGTAAAATAGCCCTTAGAAAAATACATTTGCCTAATACCCTTTGAATGACATATTTAGGTCAATTTATGTGCGCTAAATCTAAAAAATCCAATTCTATAATAGATGATTACACGAATCAGACTTTTCAAAATAGTGTGTCATTGAACAGGACTGCACAAACAGATATTTCTAAAAAAAGTAATCTGCAAAGGGAAGCTTCGCAGACGGTAACTGATGAATTAGCCTTGCTAATTTTGGCCGTTGTTGTGACTATTCCATTTGGTAAAGTAGCCAGTTATGGACAAGTCGCTGCATTGGCAGGATTACCAAAACATGCACGATTGGTCGGGCGGGTATTGAGCCGAATGGATGACTCAAGTGAAGTACCTTGGCATCGGGTGATTAATGCTCAAGGGCGAATTAGCCTAAGTCGATTGGACGATCTCGGTTTTAATGAACAGCAGGCTAGGTTATTGAGTGAAGGTGTTGTGATTAAAAATGGCAAAATTAACTTTAAAGATTTTGGATGGTATATTTAATTTGAGTTTTGATCATAATTATTTAGAGATATTTAAAAGAAAACACCTCACTCGCTGACGAATGAGGTGTCTTTACTTGTAGCGTATGAAATTATTGTTTTACAACAAAAACAGGCACTTTAGATTCAGTGATGAGACTTTGCGCTACGCTACCCATCAATAATTTTTTAAGTCCACTACGACCATGAGAGCTGAGTACAATAAGATCAACATTGAGTTCATCCACAGCTTTGATAATGGTACGTGGAATGCTTTCACCTTCTAAAAGTTTAGTTTCAGCAGTGATACCTTGCGCTTCAAATTGTGCTTTTGCTGCTGCAATGTTCGATAAAATGAATTCACGTGCACGTTCAATCATGGCATTGGTTTGTCCCGCAGATAAATATTCTGCTGCGATATAGGGATCGAGTGTCATTACTTCTACGATGGTCACTTTGCTGTTAAATGCTTTAGCTAGTTCAGCCGCATGTTTTATAACGCTTAGCGCGAGTTCTGAACCGTCTACTGGTACAAGTATGTTTTGGTAAGCCATGTCAATCTCCTTATCACCGTTATGAAATTCATTTCAAGCGAAATGAAAAATGTTCTTTCAACTTGATCATATACTGTATTAATCGAGAATAAAACCTAGTAATTACATAGGGATATTTTTTATAAAGTTGTTCATTTTATTCAAGTTATGCGAAAAGATTCATTTTATTTTTCACAATTTCATACATAATAAATGGTCGAATTGAATATAAAAACTGAAATGGAAAATAAACAACTCACTTTGCACAAAGATGATTTTGAAATATTAGAGTATTAATCTAATTTAGACATTAAATAGAGAAGTATTAATTTAATAAAGTTGAATGGCTTATAGAATTGATTATTGATTAAATTAATCTGAATCAATGAATACAAGCTCAAAAAAGTCGTAGCAAATATACTATTATGGTTCCCATTCTGATTGAATGGGATTTTTGTGATTATAATTTTTTTCTATTTTTTAATTGCATTCAACTCAAGCATCAGTTGAACACCATATGATGTTAATGTCCAATAAATATTTTTATCAGATGGTGGATGCCTTTTTTTACTCAATTCGATAAGTCTAAGCGCCCTAAATTGCACCATAATTATATTTTTTTCATTCTTATAAAGTCGAAAATCTTTTACATCAGATAAATTATGCATTTCTAGAAATTTCTCTAAATCTTGTTGTCCAAATGCTCTAATAATATCTGTTAAATCCTCAAAAATTTGTTTTTCATTACATTCATCCATGAGCATAGGTGATAGGTATTGATAGATATTATTCCATTTAAGTTCTAATGGGATTTCATGTAAGTCATATATGCCACTATTATCACGTGCAGTAAAACATAATTTAATTTGAAATAGGTCATCACCTTGAGAAAGATTATCTAATCCTTCTGGCTTAGATTTTAGTTGTTCAATTTCATTTTCGAGTTGAATAATTATATTTCTTAATTTAAGAATTTCTTGTGTAACGCTTTCTGTGGGTACTAAATCAGCACGTACCCATCCAATTGCGGGATAGGTTTTAATTGTTTTACTCAAGCTAAGTGCCACAATTCCAGATATTTCGTTTATATTTTCCCAAAATTTTACTAGTCGCCCTGTACATACTTTACTTCTAAAGCTCTCAAGTTTTGCTTGTAATGTAGGATCTTTTTCACATTTAATTTGTGGTAGATTATCTGGTTGTCCGTGAACTAATGCTATAACTTTCATTCCTTTGGCCACAGCATAGTCATATTCCATTTCAGTGTAGCCAACTCCTTCAGGGCTTAAAGAGCCATATCGACCGCCTATAAGAAGTAAATAATAATCACAATCATCAATGACTTTTTTTATAAAATCCCATTGTTCTTCATCTACAGCTGGAAATAATTCCATTCCAGCTGGAATACAATCCATTTCCATCAGAGTTTGAATAATATATTTTCTTTCTTCTTCTAAGTCTCTAAAGGTTGAACTAACAAATACCTGATAACGTTTATCCATAATTATTTAAAATTGAGCTAATAAGTTTTTGAATTTACATCTTAATTTGAATTTAAGATTGATACTAGAATTTTTCATTTAAAGTTAGAACCAAGTAATATTTCCAAATCATCCGTCTGCAACTGCTCACGCATTTTTAAAAACTGCTTTTCATCTAAGTCATAGAGCTTAAGGGAAAGCAGTTTTTCTATGTATTCTTCAGAAAAACGATATTTAATGACTTTTGCAGGAACACCACCGACCACAGCATAAGGTGGAACATCTTTTGTCACAACTGCACCTGTTGCAACCACAGCACCTTCACCCAGTGTGACACCTTGCATAATCATCGCACGAGAACCGATCCAACAACCATCGCCAATGATTGTATCTCCAGCAGGCACAAAACTACGCGTATCAAATGGAAATGCTGAAATCCAATCGGTACGGTGTAATTGATTACCTCCCATCATAATCACGCATTCAGCCCCAAAACAGACAAAATTGCCGATATGAAGCTGATCAATAGGCTTCTCAGGTGTAGATGGCTTGTCATGTAAGTAACGAACTACACAACGTTCAAATCCCTGATCCCAATAGGCTGAATAGTAAGAGTAATTCCCTTTAATGTGAATGTTCGGATTTTTTACCGTTTTCGAAATAAATTCGAATTCACACCAATGATTGACAGGGGAGTTGATGAGCTTTTCAGACATAACAAGAAAAAGATGAGGGATTAAATAGATTATAACGTAATTGAATGGTGCTTATACTTATCAAAATGCTGATATGGATAGATGAATAGAAAGGGGGATAAAGAATAAAAATCAGTTTTACCTGAACAGATTCCAAAAAAACTTAAAAATATGAGCCACTGAATTTGGAAACAAGAACCCGCACAATCCAGACAAAAACATGGTTATCAAAATAATATGAACAGAACTTGTTTGGCTGTCGATATAAAAACTCCATGTGATTGCGAGCGCGATACCTAGCCCTAATCCTCCAATGGAATAATAAAATGCCTGTATTAAACGATCATCCATTGTTTCATTCGTCTGTGTTGTTATTGATTTCACTTTGATTTTAATCAATGTCGTACACATTAAAAACCCCTCATAAGAGGGGTTTAAATCTGAACATTTCAATTTATATAATTAAAGATATTCAACTTTCACAATTTCGTATTCTACTTCACCTTGAGGTGTTGTGATTTTCGCTTCATCGCCTTCGCTTTTGCCCAAAAGACCACGAGCAATCGGAGAGTTCACAGAGATCTTATTGATCTTAAAGTCAGCTTCATCATCGCCAACGATCATATACGTCTTTTGTTCTTCAGTGTCCAAGTTTTCAATCGTCACTGTCACACCGAAAACCACACGACCATTTTGTTCAAGATCTTTCACATCGATTAACTGAGCTGCACCCAATTTACCTTCGATATCTTGAATACGGCCTTCACAGAAACCCTGTTGCTCACGCGCAGCATGGTATTCCGCATTTTCTTTCAAATCCCCATGTTCACGCGCTTCAGCAATTGCTGCAGTAATACGTGGACGATCAATTGTTTTCAATTGATGTAATTCTTTTTCCAAAGCATCTTTGCCTTGGGGAGTCATAGGATAACGTTGCATTGTTGTCCCTCAATTAATGTATTTAGTCAAAATACTGAGTCTATAAATGAAAAAAAGCCCGCCACCGATAAGGTGACGGGTCTTATCGGATTGGGTATTAACCTACGCTTAAATCTTGCAAGCGATAAACATCCATTGGTAATTTAATTGCTAAAGCTTGGCATACTGCATCAGCACCATTCAATGTCGTTGTGTAATACACTTTGCCTTGAAGGGCAGAACGACGAATCGAGAATGAATCTTGCTGAGCTTGTTTACCTTCAGTTGTATTGATAATGAGGTGAATTTCGCCATTTTTCAAGCGGTCCACGATGTTTGGACGACCTTCAGTGACTTTATTTACACGTTCACATTCAATACCGGCTGCATTGATGACATCAAAAGTACCACCAGTTGCGATAACTTTAAAGCCATATTCAACAAGTTGTTTCGCAATACCAACAACACGAGGTTTATCAGAGTCACGAACTGAGATAAATGCGTGTTTCACTTCACCTTCAGTTGGTAGACCTGGTAAACGATCGTTCGCACCTAAAACAGCTTTGTAGAATGCTTCACCGAAAGTTTTACCTACGCCCATTACTTCACCTGTAGATTTCATCTCAGGCCCAAGAACAGGGTCAACACCCGGGAACTTGTTGAATGGGAATACCGCTTCTTTCACAGAGAAGTGTGATGGGATGATTTCTTTCGTAAAGCCTTGAGATACTAAAGATTGACCCGCCATACAACGTGCAGCGACTTTCGCTAAAGATTCACCAATACATTTAGACACGAACGGTACAGTACGTGATGCACGTGGGTTCACTTCTAAGATGTAAACGTCATTGCCTTTAACAGCAAACTGTACGTTCATCAAACCAATTACACCAAGCTCTTTTGCCATCGCAACAGTTTGACGACGCATTTCGTCCTGTACTCCATCAGACAATGAGTACGGAGGAATTGAACATGCTGAGTCACCTGAGTGAATACCCGCTTGTTCGATGTGCTGCATGATACCGCCGATCACAACGTCTTTACCGTCAGATACGCAGTCTACGTCAACTTCGATCGCATCATCTAAGAAACGGTCAAGAAGAACAGGCGCTTCGTTAGATGCTTGAACCGCATCACGTAAGTAGCGTTTTAATTCTTCATCGTTGTATACGATTTCCATCGCACGACCGCCCAATACATAAGATGGACGAACAACCAATGGATAGCCAACTTTCGCAGCTTCAGCCATACCTTCTTCAGCAGATTTAACAATGCTGTTGTTTGGTTGGCGAAGTTGTAAACGTTGAATCATTTGTTGGAAACGTTCACGATCTTCTGCACGGTCAATTGCGTCAGGAGATGTACCGATGATTGGCGCACCAGCTTCTTCTAAAGCACGAGCCAATTTCAAAGGTGTTTGACCACCGTACTGAACGATAATGCCTTTAGGCTTCTCGATACGTACAATTTCTAATACATCTTCAAGTGTAATTGGTTCGAAGTACAAACGATCAGATGTGTCATAGTCTGTAGAAACCGTTTCAGGGTTACAGTTCACCATGATCGTTTCATAGCCGTCTTCACGCATTGCAAGGGCAGCGTGCACACAGCAGTAATCGAACTCGATCCCTTGACCAATACGGTTAGGACCACCGCCGATCACCATGATCTTGTCTTTAGTCGATGGGTTCGCTTCACATTCGTCATCGTAAGTTGAGTACATGTAAGCTGTATCAGATTCGAACTCAGCTGCACATGTATCTACACGTTTGTAAACAGGGGTTACGCCCAAGTTCCAACGGTGTTTACGGAATTGTTTTTGTGAAATGCCCATCAAGTCTGCAATACGAAGATCTGATAAACCTTTACGTTTAAATGCACGAATGTTGTCTGCATTTAAATCACCAAAACCTAAAGTTTTGATTTGGTTTTCAGTTTTGATGATGTCTTCGATTTGGATCAAGAACCATTTGTCGATGTTCGTTGCAGCAAATACTTCGTCAAGTGTAAAGCCGTGACGGAATGCATCGCCAATAAACCAAATGCGATCTGGACCTGGAACTTTAAGCTCAACCAAGATCTTTTCACGCGCACCTTCAGCACCCACTTCGATTTTTGGATCAAAACCAGAAGCGCCCACTTCTAAACCACGAAGTGCTTTAGACATAGACTCTTGGAAGTTACGACCAATTGCCATCACTTCACCCACAGATTTCATCTGTGTTGTTAAAGTAGCGTCAGCTTGTGGGAATTTCTCGAAGTTAAAACGAGGAATCTTCGTTACAACGTAGTCGATTGCAGGTTCGAAAGATGCTGGAGTCGTACCGCCAGTGATGTCGTTTTTCAATTCATCAAGGGTATAACCAACAGCGAGTTTCGCAGCAATTTTAGCAATTGGGAAGCCAGTTGCTTTAGATGCTAGAGCAGATGAGCGTGATACACGAGGGTTCATCTCGATCACAACCATACGACCAGTTTTCGGGCAAATACCGAACTGAACGTTAGAACCACCTGTTTCTACGCCAATTTCACGAAGTACAGCTAAAGAAGCATTACGTAGAAGTTGGAATTCTTTGTCTGTCAATGTTTGCGCAGGAGCAACAGTGATTGAGTCACCTGTGTGAACACCCATTGGGTCGAAGTTTTCAATGGTACATACGATGATACAGTTGTCGTTTTTGTCACGAACAACTTCCATTTCGTATTCTTTCCAACCAATTAAAGATTCATCAATCAATAATTGTTTAGTTGGAGAAAGATCGAAACCACGTTCACAGATTTCAATGAATTCTTCTTTGTTATACGCAATTCCGCCACCTGAACCACCCATCGTGAATGATGGACGAATGATTACAGGGAAGCCAAAACGTGCTTGAATCGCTAAAGCTTCTTCCATTGACTCAGCAATGTCAGCTTTCGGGCATTCAAGACCGATTTTACGCATAGCGATGTCGAATAATTTACGATCTTCAGCTTTTTCAATTGCTTCTTTCGTCGCACCAATCAATTCAACATTATATTTTTCTAAAATACCGTTTGCATCAAGTGCAAGTGCACAGTTCAATGCAGTTTGACCACCCATTGTAGGAAGAACCGCATCTGGGCGTTCTTTCTCAATGATTGCTGCAACAGTCTGCCACGTAATCGGTTCGATATACGTTGCATCTGCCATAGTCGGGTCAGTCATAATGGTCGCTGGGTTAGAGTTGACCAAAATAACGCGGTAGCCTTCTTCACGAAGTGCTTTACAAGCTTGAGCACCTGAGTAATCGAACTCACATGCTTGACCGATGACAATCGGACCTGCACCAATAATTAAGATGCTTTTAATATCTGTACGTTTAGCCATGATCGCTTCCTTAATTACTTCTTAGATGCTTCGATAAGTTCGATGAAATGATCGAACAACGGTGCGCAGTCATGTGGACCAGGGCTTGCTTCTGGGTGACCTTGGAAACTGAACGCAGGTTTGTCTGTACGATGAATCCCTTGCAGGGTTTGATCGAACAATGACTTATGCGTTGCTTTCAAGTTTGCAGGTAAAGTATCTGCATCCACTGCGAAACCGTGGTTTTGAGAAGTAATCATCACTGTGCCAGTTTCAATGTTCTGTACAGGATGGTTGGCACCGTGGTGGCCGTGAGGCATTTTCACAGTTTTAGCGCCACTTGCTAAAGCAAGAATTTGATGACCCAAGCAAATACCAAAAACAGGTACGTTGCGAGCATCTTCTACAATTGTTTTTACAGCTTCAATTGCGTAGTCACATGCCGCTGGATCGCCAGGACCGTTCGACAAGAACACACCATCTGGATTCAACGCAAGAACATCAGCCGCAGGAGTTTGTGCAGGCACAACAGTCAGTTTACAACCGCGATCTGCGAGCATACGTAAGATGTTGGTTTTGACACCGTAATCGTATGCAACAACATGGAATTTAGCTTCCGGTTGAGAAAAACCTTGACCAAGTGTCCAAGAACCTTCAGTCCACTCGAAACCTTCAGGGTCACAGCACTCTTTTGCAAGATCTAGACCATTTAAACCACCGAACGCACGTGCTTTTTCTAAAGCTTCTTCAGCCGTGATATTTTCGCCAGCAAGGATACAACCATTCTGCGCGCCTTTATCACGTAAAATACGTGTCAATTTACGTGTGTCGATATCAGCAATCGCTACAACATTATGTTGTTCTAAGTATTCACCTAATGATTGTGTAGCGCGGAAGTTGCTGTGCAATAAAGGAAGGTCACGGATAATTAATCCATTCGCCCATACTTTATGAATGCGGCCAGACTCAGCGTCTTCGTCATTACAACCTGTATTACCAATATGTGGATAAGTTAATGTCACAAGTTGTTGTGCATAACTCGGGTCAGTCAAAATTTCTTGATAGCCAGTCATGGCAGTGTTGAAAACGACTTCACCAGTCGTACTACCCGATGCGCCAATAGAAGTACCTTTAAAGATAGTTCCGTCGGCAAGGGCTAAAATTGCTGGGGTGCTCAAACCAAAGCTCCTGAAATTTAGGCTGTAAAAAAGCGAGAAGACGAAAAAAAAGGAAGGCTATTTTTTTAACCAACCCTCCTATGTCTGCTCGCTTGAACTTAACACGGCATTATACGGAGTAAGACTGCTAAAGTCCATTCTAATTGCAGCTATTTAGCTATATATATCGCTTGTAATTTAAGTGAAAGTCTGCTTTTTGTACAAATGTGAAAAATGCTAAAACTTAAGAATTGTTTAATAATTCAAAAGTTAAGTTTTATCAAAGGCTTTGAATGGTGGAAAGAGGGTTTGAAAATTTAACATCTATTTGTTTTTTCAGAAATCTAATTTGGGTTGCCCCTAAATTTTAACGATTGAGTGATAGATTTTAGATCCTAATGAAATTAAAAAAGGGAATTCTGTTCGTTACAAAAGGGATTTAGAGAGTCGATAATAAATTCAAAGGACTTGAAAGTGAGTTAATCAAACACTAACTTTGCTATTTGGTTTTGATCTTTTATGCAAAGATAGAATCTGTTCTAAGTAATTTTATTCAAATGTTTTTTAAATCGTTATTTTTATATTTTAAGACTGCCTAGGAAGGATCAAAGCTTAATGCTAATAATGAAGGCATTAAAGACTCGCTTCACTCTATAAGTCGTATCTATTGGATGGACTCTCTATTTTATTTAAAAAACAATGTGTGATTCTTTATCTAACAAACAATAAAAAAGTGAGGGTTAAACCTCACTTTTAAATTCATCTAATAAATATGCAAATTAGAAAGTATGTAGCCAATCACGTTTGTTGTGAAAGTCAGCAGTGGGGCTACTATGCTGCATTGCATAATAATGTAGACCTTTTGCTGTTTTAAATACTGCGGTTAATCCAATAAATAGATTATCCCACTTTAGTTTATTCGCTAACATGAACTCAGTTAGATCTAAACTCACATTTAAACCGTAATGTGTTTTCTTCAATTGATTGAGTTCAATATCATAAGCGGCTTGAGGAGGCATATCTTCTGGATAGCGATATTCCTCAAACTGATACGCTTGCCATGCTTCGGAAGGGGAGAGATTAATTTCACGATAATAATCTTCGCCTTTCACACCAATAAAGATTTCAAAGCAGGTGTTTTCCCAAAGGAAATCTTGTCTTGGGTTTCCAGCAACCATTGGCGGGAATTCAAGCATTTGATTCGGGTCACGAAGCCAATAACCTACATTCAGGCTAAAAGCATTTGTTTGTTCAATTGCGCCAACCAGATAAATATCTTGAAAGCGATCAAAAGAACTTAATTCATAACTCGCCATGCAATAACAGCTCTAAATGATTAGTTAGATAAATGTGCGTGACGAACAAGATTTGATAATTTTGCATTTTGTTTTGCAGCTTTTTTATAAAGCAAAACAATCTTACCAATCGTTTGAACTGTTTCAGCAGCAGTAACTTGTGCAATTTCAGCAATTAACGCAGCACGAGCTTCACGGTCTTCTGCAACAACTTTAACTTTGATAAGTTCGTGATCGTTCAACGCACGGTTGGTTTCTTCAATCACATTCTCTGTTAGGCCTTGACCGCCAATCATAACCACAGGATTAAGTGCATGTCCGATTTGACGCAAACGCTTGCGTTCCTGAATAGATAAAGCCGCCATAAAAATAACCTAAATTTAAAAACGGCTTAGTATAGCAAATGCAGAGTTCAAACGCTGTAAATTCTGTAGAAATTATCGATAAAGCTGATTTGAAAAAACATGTTAAACAAGATTAATTAGATACAGATCACTACTGCAAGGCTTTAAATTTTCACGTACAATTAAAAGTAATATATTCATATGTATTTAAAGAGTTATGGCGACGCGCATTACCAATCAAAAGTTATCAAAAAGTAGTCGAGACTGGATGAGAGAACATCTGGATGATCCTTTTGTAAAAAGAGCACAAAAGGAAGGTTATCGTGCTCGCGCTGCTTATAAGCTTTTGGAAATGCAAGAAAAGTACAAACTCATCAAGCCAGGCATGGTGGTTGTAGACTTGGGTGCAGCACCTGGAAGCTGGTCTCAGATCGCGGGTAAATTAGTGGGTAGTAAAGGTATTGTGATTGCATCTGATATTTTACATATGGATGCATTGCCTGACGTAACCTTCCTACAAGGTGACTTTCGAGAAGAAGAAGTATTCGAAAAATTGTTAAATCTTTTAGATGGACGCCAAGTAGACGTTGTAATTTCAGATATGGCCCCCAATACATCAGGTAACAAGGCTGTAGATCAACCTCGCCAGATTTATTTATGTGAACTTGCGCTGGATTTTGCCAACAAAGTACTGGGACCAAAAGGTCAATTTGTGGTAAAAGTTTTCCAAGGCACTGGTTTTGATGAATTTAGAAAGCAAGTGGTCGACAGTTTTACCGTATTGAAAACAGCGAAACCTGCTGCTTCACGTGCGCGTTCGAAAGAAGTTTTTTTAATTGGACAGGGCCGTAAAAAGTAATCGTGTTAAAAGTCTACTTGCCAAGTAGTAAAAAAGTGTGCATTTTGTACATTTTAAATTTTAATGCGAATCATTTTACTCGCTTTTTGTTAAAGGTCAGCCAATCTTGGTGTGATCAAATTAGATTGATATGGGAATAAAGCTTTGAGCGATCTCTTCAAAAATGCCGTTTTGTGGCTGGTTATTCTAGGCGTACTGATTCTTATATTCAGTAACGTAAGTGACCGTGATAAGCCTTCTGCATTAAATTATTCAGAATTTGTTGCAGCGGTGAATGCTGGGCAAATTAAACAAGTCATCATTGACGGTGAAAGAATAACTGGCGAAAAAACAAATGGTTCTCCTTTTGAGAGTATTCGTCCAGCAGTTCAAGACCCTGAATTGATGCCAAACCTCATCAAAAATAATGTTGTTGTTGAAGGTACTGCACCGCAACGTCAAGGTTTGATGATGCAGCTTCTTATTGCGAGCTTCCCAGTTCTATTGATTATTCTATTATTCATGTTCTTTATGCGTAACATGGGTGGTGGTGCCGGCGGTAAAAATGGTCCGATGAGCTTCGGTAAATCTAAAGCGAAGATGCTTTCAGAAGACCAAATCAAAATTACATTTGCTGATGTTGCTGGTGCAGATGAAGCAAAACAAGAAGTTGTAGAAGTTGTAGATTTCCTGAAAGATCCAACAAAGTTCAAGCGCTTAGGTGCAAGCATCCCACGTGGTGTTTTGATGGTTGGTCCTCCAGGTACAGGTAAAACTTTGCTTGCTAAAGCAATTGCTGGTGAAGCGAAAGTACCGTTCTTTAGCATCTCTGGTTCTGACTTCGTTGAAATGTTTGTAGGTGTGGGTGCATCTCGTGTACGTGACATGTTTGAACAAGCAAAACGCCATGCACCGTGTATCATCTTCATTGATGAGATTGATGCTGTAGGTCGTCACCGTGGTTCAGGTACAGGTGGTGGTAATGATGAGCGTGAGCAAACATTAAACCAAATGCTTGTAGAAATGGATGGTTTTGAAGGTAATGAAGGTATTATCGTCATTGCTGCAACGAACCGTGCTGATGTACTCGATAAAGCATTACTTCGTCCAGGACGTTTTGACCGTCAAGTGATGGTGGGTTTGCCTGACATTAAAGGTCGTGAGCAAATCTTGAATGTGCATTTGAAAAAATTGCCTTCAGTAACAGGTGTTGAAGTTCAAGTATTGGCACGTGGTACACCAGGTTTCTCTGGTGCACAGTTGGCGAATCTTGTAAACGAAGCGGCATTATTTGCTGCACGTCGTAACAAGAACACAGTCGATATGCATGACTTTGAAGATGCGAAGGACAAGCTTTATATGGGTCCTGAGCGTAAATCTATGGTGATTCGTGAGGAAGAGCGTCGTGCGACGGCTTATCACGAAGCAGGACATGCGATTGTTGCTGAAATGCTGCCAGAGACTGATCCAGTGCATAAAGTTACAATCATGCCACGTGGTTGGGCTTTGGGTGTTACTTGGCAGTTGCCTGAGCAAGATGCGATTAGCCATTACAAACATAAAATGTTGAATGAACTTTCAATTTTGTTTGGTGGTCGTATTGCTGAAGAAATCTTTATCAACCAAATGTCGACTGGTGCTTCGAACGACTTTGAACGTGCAACGAAAATGGCACGTGCAATGGTGACCAAGTACGGTATGTCTGACAAAATGGGTGTCATGGTTTACGAAGACGACTCACAACAGTCTTTCATGGGTAGTATTGGGAGTCGTACGATTTCTGAAACAACTCAGCTTGAAATTGATCGTGAAATTCGTCGTATCCTTGATGAGCAATATAAAGTAGCACGTGATATTTTAGAAAATAATCAAGATATTGCACATGCTATGGTTAAAGCGTTGATGGAATGGGAAACGATTGATCGTGACCAGATTCGTGACATCATGGAAGGTCGTGAGCCACAACCACCGAAGGTGTATGTAGCTGAAAATCCTGTGGTTGATGTAACACCAGAGGAGGGTCCAACGACTCCACCACCGTTACCGTCATTACCGAAAGTTTAAGATTTATTCTAAGTTCTTAAAATTTGAATTAAAAAACCACCTTCGGGTGGTTTTTTTGTTTTGAGTAGATATGTAATGGTAGATATGGTTTGAAAAATTTCACATTTTAGCTTGATGTAATTGTTAGAATAATCTCAAGTTGATCATGGAAAGTAGTTATGCAGTTAATGCCTTTACCCAAGCGAATTTGGCAATGTGGATCTATCAGTCTTGACTTGTCCAAACCTCATATCATGGGAATTTTGAATGTCACGCCTGATTCATTTAGTGATGGTGGATTGCATAACAATGTTGAACAAGCGATCAAGCATGCACTACAAATGATTGAAGATGGCGCAACTGTCATTGATGTGGGAGGGGAGTCAACACGCCCTGGTGCTTCAATCGTTGCGGTTGAAGAAGAAATACGCCGAGTTGTACCTGTGGTTACTGCATTATCAAAATATGACGTTGTGATTTCAATAGATACTTCTGAGCCACAAGTGATCCGTGAGGCGGTAAAAGCAGGAGCGCATATTTGGAATGACGTAAGAGCACTCACTCGTCCAAATGCATTGGAAACAGCTGCTGAGCTTAATATTCCTGTGATTATTATGCACATGCGTGGTGAACCTACCACCATGAATGGCTTAGATCAATATAATGATGTTGTGGTTGATGTCATGAGTGAACTACAGCAGCGCGTAGATGATGCGATAGACGCAGGTGTTAAAGCTGAAAATATCATGATTGATCCAGGTTTTGGCTTTGCTAAAAATGCACAACAAAATCTGAAACTCCTGAGTGAGCTTTATAAGTTGAATTACTTGGGTTATCCAATGCTTTCGGCGTTATCACGTAAACGATTTGTTGGGGAGGCTCTTGGTGGTGCTGAGGCACATCAACGCGCTGTGGGGTCGGTTACAGGGCATCTATTGAGTATTCAACAGGGCGCTTGTATGGTGAGGGTGCATGATGTGAAAGCAACGAGCGATGCGATTAAAATGTGGCAAGCAGTCACATTGGTATAATTAAGATAATGCTTAACCATAGTTCTATAATGAGCTATGGTGTTTTTGTAGAATGAATATTATTCAATTATTAAAAAAAGATAACACGACCAGTCAACAATGATTAAATCAGGTTTTAATATGAAAAAAATAAATCATAAAATCCAGTTCTTAAGCTTTTCAATTGCAACTTTGGCTTTGGCAGGTTGTGCTCACACACCATTAAAGCAGAGTGAAAATGCTGCTCAAAATGACCAAATTCAAGTGGAGGTTGCAATGCCCTCACCAGCGCCAGTCGCTGCATCTGTAAGCCGTGTAAAAGCTACTGGATCGCGAGTCGGAATAAGTGGTCATCGTCCAATGTCACCAGTAAGATCAAGTAATCCGTTTATGAATTTGGGCGGTTCTGCATCAATTGGAGGTGGTCCTTTAGAGGGTCGTCCGGTATTAGATCAAAATACTGAAAAATATCAGAACACTGAAATTAATCCTGTAAAAAGTGTGTCACAAGAACCAGTTTCGACATTCAGCATTGATGTTGATACAGGAAGCTATTCTAATGTACGGCGCTTTTTATCATCAAATGGACGCTTACCACCTGTTGATGCTGTTCGTTTAGAAGAAATGATCAATTATTTTAATTATAACTACCCGCAGAAAAAATCAGCGCATCCATTTACGGTCGATACCGAAACTGTTGACTCTCCTTGGAAAGAGAATGCAAAAATAATTCGCATTGGTCTTAAAGCCAATGATATCGAATATAAACAACTGCCTGCTGCCAATCTGATATTTTTAGTTGATGTTTCTGGCAGTATGAATAGTGAAAATAAATTGCCATTGGTGAAACAAACCTTACGAATTCTTACAGAGCAGCTTCGACCACAGGATAAAGTGACCATTGTGACTTATTCAAGTGGTGAGACTGTTGCTCTAGCTCCAACTTCCGGCAAGGATAAAGATAAAATTTTAACTGTCATTAATCAGCTTCAAGCGAGTGGTAGTACGTCAGGTGAAAGTGCTATTCAAATGGCATATGAGCAGGCGAAAAAGTCTTTTATTCAAAATGGTATTAATCGAATTCTGATTGCGACGGATGGTGATTTTAATGTGGGTGTTACAAATTTTGAAACTTTAAAAGGCATGATTGCTGAAAAACGCAAATCAGGGATCTCATTTACAACACTCGGTTATGGCACAGATAATTATAATGACCAGCTCATGGAGCAACTGGCAGATGCTGGTGATGGTAATTATAGTTATATTGATAATGAAAAAGAGGCGCGTAAAGTTGTTCAGCGACAAATCAGTTCAACCTTAGCCACAGTAGCGCAAGATGTTAAAATTCAGGTTGAATTTAATCCAGCTACGGTTAAAGAATACCGTTTGGTGGGTTATGAAAATCGCATGCTGAAACAAGAAGACTTTAATAATGATAAGGTCGATGCAGGTGATATTGGTGCGGGACATACTGTGACGGCATTATATGAAATTATTCCTGTGGGACAAAAAGGGTGGTTGTCTGACTCTAGATATCAATCAAAAATTGATCATAAAACTACTATAAATGAATATGCATTTTTGAATTTACGCTATAAACAGCCCTCGAAAGCCAACAGTATTTTATTAACGCAACCTATTTCAACACAGTCTAAGCCTTATCAGCAGGCAAGCTCGGATACTCAATGGGTATTAGCAGTTGCGTCTTATGGTCAGCAGCTACAGGGCGGGCAGTATAATGGTTCACTGCATTGGAATGACATTGTTAAACTGGCTGAAAAAAATAAGAATAATGATCCATTTGGGTTGAAGCAGGAATTTATTGATTTGGCTAAGATTGCAAAAAGTTTAAGTGCTGAAAATCAGCAAAAATAAGCTATCAATACATTTATTAAATTAAATGAGTGGCTTAGTTATACTTTTAGATTTGAGCTGAAAATTGGCAATGATAAAGATTAGGTGAATTGTCGTGTTTATGTTATATAGACACGGTTTTTGTTATTGCTAAAATTTGAGCTTTAATATGTTTAACGATTTACTTCTTCCCATGTTTGATGATGAATATTATCCCGATATTCTTGTGGCTGAAATTAAACAGCTCATCGAACAGTTTGCTAAGAAATTAGCAAAAGTAAATTCTGAGTCAGAGATTTACATTTTAGCGGGTAAAACTGTTGCAGAGATCAATGAGATGAAGCCTCAGTTTGAAGATCTTGATTCATCGCTAGATGACACTGCGGCCGATTATATTGCAGAAGCAATGATGATGGTGGTGCAAGATGAGGGTTATCTTGAAATCGAAATTGAAGAATTGGTATCAAATAGAGAGTGGTAATTCACTCTCTATTTTTTTGTTTGATATTTAAGCTCCAATAAATGTTTTCACTTTTGTCTTGGATTAAATGTCCTGATAGCCAGCTTAAATTTGGGCTAGAATCGATTTTATGACATGTGGTGATTTTATGGTTTAGCCATGCTAAATGTGTGTCATAACATTTACCAATATCATAAGTGTCCCATGATGTATAATCTTCATTTCTGTCTGTAATTCGAATAAATATACCTACGAATTTTCCACTTGAATTAAAATGAAATCCCAACTCGATATCTAATTCTAAAACTTGAACTAAGTGCAGCACATCATTTTTTTCAATAACATGATAATGATTGCTTAATTTTTTCGTTGGCTGGGTTTTAAGAACTTTTTTGGGGTTAGTAAATTGCTCATAGCAATCAAAATGAAGCGAGTTTCCTTTGTCTTTGTGGTTAATTTTTGCGAGTTGTAATTTGTTTTTAAATTCTGAAAATGGGGTGTTAAGTGGAATGGAAACATCATTAAAAAGAATCTCACCAGTCTTATGATCAAAGCTCAAGGAGTGAATAGTATTTGTCATTATTAGATTACCAAGTTTTTATTCTATTTATTATAGGCATAAAAAAACCAGCTTAAAGCTGGAGATTTTATTGCACCATTTTTCTATAGTAGAAAAATGGTGCCCGAGGCCAGACTCGAACTGGCACGCTTTGTGGGCGGGGGATTTTAAATCCCCTGTGTCTACCGATTTCACCACTCGGGCATGTGCGCAATAATAGAGGACGAAATATCACTTGGCAAGTCTAAAAGTGACTATTTGTTTTATTTTCAAACAATTCAAACGTATGTGTTTAAAAATTAGATCAGTTTGATGATTTTATTGAGCATCATGAGGTTTTAGATGAGATCTATAGGATGTCATCTAGATATTTGTCAATGTCGATATGCTTGTGTGTCATACAAAGTTTATTTTCATAATTCATGAGCTCTGTATGTAGGTTACCAATCTGAATTTTTTTCTGATGCAGTGCTTTAAAACGTTCTGATTTTTTATTGGTAAAGAATAATTGGATGTATAATTTAACTGACTGTTTATAACTCCAATAGCAAGCACGACGAATTTCTTGAAGATAGTAATATTGTTCATTCGTTGTTTTTTCTCGATACATATTCTCTTTATAGAACTTGATAAAGCCAAAGCTCATTGCAAAGAAAAATAAAATCCCCTGTAAGAACCAGCTTTCAATAAAGGCAAAATTTATAGCCTGTAATAAAATCAGCGCTGTCAGTTTAAGTGGAGTGTTCTTAAGTTGAGCATATAGAGAAACACTACTGTGTTTGATCTGTTTAAGAACGATAGGCGAAATTAACATGAAAAATAACATGATGATTAGAGAGGCTATAGCGCTCGCTTGAAATCCTTCATACTTGGGTTGAAAAGATTCGATGAATTCAGATAATACATATGACAAAGGTACAAAAATCGTGAGTGCTAATCCAAAAGGAATGAGTTCTTTTAGCTCATCTAGAATACCTTTGGTTTTGATTTGACCGTAAAGAATAAAGTTTCTTTTAAACGCAGCAGGGTGGAGTTCTTGCAGTTGTTTTAGATAATGCGCGGTTTGTTTATTGCTGATCATTCAAATATCAAATAAAGGCATTTAAAAAGTAGAGGTAATATATATGAATTATGGGGTTATTGTGCATTCATTCGAAAGAATTGGACTGTAAATACTGAATTTTAGACATAAAAAAACCAGCTTAAAGCTGGAGATTTTATTGCACCATTTTAAGAAGTATTAAAATGGTGCCCGAGGCCAGACTCGAACTGGCACGCTTTGTGGGCGGGGGATTTTAAATCCCCTGTGTCTACCGATTTCACCACTCGGGCATTTTAACAAGATGGAGGCGGAGGTCGGAATCGAACCGGCGTACACGGAGTTGCAGTCCGCTGCATGACCACTCTGCCACCCCGCCATGTCTTGTTGATGCGTATATTAGCAAGCTCTGAAAAAAAAACAATAGCATAGCGATACTGTATGTGCAGAATTTCAGCATATAGCGAAAAATAAATAAAATTATCATGTATTATGTCCAAAATTGATTCATATCCTCACTTGGAGAAGTGCCGTGGCATTAGTTTTAGATGGTCGTGCATTGGCGAAGCAAATTGAAACTGACTTGTTAACTCGCGTAGAAGCGCTCAAAGAGAAAGCAGGTCGCACCCCAATTTTGGCGACTATTTTGGTAGGTGATGATGGTGCATCTGCAACTTATGTACGTATGAAAGGAAATGCCTGCCGCCGTGTCGGTATGGATTCTTTGAAAGTTGAACTTCCAACTGAAACAACCACTGAACAATTACTTGCTGAAATTGAAAAATTAAATGCAAATCCCGATGTTCACGGTATTTTGTTACAGCATCCAGTACCTGCTCAAATTGATGAGCGTGCATGCTTTGATGCAATTTCACTTGCAAAAGACGTAGATGGTGTGACTTGCCTTGGTTATGGTCGTATGGCTATGGGCGAAGCGGCATATGGTTCTGCGACTCCTGCAGGGATCATGACGATTCTGAAAGAAAACAACATCGAAATCGCAGGTAAACATGCAGTTGTTGTAGGTCGTTCTGCAATTTTGGGTAAACCAATGGCTGCAATGTTGCTTGAAGCAAATGCAACAGTAACCATTTGCCATTCACGTACTCAAGACCTAGCGAGCTTTGTGAAGCAAGCTGACATTATTGTCGGTGCTGTAGGTAAAGCTGAATTGATCCAAAAAGATTGGATTAAGCAAGGTGCAGTGGTTGTTGACGCAGGCTTCCATCCACGTGATGGTGGTGGTGTAGGCGATATTCAATTGGTTGGTATTGAAGAAGTTGCTTCTGCTTATACTCCTGTTCCAGGTGGTGTAGGTCCAATGACAATTACAACGTTGATTCGTCAAACAGTTGAAGCTGCTGAAAAAGCTTTGGGTTAATATTTTGAAATGAAAAAGTAGTTACTACGGAGTCTTACTGTAGTGGCTTTCTAATTTAAGAAGTTCGAAGGTTACTTTTCTTTCGGGAAAAGTAACCAAAACCATTTGTCATCTGTTGAACTCGTCATATTTTGGCTTAAAATCTGAAATATCGCAGAAACAATTTCAATCAAATTAAGGTTTGTCTCGCACAGCAGCAGATGACGTGGTCGCGTATCCAATCCGTTTATAAGTTCAAATAAAATATCTCTAAGGCTTAATATGAGCTGTACTTTTCAATTTCCTAAAGCCCCTGTTCATCTTCTCAAAGCTTTACATGAAGTGATACCTCACTGTGAACTCCAAGCACAGCAATTACCTGAAACACCGATTTCTTTATGGCTGATACCATCTGTATTTCCAGCGGATAAGTTGGATGATGAAGTCATTCGTCGTATATGGAATGATACGCCGTATTGGATCTTCTGCTGGGCTTCTGGTTTGGCTATGGCACAGTGGTTATTGGCTGAACCACATCACGTTAAAGGCAAAGTAGTGTTGGATTTTGGTGCAGGATCAGGTGTTGTTGCAATTGCAGCGAAAATGGCAGGTGCGAAGCGCGTGATCTGCTGTGATATCGATCAAGTGAGTCTGGATGCTTGTCGTGCCAATGCTGATTTGAATGAGGTTGAACTAGAGTATTTGGATGATCTTTACAAGGCGGAACAAGTTGATATTTTACTTGCTGCCGATGTGCTCTATGATCAATGTAATCGTTTTTTCTTAGATGAGTTTTTAAAATTTTCGCAAGAAGTGTGGGTGGCTGACAGTCGCGTAAAAAACTTTAGTCATCCAAAATATGAAAAGTTGGATGAAAGAAGTGCAACGACGTGGCCTGACTTAGATGAGTCACCAGAATTTCGTAATGTGAGTTTTTATAAGACGCTATAAATAGCGTCTTTTTTATGCTTAATTTTTATTTATATCGATTAAGAGCAAGTATAGCGCACCACATGTAGGCTACTTGGGCGAGCATCTAGAGCTTGACGTGTCGCCATGTCTTCAGTGCTGTTATAGCCTTGGGCATTTGATAAACCGAATGACGTTCTTGATTGTCCAAGTTGAACACCTTGAGGATCTTTCTGCGCAAAATTAGGATTGGCAATCTCATTCACACTTAAAACATTCAACTTATATTGTTTTGTGGTATTTAACGTTTTTTGACATGCGCGTTGAAGCTTATTTTCATCTAAATCACGATTAGCACGTCCAGCAAGTGTGTATGCAAGGGTTGCCGTTGTTGCGGTTTTATTTTCGATTTGAAATCCTGTAACACCGTTATATTGGCGTGGTGTAGTTTGGCAAGCTGCCAAAGTTAATAATGTGAACCCTAAGCCAATCACTGCAGTTAATTTTTTCATATAATGAAGATCCATTTATGGGGATTTATTTTAGTATGCCACAGCTCTATACGAATAAATGAACATGAATAATAAAGTTTAATAAATATGCAAAAGTTACATGATTAGTTTCGAATAAAGCATAAAAAAGGCCGCTTATGCGACCTTTTTTATTTTAACTTTGATTAAGCAGATTTTTTAACAGCGTCTAAAAGTTCGTTTTGACGAGCTTTTAATGCAGCTGGAAGGCGATCGCCTAATTTATCAAACAATTCAGTGTGGCTTTCAAGTTCTTTGATCCATTGATCTTTATCTTGAGAAGTTACAAGGTCGAATTGTTCTTTAGTGAACTCAGAACCTGTCCAGTTCAATTGTTCGTATGTTGGAACAAAACCAATTGGTGTTTCAACAGCAGACGCACGACCTTCACAACGGTCAATGATCCACTCTAGAACACGCATGTTTTGACCGAAACCAGGCCATACGAAGTTACCTTCAGCATCACGACGGAACCAGTTCACGTTGTAGATACCTGGAAGTTTATTACCAGCTGCCGCAGCTTTAGCACCAACTTCTTCACCCATTTCTAACCAATGAGAGAAGTAGTCAGCCATGTTGTAGCCAGCAAACGGAAGCATCGCAAATGGGTCACGACGAACGATACCTTGTTGGCCAACAGCAGCAGCAGTTGTTTCAGAACCCATAGTTGCAGCTTTGTAAACGCCATCAACCCAGTCAAATGCTTCAGAGATAAGAGGCACAGTATCTGCACGACGACCACCGAAGATGAATGCAGAAATTGGAACACCTGCTGGATTTTCCCAATCAGCATCAATTGAAGGGCATTGACCTGCAGCAACAGTAAAGCGAGCATTTGGATGCGCAGCTTTTTCTTCGCCAGTGTGAGGTTGACCTTTCCAGTTTGTAAGGTTAGCAGGAACTTCTTTAGAAAGACCTTCCCACCATACTTCACCGTTGTCAGTCACAGCAACGTTTGTATAGATTACATCTTTCGTTAATGTAGCCATACAGTTCGGGTTTGTCTTGGTATTTGTACCAGGTGCTACACCGAAGAAGCCAGCTTCAGGGTTGATTGCATATAAGCGACCGTCTTCACCTGGTTTGATCCAAGCAATATCGTCACCTACAGTTTCAATTTTCCAACCTTCATAACCCGCTGGTGGAATCAACATTGCGAAGTTTGTTTTACCACAAGCAGATGGGAAAGCAGCTGCGATGTAGTGTTTTTCGCCTTTAGGATTCGTTACACCAAGGATCAGCATGTGTTCAGCTAACCAACCTTGTTGACGACCCATAGAAGATGCAATACGTAATGCTAAGCATTTTTTACCCAACAATGCGTTACCGCCGTAACCAGAACCATAAGACCAAATTTCACGTGTTTCTGGGTAATGAACGATCCATTTTTCAGGGTTGCAAGGCCAAGCAACGTCTTTTTCGCCTTCAGCAAGTGGAGCTCCTACAGTGTGTACACATGGTACATATTCACCGTCAGTACCCAATACGTCATAAACAGCTTTACCCATACGAGCCATTTTAGACATGCTAACTGCTACGTAAGGAGAGTCAGTTAATTCGATACCGATGTGAGCAATATGAGAACCCAAAGGACCCATAGAGAAAGGAACAACGTACAAAGTACGACCTTTCATAGAACCGTCAAATAAACCGTTTAGACGAGTACGCATTTCAGCTGGAGCTTCCCAGTTGTTAGTCGCGCCTGCATCTTCTTGTTTTTCTGAACAAATATAAGTACGACCTTCAACACGAGCAACGTCAGAAGGATCAGAATTCGCTAAATAAGAACCAGGATGCTTTTCTTGGTTAAGCTCTTGCATGGTGCCGTTAGCAATCATCAAGTCGATATAACGTTGATATTCTTCTGGGCTACCGTCACACCATTCAATTTTCGCTGGCTTAGTTAATTGTGCAATCTCTTCCACCCATGCAATAAGCTTAGGGTGACGAACGAATTCTGGTGCGTTCACTTGGGTCATGGTGAGGCCTATATCAAATGTGTACAATGTTGCGTACAAATAATAATCCAAATGCTGTGATACAAGATCTGGATTTCAGTATGAAAAAAGTGGCTGTATTAAAGCATATTTTGTTAAAAAAAATAAGACCAAAGGCTAAAAACCATCAAAGGTAGTAATTACACATAACTTATTGAAAATATTGATTATTAATATTGTTTGGTGGGTTGGGTGTGACAATCATTTAAAATAATGTTTGGTATTTTAATTGTAAATAATATTAATTATTAATAAGTTAATATCAATTACCTATTTTAAATATTGATTGGAATATCGAATTATCTTTATCCGAAATTTACATAAATGCGCTTTTAAATGCGTAGAATTTAGACGAAATTAGAGTAAATACTTCAAGTTATTCAGGTATATGCAACAGACTCTACAGCCACTTTCAATGATCTATAATGAAAAATCAGGATTTCATTCAGCTAAAAATGATGAAGTTTATGAGCAGCTTATGACCTATTGGTCAGATTGTGGATTTGAGATTCAAGTTTTTGATATTGCATCAGAAAAAGACATTTCAATATTGATGAACAAAGTCAAACAGCGACATCAATCTAAAGATAATCATGGGGTGATTGTTGCGGCGGGTGGTGATGGAACATTGAATGCTGTGGCATCACAACTATTACATCAAGATATTCCAATGGGTATTATTCCCCTCGGAACCTTTAATTATGTGGCACGAGTTTTAGATATTCCTATAGATGTTATGGCTGCGGCTGAAGTGATTGCCAAAGGTCAACCAAGAAAAATTCACGTTGCAAAAATTAATGAACATATTTATCTGAATAATGCGAGTTTGGGGCTTTATCCTTTATTTATAGAAAAACGTGAATTGTATAATCAAAAATTTGGTCGTTTTCCTTTACATGCGTATACCTCAGGGTTGGATGTACTGATTCGTGACCGTAAAGAATTGAAGCTAGAAATTGAAGTCGATCAAGAGCGTTACCCAGTGAAAACGCCGTTGTTGTTTTTTGGGAATAATCAACTGCAATTGGCTGATATGAATCTTAAAATTGCGAAGTGTGCTGAATTGGGTGAGGTTGCAGGGGTGATTTTAGCCAAGACTGACAAACTCACGTTGTTTAAAACATTATTTCAATTGATTCGTGGACAGTTAGATCAAGCTGCTGATGTCTATAGTTTTAGTGGTGAAGAAGTTTGGGTGTATTCAACAAAGCCACTGCTCACGGTTGCGATTGATGGTGAGATTGTGAAAATTCAAACACCTTTAAAGTGCCGTGTGGATAAACACGCCTTAAATGTCATAGTGTCGAAAAATCTGGGTGCAGAATGATTCTGCATTTATCAGATTTGCACTTCGGTACGGAAAAGATCGAGTGTATTGACGCGATTCGAAAGTTTTGTGACTTACATTCTCCTGAAGCTGTGGTGGTGAGTGGTGACTTGACTCAGCGCGCACGTTTCAAACAGTTTTATGCATGTAAGCAATTTTTAGAAAGTTTACAGCTTCCTTATTTGGTGATTCCAGGAAATCACGATATTCCGCTTTATCATTTATGGAATCGTTTTTTTAATCCGTTTAGACGCTATCAATGGTTTTTCGGTAAAATGGAAACGGTTTTAGAAACAGAATATTTTTTTGTCGTTGGGGTGAACAGTATTCGGCGTCGATACCACACCAAAGGGCATATCTCGATTGAACAAATTCAGTATATTGATCAAATTTTAAAAAACGCACCTCCCCATAAATTAAAATTGGTTGTCGCACATCAACCTTTTTATTCTCCTCCTGATGATCCACATGGAATTAAGGATTGTCCTGTTTTAGGTAATACAGCACTTAAAATGTGGGGGCAATCAGGCTTACATGGGCTCTTGCATGGACATTTACATCAGTCAGCGGTGTATGATTTGAATTTGATTTATCAATTGCAATCGCACCATCCTATTTTAGAAATTCATGCAGGAACCGCAACCTCATATCGACTGCATCATGGTTTGCCTAATAGTTTTAATGTGATTGAAAATAATATGGATGTGACACCTTATTATTTTTCTGAACAGTTACAAGAATTTGTGATTGATGAAACTAAACAAGGTTTAATCGTAAAAGCGTAATATTCGTTTAAAAAAAATACAAAAAAATCACTTTTTTTTCATTTTCCCCTTGAAGCGTTTTTTTCCATCCCCACAACAGAGTCATTGAAAATATTTTTTCGATGATGACTCATGGAACAATACGTATAGAACCATAAAGTCGTCATCTATTCATAATATAGACTTAGTCTGTTGGAGTTTTACAATGAGCAATATTCGTCCATTACATGATCGTGTTGTTATTCGCCGTGTTGAAGAAGAAACTAAAACAGCTGGCGGTATTTTACTTCCAGGTTCTGCTGCAGAAAAACCAGCTCAAGGTGAAATCATTGCAGTAGGTAATGGTCAAGTGACTGACAATGGCACAGTACGTCCATTAGATGTAAAAGTTGGCGATAAAGTATTGTTTGGTACATATGCAGGTACAACTGTAAAAGTACAAGGTGAAGAGCTTCTTATTATGAAAGAGTCTGACATTTTAGCTGTATTAGAAGCTTAATTCTAAACAGGTTCAGTGCTTTTTCTTTGCAATCTAATTTGTAAAATTTAAAAATATTTGGAGTTTTAACATGTCAGCTAAAGACGTAAAATTTGGTGATTCAGCGCGTTCAAAAATGATCGCGGGTGTGAACGTACTTGCAGATGCGGTAAAAGTAACTTTAGGTCCTAAAGGTCGTAACGTTGTTATTGACCGTTCTTTCGGCGCTCCGCACATCACTAAAGATGGTGTAACTGTTGCTAAAGAAATTGCACTTAAAGACAAGTTCGAAAACATGGGCGCTCAATTGGTTCGTGAAGTATCTTCAAAAACCAATGACATCGCTGGTGACGGTACAACGACTGCAACTGTACTTGCTCAAGCAATTTTAAATGAAGGGATCAAATCTGTAACAGCAGGTATGAACCCAATGGATTTAAAACGCGGTATTGATCTTGCTGTACGTGCTGTAGTTGAAAACATTAAAACAACAGCTAAACCAGCATCTGATACCAAAGCCATTGAACAAGTGGGTTCGATCTCTGCTAACTCTGACACGACTGTGGGTAAACTGATTGCTCAAGCAATGGAACGTGTTGGTAAAGAAGGCGTGATCACTGTTGAAGAAGGTTCAGGCTTTGAAGACGCACTTGATGTTGTTGAAGGTATGCAGTTTGACCGTGGTTATATCAGCCCGTACTTTGCAAACAAGCCAGAAACTTTAACTGCTGAACTTGAAAATCCGTTCATTCTTCTTGTTGATAAAAAAATCAGCAATATTCGTGAATTGATTACAGTATTAGAAGCAGTTGCTAAAACAGGCAAACCACTTCTAATTATCGCTGAAGATGTTGAAGGCGAAGCGTTGGCTACACTTGTAGTGAACAATATGCGCGGTATCATCAAAGTGTGTGCGGTTAAAGCACCTGGTTTTGGTGATCGTCGTAAAGCAATGTTACAAGACATCGCGATCTTGACTGGTGCGACTGTGATTTCTGAAGAAATCGGTATGTCACTTGAGCAAGCAACATTACAAGACTTGGGTACTGCACATAAAGTAACTGTATCTAAAGAAAACACGGTTCTTGTAGATGGTGCGGGTAATGCAGCTCAAATCGCTGAGCGTGTAACTCAAATTCGTGCGCAAATTGAAGAATCTTCTTCAGAATACGATAAAGAAAAACTTCAAGAACGCGTTGCTAAATTGGCAGGCGGTGTTGCTGTCATCAAAATTGGTGCTGCAACTGAAGTTGAAATGAAAGAGAAGAAAGATCGTGTGGACGATGCACTTCATGCGACTCGTGCTGCAGTAGAAGAAGGTGTTGTAGCGGGTGGTGGTGTTGCACTTGTACGCGCAGCTTCAGCATTGAATGGTCTTGTTGGTGCGAATGATGATCAAAATGTAGGTATCAACATTCTACGTCGTGCGATCGAAGCTCCACTTCGTCAAATCGTTGCGAATGCGGGTGATGAACCATCTGTAGTAATCAATGCTGTGAAGAATGGCGAAGGTAACTTTGGTTATAACGCTGCAACTGGCGAATATGGCGATATGCTTGAAATGGGTATTCTTGACCCAGCAAAAGTAACACGTTCAGCGCTTGAACATGCTGCTTCTGTAGCTGCATTGATGTTAACAACTGAATGCATGATTACAGATATTCCAGAAGACAAACCAGCAATGCCAGATATGGGCGGCATGGGTGGTATGGGCGGCATGATGTAATTCATCAAATCGTTCTAAAAAATCCCCGCTATATGCGGGGATTTTTTATTCTTAAATAATCATTTTAAAGAGATGACCAGATTATTAAGGAATTAATATTAAAAGCCATGTGGCAATAATGATTGTCTGCGCTACAAATTGTGCAGCACTACCCATATCTTTAGCATTTTTAGAAAGTGGATGTTTATCTAGAGATACCCGGTCAACGACAGCTTCAATTGCTGAATTAAAGAGTTCAACGATCATCGCCAATAAACAAACTGCAATCATCACTGCTTGTTCAATGCGAGTCACATCTAGAAAAAAAGTGATCGGAATCAAAATCACATTAATTAAAACAATTTGTCGAAATGCAGCTTCATGTTGATAAGCCGCTTTAAATCCAGCAAGAGAATAGCCTGTTGCATTGATAATGCGTTTAAGGCCTGTTTTACCTTTTAGTGAAGAATACTCGCTCATATACTTAAACTTTGACAAAATTTCAGGCAAAATAGTACAGTAAATTTAAAATACAATTAAATCGAAAGAATTAATCAAAACTCACTATAAATAATTTGCAATGAGAGAATAAATGAAAGCGTTATCTTTAGCTTTATTAATGGGTGTCCTTACAACACAAAGTTTGCAAGCTGAATTGCAGTCGCATGTGGCATCAACAACGGCTCCAAGTACAAATGCATCTAAAGGCTTTTATCAATATCAATTTGGCAAATACAAAATCGTTGCCTTATTGGATGGCACGAATCAGCTTAATCGTGAACTTTTCAACAAAAATATAGAAAATGAAGAGCGTCTGAAATTATTTGAACAACTCGGTATTAAGGGCGCATTACCAACTTCAGTCAATGCTTTCTTAATTGATGATGGTCAATCGGTTATGTTAGTCGACAGTGGTGCAGCAAGCTGTTTTGGTCCACATTTGGGAAGTGTGGTTAAAAATATTGAAGTAGCAGGTTATAAAGCATTTAATATTCAGACGGTATTCTTAACACATTTACATCCTGATCATGTTTGTGGAATTGCAAAAGATGGTTTAGCCGTTTTCCCGTTGGCAAATCTTTATGTGCATGAAGATGAAGTGCAGTATTGGTTAAATCCAAATACCTTGGCTTCAATACCTGCGGGCTCACAAGATAAATTCAAAGCAACTGTTGCTCAAATAGAAAAGGCTGTTGCACCTTATAAGCAAAATAGAACTTTCCGCACATTTAAAGATGGTGCCATTATCAACGGACTTGAAGTCATTAATTCAGCAGGGCATACCCCAGGTCATCGTAGTTTTAAATTAAGCAATGGGAATGATCAATTTGTTTTTTTAGGTGATGTTGTGCATACACATCAATTGCAATTTGAACAACCCATGCTCGCAGTAGAGTTCGATGTTGAACCTGTAAAGGCAGCAGAAACGCGCAAACGAATTTTTGACGAACTGGCACGTAAAAAAGCTGTTGTTGCCGCAGCACATTTACCATTTCCAGGTATAGGTCATATCGAATTTAATGGTAATTTGAAATATAAGTGGCATGCAGTAGGCTCTCCTGTGACTCCTGTGACTCCTGTGACTCCTGTGACTCCTGTGACTCCTGTGACTCCTGTGACTCCTGTGACTCCTGTGACTCCTGTGACTCCTGTGACTCCTGTGACTCCTGTGACTCCTGTGACTCCTGTGACTCCTGTGACTCCTGTGACTCCTGTGACTCCTAGTGCTCCAAAACTCGTAGATCCTGAAGAGTTTCGTAAAAAGCCTGCTCAGGTGATTGCGGTACCCAATGAAATTCCTCAAAAATCTATCACTCAATGGGTTGATCATCCGGTAGAAGTGAAATAAAAATAAGGCAATGAAATAAAGGCTCTTAACTTTAAAATTAAGAGCCTTTATTTTTGAAGCTTTGTTTTTGGAATGCTATTGATCGACTATATTATTTGACCGCGTTATTCCCCACAGTTTTTAAGTATTGATTTGCTGCGCTGCGTCCTAAAGCAGGGTCATCAGTAAAAACACCATCTACACCTGCTTTGAAGAATCGCTCAAACTCTTTTAAAGAACCGCTATGGCAAGCTTCGGTAAGGTTTGAACTACATCTTAAATAGGTCGGTAAGAAATTATTTTCAGGTCTTAATGTATAAGGGTGCACTTTTAAACCAACAGCATGTGCATCTTTAACAAAACTGGTTGTGGTATTTTGATCTGTATTAGAAAAAATATAGGTTTTGCTTGGACCTACACCATCGGCATATGTTGCGACTTGCTTTAAGCCTGAAGCTAAGGCGATATCTAAATATTTTTGTGGATTTCCACTCTTCACAAAATCAGCTGGAGCACTATTAGGTGAGTCTAAAAGCTGAATGATTTTTGCATGTTTTAGACTTTTATGTAGATCAAGTTGTTCATTCATGTATTTCAAATTGGCAACTTCAAAAGACTGTAAATAGATTGGAGCGATTTCACGAGTATATTGATATTTTGCTAAAGTTTGCAGTAAAGGATCTTCTAAAACCAAACCGATACTTTGAAAATAAGTTGGGTGTTTTGTTTCAATATAGAGACCGATAATTTTACCTGTTTTCTTATAATGATTTTCAGCCAATTGGATAATTTGATCCAGTGTAGGAATTGAATATTGATCATTGTACTGAACATTTTGAGGGCGATATTCAGCAATTCTTTCTCGTGCTCTTATATTTTGATTGAGCTCGTTTAAAGTAAAATCTTCAGTAAACCAGCCTTTGATCTCACTGCCATCGATGCTTTTAGTTTTTTCACGATCTTTAAATGAACTCAGTGTTTTGACATTGGTTGTACCTCCAATTTCATTTTCATGACGTGCAACCAAATAACCATCTTTGGTTGCCACTAAATCGGGTTCAATAAAGTCCGCACCATCATCAATGGCTTTTTGATACGCTGCCAAAGTATGCTCAGGTCGAAGCGCGCTCGCTCCACGATGTCCAACAATTATAATTTTAGGTTCTACATAGGATGAGGGTGGGGATGGTTGAATGAAGGAATCATCATCGTCATCATTACATGCGGTTAAAAACGGAATGATGGCTATACTCAGCAATGTTTGGCTCAGTAGTTTTTGTTTTATTGATTTAGGTTTTAATAATTTGGAATTTACGAATAGTTGTTTTAAGTGACTCGTTGTCATCATGATCATCTCACTATTTTTATAAAGTTAAACCACAAAATAAAATTGAAAGCTTAATCAAACTTCCAAGTGAGTTGAGTTCAGCATTTGAACTTTGCAAAGTGATGACACTTTAAAGTGGTCATGTTGAAAATGATTAAATTGAAAGGCCGATCACCCTCCATGATTTCTCCATAATTGATTCAAACTTAACACTTTCTGTTATTAGTTCTTGTGTTTTAGACTGTTGTCACAGAATATCAATGAGATTGTTATATTTTGTATTTATCACTCATTTGTCTCGAGATATTTCACTTCAATTACTCAACCTCAATCAATGAACCAATCTGATGCTATCTAAGTTTTTTATTGAACGTCCAATCTTTGCAGGTGTGCTTGCCATTATCGTTATGGCGATGGGTATTTTCTCTGTCATGAGTTTACCTGTTGAGCGCTATCCTGATATTGCGCCTCCGCGGATTACCGTGTCTGCTACATATACAGGTGCAGATGCAGAAACGGTTGAAGAAAGTGTGACGCAAATGTTGGAGCAACAGATTAAAGGGATTGATAACCTCCTTTATTTTAGTTCGACCAGTAACTCGTCGGGTAATGCTCGGATCAGTTTAAGTTTTGAAAATGGTACTGATCCAGACACCGCACAGGTACAAGTTCAAAACAGCATCAATGGAATTCTGAATAGACTGCCAGATGACGTGCAACGACAAGGTGTGAATGTTTATAAATCCTTGGGTGATACCTTTATGGTGGTTGGGTTATACGACACCACCAATAAAAGTAACAATATTGAATTATCTGATTATCTAGCCAATCATATCGAACAGGAAATTGGACGTATTGAAGGCGTGGGCGAGGTTGATGTATTTGGATCACAATATGCAATGCGTATTTGGTTGAATCCAAACTCACTACGTCAATATCAACTGATGCCAAGTGATGTTCGATCCGCGATTGAAGCACAAAATACACAAGTGGCGGCAGGTGGAATTGGTGATTTACCTGTTGTGCAAGACCAATATTTAAATGCCAAAGTTACAGCAGGCTCACGATTAAAAACGGTCGATGAGTTTAAAAATATCATCGTTAAATCCACGGCAAATGGTCAATTTGTATATCTGAAAGATGTAGCACGTGTTGAACTTGGCGCTGAAAACTATCAAGCGTTTAATACTATTAATGGATCTCCTTCAGCGGGTCTAGCTGTTTCAATGTCTTCAGGCGCGAATGCATTAGAAACCTCTGCATCAATTAAAGCTGAACTCGATAAAATTCGCGAAAAACTGCCTGAAGGCTATGTCATCGTTTATCCGCGAGATAACACACCTTTTGTTCAAGAATCAATTAAAGAAGTGGTCAAAACATTGATTGAAGCGATCATCCTCGTGATTTTGGTGATGTTCCTGTTTCTTCAAAGCTGGCGAGCAACATTGATTCCCGCTTTAACGGTGCCAATTGTGCTCCTCGGTACTTTCGCCGTGTTATTTGCAGTTGGGATGAGCATCAACACGTTGACTTTATTTGCTCTGGTGTTAGCGATTGGCTTACTGGTCGATGATGCGATTGTGGTCGTAGAAAACGTCGAACGCTTAATGCATGAAAAAGGGCTTTCTGCCAAGCAGGCATCGATAGAGTCGATGCAAGAAATGACGGGTGCTTTGATTGGTATCACGGTTGTATTGACTGCAGTTTTTATTCCGATGGCATTTTTTACGGGATCCACAGGCGTTATTTATCGTCAGTTTTCAATCACCTTAATTGCCGCAATGTCATTATCATTACTCGTTGCCTTAGTTTTAACTCCCGCATTGTGCGCCATTATTTTAAAGCCAAATCCGAAACCTCAACGCTGGGCGATTTGGTTTAATCAAAAAATGGATGCACTAAAACATCATTATTTAAAAGTGGTGAATCGTGCATTTGGGTTGAAATGGGTGGTCTTGATTCTTTTTGCGGGTTTGATTGGCGCATTTGGATTGATTTACAAATCATTGCCGACCAGTTTTATTCCGAGTGAAGATCAAGGCTTTATTAGTGTTCAATTCAGCTTAGCTGAAGGGTCACCGATGTCAAAAAGCCGTGTAGTCGGTGAAGAGATTCGTGAATACTTTTTAGATAAAGAAAAGACCAATGTTGATTTGGTACAAATCCGATATGGTCGTAACTTTTCAGGCACAGGTCAAAATTTAGGAACTGGTTTTGTCGCATTAAAACACTGGAATGATCGTCCTGATACTCAAAATGCAGCTGCGGCAATTCGTGAACGTGCGATGGAGTATTTCAAAAATCATCGTGATGCAAGAATTATGGTGAGTTTACCAGGTTCGGTAAATGGTTTAGGCAATACGGATGGCATCGAATTTTGGATTCAAGATTTAAATGGTCAAGGACGAGAATATCTAGATACACAATTTACTGCTCTTGAGGCTCAAGCCTTAAACTTCTCTACTTTTGAGAATCTAGGTAAGCGTTCAAATCCTGATAAAGCCAAATTAGAAGTCAATATTGATCAAAAGTTAGCAATGGTTAATGGTCTAAGCCAATCAGCCATCAATAGCACCTTATCTGCAGCTTGGGGTGGCAACTATGTGAATGACTTTATTGATCGTGGTCGTATTAAACGCGTGATGATGCAAGGTGATGCAGAATTTCGCTCTAAACCTGAAGATTTAAATGAATGGAGTGTCCGTAATAATTTAAATCAAATGGTGCCATTTAGTAATTTTGCGACAGTGACATGGAGTGGTGGACCGGATGTGGTGAACCGTTTCCAGGGCTATACGGCTTTGCAAATGGAAGCGGACACAGTTAAAGGCATCAGCTCTGGAGATGCAATGCGCGATATTCAAAGTATGGTCAATCAACAAGAAGGTTTAGGTGTGGCTTGGAGTGGTCTGTCCTATCAAGAGAATCAATCGAGTAGTCAAGCGATTTGGCTATATCTCATTTCTATTGGTTTTATTTTCCTATGTTTAGCCGCACTTTATGAAAGTTGGTCTATTCCAACAGTGGTACTGACAGCCATTCCTTTAGGAATTGGTGGAAATATTATTTTCAGTATGTTGGCTGGTTTCCCGAACGATATTTATTTCCAAATTGCATTGCTGACCACCATCGGTTTGTCATGTAAAAATGCAATTTTAATTGTGGAATTTGCAGCTTTAGCACAAGAGAAAGGTAAAACAGCAATTGCTGCTGCAATCGAAGGTGCAGGACTGCGATTACGTCCGATCTTAATGACGTCATTAGCCTTTGGTGCAGGGATTATTCCATTGGTTTTTGCCAGTGGTGCAGGTGCAGCAAGTCGTCAAGAAATTGGTGTAAGTGTTTTAGGCGGAGTGATTTTCGGAACAGTTTTAGTGCTTTTGTTCATTCCATTTATGTATGTTTTGGTTCGTTCTATCTTTAAAGTAAAACCTCAATCAGAATAAATTTTAAGCTATATCAGCTTTGATATTAGAAACTCATTCATTAAGCCTGATTCAAGTTTGAATCAGGCATTTTTTAATACATCAATATTGAGATTTATTGGTCATTTTTATAGTCAATTGTTTACCAAAGCTCGTCTCAAATCTTAAAAAGATTTAAGCTAATGGCAAAGAATTCCGAGCATAATAACAATGATTAATTTAGAAGAACAATATCAAGCATTAGTACAAGCACTAGATAGCTTTGATGTCAATTTAATCCAAGATACGAGTAAACATATTAATCCTGCCGACATTGCAACGTTTACCCAGCGAATGAATATGCCTCAACAGGTGAAATTGTTTCAATCATTGCCGAATAGTGCCTATGTCCTTGAATATTTGTCCTTAGCTGAACAAGTGAATATCGCTCGGCATTTAGAAAATCAAAACTTACTCAAAATCATCTCCGAAATGCATTCAGATAGTCGGGTTGATTTGATGAAAGCCTTACCATTGTCATTACAAAAATATATTTATAATGGTTTAGAGCCTGATAAACGCGCAGAAATAAAATCATTAGAAATTTATGCAGAAGAGTCTGCTGGCGCGATCATGAGTTCAGACTTCGTGACTTTACCTCCTGAACTGACGATGCAACAAGCTATAGATCAGCTAAGACACGAAGCATCTGATAGCGAAACCTTATATTTGATTTATATCACCAATTATTTACATCAATTAGAAGGGGTGATTTCATTACGTCAGATTATTCAATCCGCACCTGAGCAAGTGATTTCAGAGGTTATGAATAATCAGGTCATTACGGGACTCGTCGATGAGGATCAAGAACTGATCGCCAAAAAACTCAGTCATTATGACTTTATTGCATTACCGATTGTCGATGCTGAAAATCATCTATTGGGGATTGTGACTTATGATGATGCAATGGATATTTTACAACAAGAATTCAATGAGGATGCGTTAAAGGGAAGTGCAGTCGAGTCTTCGCCGAATATCAGTTTAAAGTCTGCCCCTATTTTTTCACTGTATAAGAAACGTGTGTTTTGGTTGGTGCTTTTGGTTTTTGGAAGTTTGCTGTCAGGCATTGGGATTTCGCATTTTGAAGATATTATTGCTGCGCATATCGTACTGGTATTCTTTTTACCGCTATTGGTCGGTAGTGGGGGGAATGCAGGATCACAGTCCGCAACTCTGATGGTACGTGCAATTGCAACGGGTGATGCACATTTGAAAGATTGGTTTTATTTGTTAGGACGCGAAAGTTTGGTTGCACTCTGTTTGGGCGGCACCATGGCATTTGCTGTGTCGATCTTAGGGTATATACGTGGCGATGAAATGGTGGCACTGGTGCTTGCGATCAGCATGATGGCAATTGTGCTTCTAGGTTGTTTAATTGGTATGAGTTTACCTTTTATTTTAAATAAGCTTGGGCTCGATCCTGCCAGTGCTTCAGCACCTTTGGTTACCTCAATTTGTGATGCCACTGGGGTAGTGGTGTACTTATTTGTTGCTTCTCAATTATTGGTAAGTTTAGCCTGATCATCCAAATGGCTTTGCGAACTTTAAATATTATATATTGATCAGCAGAACTACCTTATGCAATGACTATCACTTTTAATGAAAATTAACTGTTAATGAAAATCGTATTGATTGAACAATAAAAACAAGCTATTACAGGTGGATACATATACAGATCACCACATAGATTGAAACTTATGGCTTCACAAAAAAAATTATCACAAGCTGAAGTGATTCGCTTAGAACGTGATTTGGCTAAATTTGCCAATATGATGGATTCAGTAGTTCGTATTCCATTTACCAAGCAAGGGGTGGGTGCAGATGCTGCTTTAAGTACCATTCCTGTTGCAGGAGATATCGCAGGTTTTGTACTGACGTGTTATGCCGTGGTGAAAGCCAAACAGATTGGTGTACCTCAACACAAGCTCAATGGAGTGATTAAATTAGCGGCAATGGATGCGGTGGTTGGTTTTATTCCTGTGGCGGGAACAATATTCGATATTTTTATTCGTCCAAGTCGTAAGGCTTTAGCTGTCGTTCACGATCATATTCGAGAAGAATATGATGTCCACACTGATCATCATGTGGTACACCCATTTTTGCATGAAAAGCTCGAGCAAAAACAACAAAATTCAGCTTTTTGGCGTAATCCTGTAGTGGCTTGGATTTGGATTCATATTCCAGATATTTTAGGTTTAATCTTTTTAGCGATGTTTGCTTTTGCTATTTGGTTGGGCGCAAGTTGGTTGTGGCAATGTTATCAAGGAATGAATGTCTAAAAATGAGATGTGAGTTTTAGAGAAGAAGTGAGTATTGTTTTTGGTGAGATTGAATATCGAATGAGATTTTAACATTCCGTTTGGATATTAAAAGTATTAAAAAAAGCCTTCATAGAGAAGGCTTTTTTTAATACTTTTAATCAATCTTAATGGCAATCAAGCTGACGAAGTGCAGCGACGCGTTGCTCAATAGATGGGTGAGTTTGGAATAGCGCAGCAAGGCTGAATCCTTCTTCACGACCTGCAGAAATGGCGAATGCTTTCATTTCTTTCGGCATTTGATCAGGCATCTCTGATTCAGCTTGAAGACGCAATAATGCAGAAATCATCGCTTCTTTACCTGCTAAACGTGCACCCGCTTCATCGGCACGGTATTCGCGGTAACGAGAGAACCACATGACAATTGCAGATGCCAAAATACCGAATACGATATCAAGAACGATTGTAATTAAGAAGTAGCTCCAACCTGGTGCTTCACCTTCTTCGCGACCGAACACGTTACGGTCAATAAAATCACCGACGATACGTGCAAAGAACATGACGAATGCGTTGACTACACCTTGAACAAGGGCAAGGGTAACCATGTCACCATTGGCTACGTGACCAATTTCGTGTGCAAGTACAGCACGTAATTCGTCTTTGTTCATACGTTCAAGTAGACCTGTAGAAACAGCAACTAAAGCATCATTCTTATTCCAACCTGTTGCGAAAGCATTGGATTGGTAAGAAGGAAAGATACCCACTTCTGGCATATTGATACCAGAACGTTGTGCTAACTGAGCGACTTCATTCAATAACCATGCTTCAGCTTGGTTACGTGGAGCATTGGGATCAATTAACTCTGTACCAGTTGTTTTTTTTGCAATCCATTTAGACATGAATAGAGAGACTAAAGAGCCCACCATACCAAAGACTAAACAGAATACGAGTAAGCTGCCTAAGTTTAGACCACCTGCGCCATGGTAACTACCGACACCGAAGAGTGACAAAATTATGCCAGCTACAACCAGTACCGCGAGGTTGGTAAGCAAAAACAAACCAATCCGCATCATCGAGAAAATCCTCATTTAAATTAATAATAATTTGGTTTTCAAATCGAAAACCTAGGTGTAAATATGCGTTCGAGTTGTTAAAAATTCAAGCGCTAAATTCAAATATAAGACAAAAATTAATTGGAAAAATAGATTTTAGCTGTCGCAGAGGCATTATTGGTGCTGTAAGAACCCGCAGGTGCATCAGTAAAGCTACCATCAGATGCAACAATGATTTGGCGATTTGAATATTTAGGCGGGGGATTACTTTGCGAAATACTTTGACCCGCATGATTTGAACTGCTTTGGCCAGATGCGATCAACGTACCTTGCTGACTGTGTTGGGTATTAGATGATGAAATTGTTGAGCTGCTAGACGATACTTGGATTGCACCTAAACCGTTCGAATATAAGTTATTGAAACGGCTGGTCACGCGACGTACATAGTCTTGAGTTTCTCTAAATGGCGGAATCCCGCCGTACTTTGCCACATTGCCTTCACCTGCATTGTATCCAGCTAAAGCTAAACTGGTATTGCCATTAAAACGCTTTAACAACCATGCCAAATATTTTGCACCTGCAAAAATATTCTGTTGAGGATCATAAGCATTATTAACATTAAAACGTCTAGCTGTAGCAGGCATCAGTTGCATTAAGCCTTGAGCACCGACAGGAGAGCGAGCATTGATATTAAAACCAGATTCCGTATGCATGACGGCTTTAATTAGGCCTTCAGAGACGCCATGTGTTTGAGCTGCTTGGCGAATATAATGGTCATACGCATTTTTACTTCTACTTTGACTGGGTAATACAGAGGCTTCTGAAGTACCCCAGTTACTGTACGTATGAATGTTACTGTCAGGGTAATAGGTTTTCTTTTCGACTTTCAGTGAATTGTAGCGATTCTTTTTATTGGTGAGTAATGTTGTGCCATTGGAATCTTTAAGCTGATAAATGGTTTCACCTGCAAAAGTTACAGGTAAAGAATGTGAAATGCACAAGGCGGCCAACAAAAATGGAAAATGACAACGCTTTAACGGCTTTATAGTTAATTTTTTCATTATTTATATTTTAAAAAATTGCGATCCCCAAAGTCATTCTGAGTTTAACAAAGAAAGGGCATAAGAAAAACAATGAATTAATTATTAACAATAGATTTTTCAAAAATCAAGCCTTAATTGTCGAGTTAATATCCAAAAAATTTATTTATTTTTATTTATTATGAGTGACTTGACTTGTTTAAGTTATTGAAAAATATATAAAATATAAAGTGGTTAAAAAATGATCAATTTAAAGTAGAAGCCCATTTTACCTTGGCAAAAGTTTGTCAAGCCCCAAGCCATCCACAATTTTATCCACAGCTTTTGTGGAAAACTGTGGAAAAGTCCAAAATATAAGCGATGTGGCTATTAATTGAACTTGACCGTCCATTTTAAATAGGTGAATAAGACAGGAATATGAAAAAATAAGATAAAGCTAAAAAAATAAAAATTCTTTAGATGCGGTAAAGCATCGAATCAGATAAAATTACGCAGTATTTTTTTTATGGTTAATTTCGTCTATGTACTCGCCAGTTGAGTCCGATCAAGGATTTAATTTTAAACCTGAACCGCCTACGAGTTCTGCATATTACCGTTTATTGAAAAAACTTCGCCGTCAAGTTGGTCACGCGATCCGTGATTATAAGATGATTGAAGAAGGTGATAAGGTCATGGTCTGCGTGTCTGGTGGTAAAGACAGTTACACCATGCTCGATATCTTGTTGCAGTTTAAACGTATAGCACCGATTAATTTTGATGTGGTTGCTGTGAACCTTGATCAAAAGCAACCCGGTTTTCCTGAAGATATCTTGCCACGTTATATGGAAGAAAATAACATTCCATATTACATCTTGGAAAAAGATACCTATAGCATCACCAAGAAGTTGACGCCTGAAGGTAAAACCTATTGTGCAGTGTGTTCACGTCTACGTCGTGGCTCGCTATACGGTTTTGCTCAAGAGATTGGCGCGACTAAAGTTGCTTTAGGTCATCACCGTGATGACATCATGGCGACTTTCTTCTTGAACTTATTCCACGGTGGTAGTTTAAAAGCAATGCCACCTAAACTTTTGTCTTCTGACAAAAAGAATATTTTGATTCGTCCTTTAGCTTATGTTGAAGAGAAGGACATTATCAAATATGCAGAAATGCGTAATTTTCCAATCATTCCATGTAACTTATGTGGTTCGCAGGAAAATTTACAACGTGCCATTATTAATGACATGTTGCGTGAATGGGATAAAGCCCATCCAAAACGTTTGCACAGCATTTTTGGTGCAATGCAGAATGTGTCTCCATCGCAATTGGCCGATCGTGATTTATTTGACTTTGAAGCTTTGGATGAGCAACGTGAACTTGATTTCACAGGTAGTTGTTCAACTGAAGAAGATCCAGTTCAAACCAAGCGAATTAACATGGTGAATTTAGGATTTGCAGCAGAATAAACAACTGCTCATGAGTTTTAATATTTTCTTGAAAAAAGGTGCTGACAAAGCGCCTTTTTTTATGGGCATTATTATCGCGGTAAAGAGCAGACTTACTTGATGAGGCTTTTAAACAGTTTGAACAAATCATAAAGAAGCTGAAAAGTGTGCATCACCCAAAAAATGAATCACCTTGCAAAAATGATTTTTTATATCAATTTTTAAGCAGTGCAAGGTATTTTAAATCATTGACTTATATAGCACCAAAACCAAGTGAAGCTTCACTACTGATTTAATAATAAAATCCGATAAAAATTGAACAGTGAGTACAAAAAAAGGGGTGGATTAATGAAATTTACGTGCTATAACAATATGCAAGCATTATGCTTCATCATGTGGTTATCTTGGATTGGTAACACAATAAATTGAATAAATATATCGAGGAAAGAACATGCCTGCATTTTTAACTGATGATTGGTTTGCGAATGTTGAAAAATTAACTGCTGAAGCTGGTGACTTAAATCTACCTGCATCACTTTCTAACCTAGCGTTAAATTTGGTTGTAACAGGTGGTGAAGGTACAACTGAACTTGCTTTAGATAGTGGTAAAATCGTAAAAGGCGCGTCTGCAAATGCAAAAACAACTTTGACGCTTGATGCTGAAACACTTCGTAAAGTGTTCCTAGAGTTTGATATGGCTGCTGCAATGCAAGCATTCATGACAGGCAAAATTAAAGTACAAGGTGATATGTCTCAATTGATGGCACTTCAAACTGCGAAGCCTAGCCAAGAGCAAAAAGATCTATTCAAAAAAGTATTAGAACAAACTGCTTAATTGCCTATTTGATTCTTTTGAATCAAAAAAAAGCTTACCCTTGGGTAAGCTTTTTTTACATCTCATGAATCTAGATTAATTCATGTGATGTTATATTCAAATAATACTAAGACATTACTGAATCAGCTGAGCTAACTCTCAATTAACATAGGCATTAGATGTTCTGTAGTTGAGGTGTTGTCTTAATATGCTCTAAATAAGCACGGATACGCGTTACATATTGAACCGCTTGCTTATAGCGACCATTACGAGACTGATTACGATTTAAGTAATCATATACTTCGATCCAATCATTCGCATTTTTGCCCTGAGAACGTAAACGCTTCATCACTTGATCTGTCGCACCTGGACCCATGTTATAAGCAATCAATGCATACCAATAACGATCTTGTAATGGGATTTTCTCATAACGCGACATCATCAGATCAAAGTATTTCGCACCACCTTGAATACTTTGCGCTGGATCTACACGATTTGAGACACCCATTGCACGCGCTGTACTGTTGGTGAGCATCATAATGCCACGCACACCTGTAGGCGAAACTGAGTCAGGCTTAAGATAAGACTCTTGATAACCGACTGCTGCTAAGAAATGCCAATCAAGATTGTATTTTTTTGCAGACTGTTTAAAGCTGGCTTTATAGATAGGCATACGATTACGTAAATCACGTTGAATCATTTTCCAATCATTTTCTTTCACAACTTTGCGGTTGTAGAAAGATGCCATTTGCTGAATTGAACCATCTTGCTTACTTTGGCACACAAATCCACTGGCAATGTCTGTCAGAGGATCATCAGCACGTTTGAACACCCAATTGATGTCAGCATTCAAACCATTTTTTTTCAGGCTATTGAAATCACCACACGCAGCCGAAAAGCCTGTTAGGTTTTTAGATTCAATAGTTGCTGTTGAAGCAGTGGTCATTGCAAAGTTAGCTTTACCTTGCTGAACCATTTTCAAGGCAGCTTCATTTGAAGAAACTGTTTTGAAATCAAGTTTTACATTGAGGCTCTCTGCATAGCTAGTGACTAAGTCATATCCAAAACCATGCTTGAAACTGCCGTCTTTAAATACAACCGTAGGATTGGAAACAGCAACGACCGTTAATTTGTTGCTATTGACCACTGAGTTGTACTGATTGGTCTTTGTTGCATTGATCGTGTGGAACGGGATAAATGCTGTAGCGAGAACCAACGCTTTAAATGTGAGAGAGGAAGTAAAAGAATTTAGGCTAGGCCTAGATCCTGATTGTGAACTACTGTGCATGTTGTCTCCGCTACAAGTAATTTATGCCCAAAAAAAGCAAAAGCGAACCCGCTTTAAAACTTTAATTTAAAGTTGATAAATTCAATAAGGGTGGGCGTCATGAACGTCATTCAAAATGACATGTGGGTAATAAAAATAAAGAAGAAACCTTCTTTGTATAAAAAATAAACAAGCTAAACAGTGAGCGCATAATAAACATGGAAATAAACATTGTCAAATTTTGTACATAAAAAAATGAAAAATTGACAATTAAGCTTATGATATATAAAAGAAATAAAAATTATAAAATTTATATATGTGGAAATAGGGTATAAAATATTGCAATGTGTAGCCACTTTGTAAGCAAATTTGCTAAGAATTCAATGATGAAATCTAATCTGATCACACGTTCTGGACATGATAAGTTAGTCGCAGAATTAAAGCATTTATGGCATGAAGAGCGTCCGGAAATTACCCAAAAAGTAAATTGGGCAGCCAGTCTTGGCGATCGTTCGGAAAACGCGGATTATCAATACAATAAGCAAATTTTAAGAAAAATTGATCGTCGTGTTCGTTACTTAGGTAAGCGACTTGAAGAGTTGAGAATCATTGATTTTTCGCCTGAGCAAGAAGGCAAAGTTTATTTTGGTGCGTGGGTAGAAATAGAAAATGAAAAGGGAGAGGTGAAGACCTTGCGCATTGTAGGAATTGATGAAATTTATGATCATCATCCACAACATATTTCAATTGATGCACCGATGGCTCGGGCGATGTTATCCAAACAAGTGGATGATGAGTTTGAAGTCATCACGCCACTGGGCAAAAAAACATGGTTCATCAATAGTATTCGATATGAAAAGCTTGATAATTCATCAAATTAGTCAATATTGAATTAAATTTGAACATTCGTGAATAAAAATGAATAAAAGTATTTGCCAAGGTCGAATTTTATTTATATGATAGCCGCCATTGGAAGCGTGGCAGAGCGGTTTAATGCACCGGTCTTGAAAACCGACGAGGGCTTATACCCCTCCGTGAGTTCGAATCTCACCGCTTCCGCCAAATACAAAAAACCCTGATCATTGATCAGGGTTTTTTATTTTCAGTTAATGTATAAGATTGTTTGACTTTTCGATTCACCATATAAGTCATGGTCAAAAATAGCACCATGACCTAAACAGTCAAACCTGTGATTAACGCGGTAGATCAAACCAAATCATTTGAGTGTTTTGATTTGCTTTTACAGTCGAGTTTTCATCAAACATCAACGCATCACCAGTTTTTACAGTTTGACCTGCGATTTCGACTTCACCTTCTACCACATGAATGTAGTTAAACGTTTGAGTTTTATTTACATCCAAAGATTGGCCAGCTTCTAACACAGCAGTTTTCACTTCTGCATCTTGGCGTAAGTGCATTGGTGCATTTTCATTTGGACCTGCAATCAAATGCCATTGATTCGGCGCATCTTTTGGGTCAAGCTGAATTTGTTGATACGATGGTTCAGCATCTTTCACATTTGGAATAATCCAAATTTGGAATAGATGAACGTCTTCATCATATTGATTAATTTCGCTATGACGAACACCCGTACCAGCACTCATTAATTGCCATTCACCTGGTTTGATGTCACCTGCATTACCCATGCTGTCTTTATGCGAAATCGCACCTTTGAGTACACAGGTGAGAATTTCCATATTGTCATGACCATGAGTACCAAAACCATTATGCGCAGCAATATGATCGTCATTAATTACACGTAGCGGGCCAACACCCATTAAGTCAGGGTTATACCAGCTACCAAATGAAAAACTATGATGGGTGTTCAACCAACCAGCTTGAACATGACCACGATCTTCACTACGGTGTAAATAAGTTGTCATTCCGATTCTCCAATTCTTAGTATTTATTTAATGAAATAATATTAACTGAGCTTTACATGAGATGAAATCTAATAAAAGCAACGTATTGTTTTATTTATGGGATGATGGATTCATTTATAGGTTTATTGTTTTATGGAGTAGATCAAATCAATAATCATAAAAAACCTACCCGGAGGTAGGTCTAAAATCTATGGACGATCAAGCTCGATTATTCTAAGAAACGAACAGTCACACCTGATTTTACTTTTTTACCTAGATCATTCGCATCCCAGTTGGTTAAACGAATACAACCATGAGACGCTGTTTTAGAAATTGCAGATGGATTCGGTGTACCATGAATACCAAAAGATTTCTTACTTAAACCAATCCAGATGTTACCCACTGGACCATTTGGACCTGGTGGTAATGATAGAGGTTTAAGGTTCTTACCTTGTACAAAGTTACTTGGAGAATAGCTATACCAAGGATTTGGTGCTACACCTGTCACTTTGTATGTACCTGTAGGTGATGGTGTATCTGAACTACCAATCGTTGCAGGGAATGAACCGACCATTTGATTTTGAGCATTGAATAGATACAGCTGCTTTGCACCTTTATGTGCAACGATCAAATGAATGTTCTCTGGTAATTCATTGCGAATATTGGTCACAATGATTTTTTCACCCACTTTGTTAAATGTTGCTTTTGGATTTAATTTCTTTAAGAAACCTTCGTCCATGTGGAATTTTTCACCCAACATTTCACTAACACGTGTGTAATACAATCCTTTCATTTTGGATTGTAATGCATAGTCATGTGGAATTGATTTTGCATAAGGACCTTTTAGGTCTGCAGCTGTAATCGTGTATTCAACATAAGCAGGTTTGCCGCCTTGACGAGCAACCAATGCATCCCAAGTTTCTTGCGTCAATGCACCAGTAGCTTTAATCCCATTCATTTGTTGGAAAGAAGCAATCGCTTTAAGCGTATTTTTACCGCTTGTACCATCAATTGCACCTGGTGAAGCATGCGCATTGTTAAGCATCACGTGAGCGCGTGCATAAACAGGAAATTGACCTTTACCGATATTTTCTGACCATGATGCATTATTCAAACCATCAAGTGTCCATGAAACAGGTGCTTGAGTGGCTGTTGTAGCAGGCTCAGATGATGCAGTCTCATTCGGTGTAAATGTTGGTGCAGTCGATGCTGGAGCAGCACCAATGTCAGCTGTTTTATCTTCAGTACTTTCTAAGTTTTGTAATGTTGAAGCAGCTTGATTTAGATCTTGTTGTTCTTGCTGAGAAATTTTAGCTTCACCGCCTGAGCTCGCTGTAGTTGAATCAACGGCTAAAGGATCAATCGGATCTTGAATAGAGTTAACTTGATTCACTTTTTTTGGCGCTAGGGGTTGTTCTGCATTTGTATTTGCAGCGAATGCTGTACCTGACAAAATACAACTAAGACTCAAAGCAAGGATTGAGCGAACGAACATGTAATTCAACCTTAAGAATTATTCATTTAGAATTTTAAAAACCTGTGAAAGTATTGCAGAAAAAATAACGTTATGCAGTATTTGTTTTGTTTAAAATCACATTTTTTAGATCGCGATCATCAGGATTTTTAATCTTAGGAATCACTACATTCATGACCTTTTTTGGTATGATGAATGAAAATTAACTTTTGCATTGGAAAAGTAAATGACGACCTTAAAGAATGATCGTTTTCTACGTGCTTTATTACGTGAACCTGTAGATTGCACGCCAGTATGGATGATGCGCCAAGCAGGCCGTTATTTACCTGAATATCGTGCGACACGGGCGACTGCGGGTGATTTTCTTTCACTGTGCAAAAACCAAGACTTTGCTTGTGAAGTGACTTTGCAACCATTACGTCGTTATGATCTCGATGCAGCGATTTTATTTTCCGATATTTTAACGGTACCAGATGCATTAGGTTTAGGGTTGTATTTTGAAACAGGTGAAGGGCCAAAGTTTCATAAAACGATACGTACTGAGCAAGATGTAGCGAACTTACCAAAGTTTGATGCCAAATCTGATTTGGCTTATGTGATGCGTGCAGTAAGTACCATTCGTTCTGCTTTGGGGGGGCAAGTTCCACTGATTGGTTTCTCAGGTAGCCCTTGGACACTTGCAACGTACATGATCGAAGGTGGTTCAAGTAAGGACTTCCGTTTCACGAAGCAGATGATGTATGCACAGCCAGAAGTCTTGCATGCATTATTAGACCGCTTAGCTGATGCTGTCATTGACTATTTAAATGCGCAGATTGATGCAGGTGCTCAAGCCGTTCAAATTTTTGATAGTTGGGGTGGGGCATTAGCGCACCGTGAATATCTTGAATTCTCACTAAAATACATGCAAAAAATTGTCGCTGGATTAAAACGTGAGAATGAAGGTCGTAAAGTGCCTGTTATTTTATTCACCAAAGGTGGTGGTCAGTGGTTAGAACCCATGATTGCGACTGGCGCCGATGCTTTTGGTTTGGATTGGACTACACCTTTAAATGTTGCTCGTCAAACTGTAAATGGTCGTGCTGCACTACAAGGTAACCTTGACCCTGCGACGTTATACGGTTCCCCAGCAAGTATTGAAAAAGCGGTGAAGTTAATGCTTGATGATGCCTATGCCAATGGTGAGAAAACAGGCTATGTTGCAAACCTTGGGCATGGAATCACGCAATGGGTAGACCCTGAACATCCAAAAGCATTTATTGATACCGTACATGAGTACAGTGCAAAATATTTGTAATTAATTCTTTAAAATTGAGTACTATATAAAGGTACGCAATTTAGAAAATCGATAATGATCTTTTTAAAAGGAATTTTAGAGTTCATCCATAAGGCAGCCTTCGCTGCCTTATTTGGTATTTTACTTCTCATTGCTTTTGCCGTAACTGCGCCAATGGGAAGTGACGAATATTGGGGCTTTTTTCGTTACGATTATTTATTGTTTTATGCCGTCATCATTCAAATTTGTCTGATCTATATCAAGCTTGAATCTTGGGCTGAAGCAAAAGTGATTGCACTGTTTCATCTATTGGCGATGATTATGGAAATTTTCCTGACGCATCCTCACATCGCATCATGGTTCTATCCTCAGCCTGCAGTTTTTAAAATCATGACCGTACCACTTTTTGCTGGCTTTATGTATTCAGCGGTGGGTAGTTTCTTTGCGCGTAGTTTGAAGCTCTATCAAGTCTCTTTTACCAAGTTGCCAAGTTTCGGCAATATGTTGGCTCTTTCAATTTTGGCTTATATCAATTTCATGAGTAAGTTCTTTATCAATGATTTTAGATATATGTTGTTCTTATGGAGTATCGTGATTTTTTGGGACACCAAAATTCATTTTCAACTTCAACAACATAAAATTAAGCTCCCAATGTTACCGATCTTAATTTTGCTGGCATTTATTATTTGGGTCGCGGAAAACATCAGTACTTTCTATAAAATTTGGCTTTATCCTTCACAGCAAGATGGTTGGCATATGGTGGGATGGGGCAAGCTAGGTTCATGGTATTTATTGCTATTGTTGAGTCTGGTTTTAGTGCTAAAAATACTCGGCAAGCGTGAAAATGATGGAACTTGGCAACTAAAAGATAAATAAGATCAACTGGTTGAAAAAAAATCACTAAAAATGAGCAATTTTGTTTTGCGTTATCAAACAGATATCGTTATCTTAAATTAGTGCTTAGTAAGCATTAATAATGAAATAAGACATTCTAAAATTGATAATTCTGGAGAGCTATCATGTTAAAAAAAATTGCTTTAGCTGCTGTTTTAGCTGTAGGTTCAACTGCTGCATTTGCTGACAAAGACGTTGGTTGTGGCGTAGGTTCTCAAGTATGGGCAGGTCAATCTGGTAAAGTGCCTAAAATTCTTGCTGCAACGACTAATGGTATTTTCACTAACCAATTATTGGGTATTACTTTTGGTACTTTAGGTTGTAGCGGTACAGGTACTGTAACTGCTCAAGCGGTAACATTTACCAATGAAAATGCTGAAACTCTTGCACGTGATATGGCAGTTGGTCAAGGTGAAAGCCTGAATGTTCTTGCTGAGTTATTAAACATCAAATCACAAGATAAAGCACGTTTCTTTGCTGTATCTAAACAAAACTTCTCTGAAATTTATTCTTCAGAAAACCAAAATTCTTTACAAGTTCTTGCATCTTTACAAACAGTAATGGCGCAAGACGAAGTGCTTAAAGCATACGTTTAATTGCTTACTAAAAACCCTGTCTTATGACAGGGTTTTTTATGTCTAATATATTGTGTTTAAAATTAATTTCTAAGCGTTTAGTTTGAAATACCTATCTCATATTTAATTAAAAAGAATTGAATGAAATCCATTACTCTACTTACACTTTTAACCTCTTTAAGTATCTCTGCATTCGCAGCAGATTCTTCAATTACTCAATCGTATATTCAATTGTCTGAACAAAAAAAATTAGAACAGGACAAAACTTGGCTACGTTTGATGTATGCAAATGAAAAAGGAAAGAGTGAAGTTGAGTATTCGGGCTATTTTTTATCGAATCAGGGTAAAAGTGATTTAAAAAAAGAATTACACAGTAATATTCAAGCGCTTTTTCAATCGGCAGAATCGAATCAATCTGTACGTTGTCGTTTTCCTGCACGTAGTCAGTGGATTATGCGACAACTTGAGATTCAAGAATCTGAGTTACCAGCGGTAGAGTGTCCTGAATACGATCAATGGATGGGGCAAATCAAACCGTACAAAGCAACTTTGATCTATGCCACAGACTTTATGGGCAATCCAAGTTCTATGTTTGGGCATACTCTATTGCGTCTTGATCCGAAAGATCAAAAACAATTGAATTTAGTTTCTTATGCTATTAATTATGCAGCTACAGTGAATGGTGGGGACAACTGGTCCTATGCATGGAAAGGGCTAACGGGACAGTATCCAGGTGAATATTCGCTCATGCCGTATTACCGTAAAGTGAAGGAATACGGCGATTTTGAAAGTCGTGATTTGTGGGAATATGAACTCAATTTAAATGAGCAAGAAACTCTATTTTTAGTTCAACACATTTGGGAAATGCAAAAAGTCAGTTTTCCTTATTATTTTGTCAGTGATAATTGTGCGTACCGCTTGTTGGGATTGATTGATTTGGTTCGACCGAATGCAAATTTGGCTGAACAATTTAAAGTGGCTGCCATACCTGTTGAGACCATTAAAGCGATTGAGCAGAATGACTTGATCAAAGACACGGTTTATCGTCCTGCACTTGAAACAGAGCTATTAGCACAGGCCAAACAGCATGGTTATGATTTGGCAGAAGTGGCTCATGAAGTTGGATTTGCTGAACCGCAGAAAATGCCTAAACTCTTGGAAAAGTATTCAGCATTAGATCAAGCTAAAATTTTAGAAATGGCCTATGACGATTTATATTTACAATTCTTAGGTCGCAAAGTTGAAGAAAAATTTGCACAGCCACGTTTAAGATCTTTATTACAATTAAGAAGTCGTAGTCACACTGAAAAGCAAAGAACAGCCCCTACGCAGCCCAAAACTGATCCAACAGCATCGCATAAAGCGCGTCAATTCTCATTAAAAGCAGGTGAGTTACAAGGTCAGAGATATGTGGAGCTTGGTCATCGACAAGCCTATCACGACCTAATTGATCCTCAGGGTGGCTTTCGTATAGGCACTCAATTGATGTTTTGGGATGGATCAATTCAATATCGTGATGATGAATTGAAACTCAATCATTTTGATTTTCTAAGTGTGAATTCTTATAACCCTATAACGCCGTTCAAATTACCACTCAGTTGGGGCTTTAACTTGGGCTGGCAACAAGAAGCATTGGATAGCAATGGACAGTTTAGTGAGTTGGAACAACATGGTGTAGCAAGCCTTAAAACACAGTTTGGCTATACCAAAGCAGATCAAGATCGCCAACATTTATGTTATGCGCAAATTCAACAACAGTTCCAAGCAGGTAAAGCGCTGGATGATGGTTGGAGAGTTGGTGTAGGGCCAACATTGGGTTGTCAAAATATTTGGTCAGATCGAATCAACTCTCTTGTACAAGTTGAATTGCCGTATTGGGAAGACAGTCATCAGTGGAATTTAAAGTTGAATTCTAATCTTCAATATTTATTCAATCAGCAAAATGCGCTCCGTCTTGGTTGGGAATACCAAACGCAAAATGGTCTGGATTGGGATAAATGGAGTTTGGGTTACGTCAAATTCTTTTAATTTTGCACTGTACAGAGAGTGAAATACATAAGAATAAATCGTTATTCAAATTGAATAAAGCAATGAAAATTTTTAGGATCATTGCTTTTAATTTACTTACATGACTCGAAAATCAGCTTAAATTTCGGCATAATATAAATATTATTGATTATTTATATCAAATTTTATCATGAATGATTTATTGTTAGCTTTTATTGGCGGAGCTTTGCTTGGTTTAGCAGTCATTGGTTATTTATATGTGCATGGTCGAATTGCGGGTATCAGTGGCTTAATCGGGCAGGTTTTGAATCCCCAAACTATATTTAAGACGCCTGCTTTATGGTTTATTTTGGGTATTTTTATTGTCCCATTTTTCTTTAAAGCACAATTCAGTCAATCTATTGAGTTAAATGCTTCGCCGTGGTTGATGCTGATAGCAGGACTGATTGTGGGCATCGGCACACGAATGGGTTCAGGTTGTACGAGTGGTCATGGTATTTGTGGGATTAGTCGCTTATCTAAGCGCTCTTTTATTGCGACAGGCTGTTTCATGCTGACAGGAGCAATCACTGTATTTGTGATGCGTCATGTGCTGGGAGTGAATGGATGAAAAATTTAATTGCCTTTGGCTTAGGTGGTCTATTTTCACTCGGTTTAATGCTTTCCGGCATGGCCAATCCAGAAAAAGTATTGAACTTTTTAGATGTATTTGGTGAGTGGGATCCTAGTCTTGCATTGGTCATGATAGGGGCAATCGCTGTGGCTTTTATGCCGTTTCAAAAAGTGCTTAAACATCCTGAAACCAAGACTTTCTATGCTGAAAAAATTGAATTACCTACTCAGCAAAATATTGATAAAAGACTCATTGTGGGGAGTGCTTTATTTGGGATTGGTTGGGGACTAGCAGGGATCTGTCCAGCACCAAGTTTAACTTTAATTGGGTTAGGGCACTATCAGGCGGGGTATTTTATCGTTGCGATGTTCATTGGGATTTGGGCTTATGATTTTTTTAGTTCAAAATTGATCAAGCGTGTTTAAGTGAGAGAACAGGATGCATCAAAAGGCGGATAAACAACTTTCTAATACACTTGATCAAGCAACATCAAATGCTTTAATTCAGTCATTTTTTGATGAAGATACCAATACGTTTAGCTATGTCGTCGCAGATTTGGAAACAAGACAATGTGCGATCATTGATAGTGTGCTGAACTATGATGCTGCATCGGTCAGTTCCCAAACGACATTGGCGGATCAAATTGTTGATTATATTCAGCAGCAAAAATTACAAGTCCAATGGATTTTAGAGACGCATGTTCATGCAGACCATTTAAGTGCAGCACAATATTTAAAATCGAAATTGGGAGGAGTCATTGGCATCAGTCAAAAGATCCAACAAGTTCAACAAACATTTGCCAAGATTTATCATCTTGATGAAAAAGAGCTGATAGAACAGCAGGATTTTGATTATTTATTTACAGATCATGAAGCATTTAAAATTGGCAATTTGAGCGCCTATAACATACCTACACCAGGTCATACCCCCGCATGTTTAAGCTATGTAATTGAAGAAGCTGTATTCGTCGGTGATACATTGTTTATGTATGACTATGGAACAGCACGTTGCGACTTTCCACATGGTGATGCTGCGCAACTATTTGATTCGATTCAACGCTTATATCAGCTACCAGACCATTTTAGTGTTTTCTTATGTCATGATTATTTGCCTGAATCACGTACAGAATATGTCTACCAGACAACGATAGGTGCACAAAAAAATCGAAATATTCATCTCAAACAGAATACGCTCAAAACGGAATTTGTTGCAATGAGAAAGAAGCGAGATGCTGATTTAGCTGTTCCTAAATTGATGATTGCTGCGATTCAAGTCAATATGAAAGCGGGTAAATTTCCAGAGCCTGAAGTAAATGGAATTCGTTATTTGAAAATGCCTTTAAATTATTTTGACTAATCTATTATCGCTTAGTCTTTTAGCGTTTAAGTATTTATTCTCATCTAAAAAATAATTGAGCTCATGAAATTCGTATTTGTATTTCATGAGCTCTTTAATAGAATTGAATGTATTACTTTACCTTCAGTCTTTAAATCAAATCGCTATGTATCTGAAGAAAGGTTTACTTGGACTTTTTAGCTTTGGGTTTAGTTGGGGTTTTGGCTTTAGTTGAGGAAACCTTGGTGGTCTTTGCTTTTTCAGTTTTAGGCTGAGTGGTTTTAGCTTTAGAGACAGATTTTGCCTTTGAAGCTGCTTTAGTTTCCGTTGATTTAGACTTTTCTTTACTATCTTTCGATTTGCTTTCTTTAGCTTTAGTCTTTTTAGCTGCTGATTCTTTTGTTTTTAAATCTTTAGCTGAAGTGTCTTTGTCCTTTGCTTTGCTATCTTTCGATTTAGTGTTTTTGGGCTTGCTTGTTTTCGCATTTGAAGATTTGGTTGTAGATGCTTTTGTATCCTTTGTTTTAGATGCCGCTTTGGTTGACGTTGTTTTCTTTTTCTCCTCAGGTTTTTTGGTTGCCAATTTCTTTTCTTTTTCAGAAGTATCTTTTGCTTTTACAGAAGTTGCTTTCTTTTGTGAAGTAGCCATGGGCAAAATCCTTAATGAATAGAGTTTATGATTGAAGATTCCGAAAATTAGTCATTCAGTTTTTTCGTCATACATTCAATGTAACGATTAATTTTGTAGTTTGGGCACTGTAGATGTGACTAATTATTTAATTGTAAGAGAGGAATTTTTAATACTTGATATGATTAGTAAAATTAAAATAACAATGTAACGCTTATTACATTTGTATTACAGGTCATGCAAAAAGATTAATGACAAAGCGTGATTTATAAAATTTGATCAGATTCAAATGAGCATAGAAGTGGATGAGCAGATCAGAAAATTAAAATAAAAGAGGGTTAAAAAAAAGAGTGAAAATAAAAACGTATTGCTAAGGAGAGTAATGTCATGAATCTGTTTATTCAGGGAGCATGAAATTTTAAGAATTTGCCACATCAAGTGGATGTGGCAGATTTAAATGACAGATACAAATTTTATAAAGTAGAGGTGTGCGTTTTAGACTTCAACCAAAACGTAATATTTTTTAACTGCTTCCACCACTTCAAATCTACCTTGGAAGGCAGGGGGGATAATACCTGCTTGACCTGCGGCTACTTCAATAAAATTGCCTGTTAGGTCATGAATGCGCACGAGACCTTCAATGACATTAAAAAATTCTTGTTTGTTGTCTGCAAATACAATATTCCATGAACCAACTTCACATTCCCAAATGCCACAGCCCATATTAGGATGTTCATATAAGCTATGCGTAATTCTTTGTGGGTTTCCTGAAACTAAACGATCTGGACGAGGGTAGTCGATGCTTGGTTCAGCTTGACTAAGTCCTTGATCTTTTTCTTGTCCTGCGATGTAAATTAAAGACATCTAAAAATTCCTCAAATATAAAATCAAAATTTAAATGAGTATTAAAAATCAGACAAAATAAAACCCCAACAGCGGTTGAGGTTTTGGTACAGCATTAATGGCTTTCAGGTACGGCACTTAAGAATTCACGGCGGTCTTCTTTATTGGTTTTAAAATCACCAATGAATGACACAGTTCGAGTTGTGGACTCTTGTTTACCGACACCGCGCATCATCATGCACATATGAGCAGAATCAATCACAACAGCAACGCCACGAGCGCCAGTGACTTCTGTAACAGCTTCTGCAATTTGCTGGGTTAAATTCTCTTGAATCTGTAAACGACGAGCAAACATTTCAGTGATGCGAGCAAATTTAGATAAGCCCAAAACATTACCTTCAGGGAGGTAGGCAATATGTACACGACCATAGAATGGTAATAAGTGATGTTCACATAATGAATAAAATTCGATGTTCTTCACCAAAACCATTTCACGGTTATCTGAAGGGAAGACCGCATTGTTGGTCACTTCTTCAAGCGTTTGGCTGTAGCCCGACGTTAAATACGAAAAAGCTTTTGCAGCACGCATTGGCGTATCTTTTAGACCAGGACGAGTAAGATCTTCACCAACTGCTGTAAGGATGTTGGCGTAGGATTGCTGCATAGACATAAGACGTGTTCACTTACACTGATATCGAACAAGGACGGCATTGTAGCAGAAAACTATTACAATGCCCTGATTTGGGGAAAAAATCCGATTATTGATTAAATTTTGGGTTCTTTTCACTGCGTTTGAGTAAAACTAAAACAGCGCCTGTACCCCCTTGCTTTTCAGGAGCACTGACAAATGCCAAAACATCACGATGTTGACGTAACCAACCATTCACATAGGTTTTTAAAATGGCATCTGGCCCTTTGCCATGCACAATTTTTAACACGTTTTGGTTTTCATCTTTAGCAATTTGAATAATCTGCAAAACAGCCTGACGTGCTTCTTCCACAGTGCAACCATGCAAATCAACGGCTTCAAACCAGCGTAAGTTTCCAGCTTTAAGGTCTTCAAATACTTTGTGCTGCAAAGTTGCAATGCGATAGCTCAGATTGGCTTGGCTTCCTACAGGGTTGAGCATTGCTTGAGTATCAGATAACTCAGCCAAATCGGTTTGCATTGGTCCTTCTGCCGCAGCTCGTTTTGCGAGGACTTGAGCACTTGGTTTTTTTGAATTGGATTTGTCGATTTTCGCAATATTGCTGTTATCCATTTTTTGGACACCTTGCATTTGCTTGCGAAATAATTCGAGATCATCTTCAGGCTCGGGTTGAACTTGAGCTTTTTCCTCAACAGCCTGTTTGATGGCTGCGGTGTGAGGATTGGTAATTTGCTTTTTAAATGATTTCAATAAGTCATACTGCGCTTTTGAAAGCGAAGAATCATGTTTACTCATAGTTGAATGAAACATCTAAATAGAAGGATTTGAAGACTATTATAGTCGGAATGAAGATCGTTTTGAACAAGATTGGATTCTGAGTGAGCTTTTAGCAAATGAATGCATTGCGAGAGAGCAATCTTAAATAAGAAAATTGATAGTTATAAAAACTTATTTTGAAATAGGAGTAATTAAAATTTTATAGGAACATTGAAATTTGGTTTATAGCCCATCTTCACGATTCGATAAATATGATGCATATCTTTGTCTCAACCGATTAATGAGTTTTACATCAGAAGCTATAAGATCTATTCCACCATCATAGGGTACAATAATAATATTTTTTTCAAAAGAAATGAAAAAAGCATCAGTCTCATCATCCGCTATTTTGATGAGTAAATCATTGTGTAGATTTTGCTTCCATATCGATTGAACAAAGTGTGGCGTGAAGTATCGGTCATTATTCTCCCCATCATCAAAATAGAAAGGATCTGCTGAATGTAGATGTATCAGTGTTCCTATTTCAAAATCATAACGAGACAGTGGATTTTGACTATGATCAGATGATTTAATTTCACCATGAGAATAACAACCTGAAACAATATGGATGATCATTTCAGAATTAAAACAATCTGAGAAAATTTGGTTTTGATGCTGTAGTAACTGCTGAAGTTCAATTGGGTCTTCAGCATATCTTTTAGCTTGAGGAAGACTGTAAATACGTAACCAATTTTCAGAAAAGTAATATTTGAATAAATAGCTTATAGGAATTTTTTGAGGGAAGGATAGATTCCATTCAATTTCAAAATTATGATCCGATGAATTGTTCATATTTTTCTAATCATCAAGATAAAGTAAAAAAAGAAGAGGGTAACTTAACCCTCTTCTTAAATAAGTTATAACTGCTTTGGTACACCAAACAATTCTGCAAAAGCATGATCAGGTCTAGGCTGTTTCATAAAACTTTCACCTACCAAGAATGCATGAATGTCATTTTCTTGCATCATCGCTACATCAGCAGGTGTTGCTATACCACTTTCAGTCACCAACAGACGAGAAGGCTCAAGTAATTTCTTCAAACGGATCGATGTATTTAAATCCACATCAAAAGTTTTTAAATTACGATTATTGACACCTAAGAGACAGCGTTCGTTCAAACGAAGCGCACGCTCTAATTCTTCTTCATCATGAACTTCAACCAAAACGTCAAGATTGTGCTCAAATGCAGTTTTCGACATTTCTTCAAGTTGTTGGTCAGATAAACAAGCGACGATCAACAAAATACAATCTGCATGCAAAGCACGCGCTTCGATCACGCCATAAGGATCAATTAAGAAATCCTTACGCAAAGCAGGAAGAGAGCAGTGTGAGCGTGCAATCTCAATATTCTCATCTGCACCTTGGAAGAAATCTACATCTGTTAAAACAGATAAGCACGCAGCGCCAGCATTTTCATACTGTTCAGCGATTTCTGCTGGATTAAAGTTTTCGCGAATGATGCCTTTAGAAGGAGAAGCTTTTTTGATTTCAGCAATCACACCTGGCTGTTTACTCAATAAAGATTGAGCGAAGCCACGAACAGGCGTTGCAGCTTGAGCAAATTGTTCAACATCATACAAACTACGTTGCTTTAAACGCAGAGCAAACTCTTCATGTTTACGATCAATAATTTTACCTAAAATCGTATTTGCGATATTCACCATGAGTCGTTCCCTTGCTTAAGCTTCGTATTGTTTTAATGTTTTAGTAAATTCAGATAGCACACTGAGTTTTTCTAAAGCCTGACCGCCATAAATAATGTCATGAGCCAGTGCGACACCTTGTTTATAACTGCTGGTTAAACCAGATACATAGATACCTGCACCCGCATTTAACGCAATCATGTTGGCAGCTTTTTCACCAATCGCTGATTTCTTTTTACCAAGTGCATCCTGAATCAATTTAAAGCTATGCGCAGAGTCTTCGATCATCAAACCAGTAAGCGTTTGAGATTCGATATCTACCTCTTCAGGACTAATTGAATATTCAGTGACTTCACCATTTTTAAGCTCGGCAACATAGGTTGTTGAAGCTAAACTGATTTCATCTAAACCATCACGTGAATGAACCACCATCACGTGTTCAGCACCGAGTTGTTGCATTACTTCTGCAATTGGACGGCAAAGCTCTTGCGAGAATACACCGATCACTAAACGCTTTACTCCAGCCGGATTCGTAAGCGGGCCGAGTAAGTTAAAAATGCTACGGAAAGCCAATTCACGACGTGGGCCAACAGCATATTTCATTGCTTTATGATGATTCGGTGCAAACAAGAAGCCAACGCCCATTTCACGGATACAGCGTTCAGTTTGAGCCATGTTTAAATCAAGATTGATTCCCGCAATTTCTAATAGATCAGAGGAGCCAGACTTGGTCGAAACACCACGGTTACCGTGTTTTGCGATGGTTGCACCAGCTGCGGCAATCACAAATGCAGATGCAGTTGATACGTTAAATAAATTTTGACCGTCACCACCTGTACCCACGATATCGACTAAATATGGTACATCGCTGACATCAATCTTAATTGCAAATTCACGCATCACACGAGCAGCAGCGGTGATTTCGTCAATACTTTCACCTTTTTGACGAAGACCCATCATCAAAGCACCAATTTGTGCATCCGTTGCTTCACCATTCATAATGGTACGCATCACATCTTCCATTTGAGGTTGAGTGAGCTCTATATTTTTAGTGATATTATTTAAAGCTTGTTGAATATTCATAATCTGTTTTGCACTCTATTAAGCGTAAATTTCTAAGAAGTTTTTAAAGATTTGATGACCGTGTTCACTTAGGATTGACTCAGGGTGGAACTGCACGCCTTCAATTGGCAATGTCTTATGTTTTACACCCATAATTTCTTCCATCGAACCATCAGATTGATTGGTCCAGCACGTTACTTCTAAACATTCAGGCACTGTCGCTTGATCAATCACTAAAGAGTGATAGCGAGTTGCCGCAAATGGAGAGGGTAGGTTGCTGAAAATACCTGTGTCAGCATGATACATATCTGACAGACGACCATGCATCACCGTTTTTGCGCGGACAATATCACCACCAAAGGCTTGACCAATGGCTTGATGACCAAGACATACGCCAAGCAGTGGAATTTTTCCTGCAAAATGCTGAATCGCAGGAATGGAAATACCTGCTTCAGAGGGTGAGCATGGGCCAGGGCCAATCACCAAATATTTCGGTTGCCATCGCTCAATTTCCTCTAATGTGACTTGATCATTGCGAACCACTTTTACTTCTTGATCTAACTCGCCGAAATATTGGACGATGTTATAAGTAAAGCTATCGTAATTGTCGAGCATTAAAAGCATGAGACTGAACCTACTAACCTATTGAAATTTATGCACTGAATTGTGCTTTATGATCCGTTCTATATCCATTGTTTCATGCGAAACATTAAAATTCATTATGTTCAAGCAAGAATTGGATAGTGCGTCATCATAGCAAAAATTAAACAAAATCAGTTCAAAATTTTAGTTTTAGTTATCACGGTCTGATGAATTCAAAATACGATGTCTGTTTGCGTATTTTTAATGGTCAAAATCGTATTTAAAATAGAAATAAATAAGATTGGATTAATAGTATGTTTAGTTATAGTTGATAATAGGCGTTAAAATCCTCTGAATTTTTTTAGTAATCTTATCTATCTGAAAATGAATACTAAATTTGATGGACTTTACTTTAAAAGTGCGTAAAACAAGTGCTATATTCTTGCTTAAATATGCAACGATGAAGTGTTGTTTTGACCTTGTAGTAAATGATATTTAATCATATGAGTTGGAAGTTTTTCACCTAGCGACATCCACATCATTGTATGAATAGAGTTTACATAGACAGAATTTCATCATTATAAAAATGAGAGGATTAAATGAAAGAACAGATCAAAATAGCAATCTTTGGTTTAAGCCTCACTATTGAAGAAAATTTAAAACAAAAAATACAAAGTTTATTTGATGATTCAGTCAAGGTGGAGTGGGTGACTTTAAATTCAGCCAGCATTGATGTGTTGTTGGTGAATGATTTGTTTTTGAACTCTAAAATCGTGCAGTCCCATATCCAAAAAAAAGTACCGTATTTAAGGTTATTAACCAATGAGAACCGATCGGGCCAAATTGAAAACGATACGCTTTATTTGCCCTTTATCATCAATGATGAAACAAAGGGATGGTTTAATAAGCGTTATTTAGAAGTACCTGTAAATATTCAGTCTTTTAAAACAAGCATTGAAAATACAAGTACTGCCAATGTTGATGAATTAGATTTTAAGGCGGTCATTGCTGAATTTTTCAAAGAAGAAAATGGCACGATTCAGGTGTTTGATCAGTATGGTGAGTTGGCTTTAATGAATACCAAGACTGAGCAAGTTTGGATTGATCAAACCAGAAAAGAAAAATGCAGTTATTCGACTCTAAATTTCACATATGCGACCATGCAAATGTCTCAAAAGGTGAGTAACCAACAAGGTGTCGATCTACATCAGTGGTTGTGGAATGTGCTGTGGGATTCAAAAGCTGTTATTGAAAATCAGGCTTTAGATCAAACCTATACATTAGAGATTTGGCCTCAACCGAGCGAGTTGAGTCAACGGAATGATATTTTTAAAATCGCTGCCTACTTTGAACAGGGGGCTACAGGTCAACATGTGCATCAAAAAACAGGGCTTGATCTAAGATTCATTCATCAGTTTATTTCGGTTTCTTTATTAAGCCGTGCGATGAAAGCTTAGTGAGTGAGACAGCGATTAAAATCTCAGTCATTAAATGATTGAATATAAGCAGAACTTTTAGATTTATAACCATTGAATTTTGAAGAAAAGAATAAGGGGATAAGCTGTTGAATTATTATCATTATATTATTGTTGGTCCACATGCAGCAGGTAAAACAACTGCATTGACATCACTTTCAGAGCTTTCTTTTACAAGTATTCAAAATAAAATTGCTGAGCATCAAGCATTATCAATTTCGTTGACTCTTCCAGATATAGAGCATGCGATTTGTAAATTAGAAGGGAATCAAACGGCTTTCCTCTATGGATATTCAAATCAAGAACAAATAACGCAAATTTTACCTGTGCTCGGTCATGAAGCAGATGGAGGAATTATTTTACTGGATCACACAAAGATTAATGCAATTGATGACTTCGAAATTTATTTAAATCTACTAGGTGAGCATGTTGATAATTTGATTTTAGCGATTAGTCATGTAGATGAAAATACCCAGCAACTATTAAAAAAATATAGAAATATCTTGGCGATGAAAAATATTAAAATGCCTATTTTTGCTGTAGATCCACGTAAAAAAGAAGACATCGTGATGTTGATCGAAGTTCTTTTGGCGCGTACAGAAGTGACAAAAGCGATAAATTATACTTAAACACTATTTTGGTGCATTTTTAAATCAAGATAAGTAATTGCATTTTATTGTGCGTTTTCATATTGATTGATATTTGTTCTTGGATAAGGCGTAATGGTTGATCTACGTGCTAATGAGGAAAATGGATGAATTTCAAATCATTAATTCTTATTTTATTTGAATTAAATAATTTAGCATGATGATTAAAACGCGTATGTCGATCAGCAATGCTACTAAAACAATCAAAAATATGCACTATAATAGTGCATCAAAATATAACTAAAAATATAAATTTAGTTCTGTGTGTGAATATGGTGCATTTACTTTTTGACACAGTATAATAAAGACATTAGCAAATGGTCTAAGCTCGTTTTCTTATAAGGATTTGAAGATTTTAGATTTATTTGTGAAAGTTGGTATGAGAATTGCTTAAGCTATATCAACTTCTAACACGCACTTGAAAGTGCAACAAAAAATTCATTGGAGCAAATGAGCATGGCGAACAAGGTCCTTCAACTCATACAAGAAAGTGGCGCAAAATGGGTCGATTTTCGCTTTACTGATACTAAGGGTAAAGAGCAACACGTGACTTACCCAGCTGACACAATTGACGAAGATTCATTCGAAGACGGTAAAATGTTCGATGGATCATCAATTGCTGGTTGGAAAGGTATCGAAGCGTCTGACATGATTTTACGCCCAGATGCTGAAACTGGTTTTATCGACCCGTTCTTCGCTGAGCCTACTGTTGTTGTTACTTGTGACGTTATCGAACCATCTACAGGTCAAGGTTATGACCGTGATCCACGTTCGATCGCTCGCCGTGCTGAGGAATATTTAAAGTCTACAGGTATTGGTGATACTGCATTCTTCGGTCCAGAACCAGAATTCTTCGTATTTGACGAAGTAAAATGGGAAATCGATATGTCTGGCGCTCGCCATACATTGATTGCTGAAGAAGCTGCTTGGTCTACAAACAAAGACTACGAAGGCGGTAACTCTGGTCACCGTCCACGTGTGAAAGGTGGTTACTTCCCAGTTCCTCCAGTAGATTCTTCACATGACATGCGTGCAGAAATGTGTGCAAAAATTGAAGATATCATGGGCCCAGGTCGTGTTGAAGTACATCACCATGAAGTTGCATCTTGCCAGTTAGAAATTGGTGTGAGTTTCAACACAATGGTTCGTAAAGCTGACGAAGTACAACAGTTTAAATATGCTGTTTGGAACGTTGCTCACCAATATGCGAAAACTGCTACGTTTATGCCTAAACCAATGGTTGGCGATAACGGTTCAGGTATGCACGTTCATATGTCGATCTCTAAAGATGGCAAGAACTTGTTTGCTGGTGATGAGTATGCAGGTTTGTCAGAAATGGCGCTTTACTTCATTGGCGGTGTAATCAAACATGCTCGTTCATTGAATGCAATCACTAACCCTTCTACAAACTCGTACAAGCGTTTAGTTCCGCACTTCGAAGCTCCGATTATGTTGGCTTACTCAGCGCGTAACCGTTCTGCTTCTATTCGTATTCCTTACGTTTCTAGCCCGAAAGGCAAGCGTATTGAAGCACGTTTCCCAGATCCAATGATGAACCCGTACCTAGGTTTCGCGGCATTGTTGATGGCTGGTCTTGATGGTATTCAGAACAAGATCCACCCAGGTGAAGCTGCTGATAAGAACTTGTATGATCTTCCTCCTGAAGAAGAAGCGAAAATCCCTACAGTTGCACATAGCTTAGATATGGCTTTAGAAGCACTTCAAGCGGATCACGATTACCTTCTTAAAGGTGGCGTATTCACTAAAGAAATGCTTGATGCTTATATCGAGCTTAAAACTGAAGAAGTTCGTCGTTTGAACACGACTACTCACCCAGTTGAATTTGATATGTACTACAGCCTGTAATTTATAAATAAATTACACTGTAAAAAGAACCCGCGCATGTCGCGGGTTCTTTTTGTTCTAGCGTATTGTTGGGTTAAGATAGAGTATTGATCAATACTTTGAGTTGTTATGGCAAAACCGCGTAAAAAACATACAGGATTTTTTCCTTGGATTGACCCACAAGATCATGAGAAGGGCTTTAAGCTGAATTTTTCAGAAGTGACCTATATGGAAGTTGGGCGAACCATTGAAGGCTACAAACAGGCTGAATTTATCGAATTAAAAAATCCTGAGTTGGCTTTGAGCTTTGATTATCCACAAAGCTTTTATCTCAGTGCTGAAGGTTTGATATTAATCAAAACACCACAAGGTAAATTTCAAGTGATTGCCAAAACGGATAATGCTTAAGGCATTTAAATCTTTGTATTTGAATGTATAGAATTGATGAAGTGTTAAAAAATAAAGCCAATGAGTGATTTATGCAGCATATTTCAAAAGAACTGAATCCTTGGCTGAATGCATCAGGATCATTAACCCAGCAATTGACGGATTTAGCAGGGGGGGCATTTAGTGTTAAGCCTTTTAGAGAGCATTTTCAAAGATTGAGTTTTGATGATGCTAAGTGGATGAAAATGCCGACGCATCATACTTCATGGGTTAGAGAGAGTTATCTATATGGTTCTGAAGAACATGCATGGGTAAAGGCTAAAAGTATTTTTCCAATTTTAAGCTTGCAGAAAAAAGCCCGAATTTTTCAGCACATTGGTACTAAGCCTATAGGTTTATTTCTGTTTCAACGTACTCAACCCGCATGTGATCGGCGAGTTGTCTTACTTGAAGATGGTTGGACACGTCAGAGCTGTTATACTTGGCATGGGTGTAAATTTATTGTTCAAGAAACTTTTTTACCGAGTTTTGAACGATTTATACAACAAAAAATTTAAATCAAATGTGGTTAAAGACCTATGACTGTGACGCAGACCATCACTTGGCGCGAACGCTTAGAAGCCTACTATTATTTATGTCGTTTTGATAAGCCGATTGGGACTGAGTTGGTATTTTGGCCAACGATGTGGGCATTATGGATTGCGAATTCAGGTACACCTAGTTTATCCGTACTAATTCCGATGATTCTAGGTACTATTTTCATGCGTGCCGCAGGCTGTGCAATTAATGATTTTGCTGATCGAAAAGTTGATGGTGCTGTAGAACGTACTAAAACGCGTCCGTTGGCTACAGGTGTTATTCGAGCTAGGGAAGCGATTTTTGTGTTTTTGGGATTGGTATTTGCTAGTGCCTGTATGTTGTTTTTCTTGCCGATCGAAACGTTTTATTGGTCTTTCGGTGCACTTTTGTTAGCATTCATTTACCCATTTATGAAGCGGTATACGCATTTACCTCAAGTGTTTTTGGGTGCAGCATTTTCATGGTCAATTCCAATGGCCTATACAGCTGTTGGTCAAACACCAGATTTAACCTGCTGGTTGCTTTACTTCGGTAATTTGGCTTGGACAGTGGCTTACGATACTCAATATGCAATTACAGATCGTGAGGATGATTTAAAAATCGGAGTAAAATCGACCGCGATCTTATTTGGTCGATTTGATATTCAAATCATTTCAATTTTGCAGGTACTCAGTCTTATTTTGATTGGTTCTGCATTATGGTTGGAAAGTTTACTCATTCCATTTGGTCTGATAGCGTTGTTATGTGTCGCACTTGATTTTGTTTATCAATGGACACGAACTAAGAATAAAAATCCACAACAGTGTTTTTGGGCATTTAGACATAATCGATGGGTTGGTTTGATGATCTTTATAGGCATATTTATTGCGCTACAATAACTTTAGTTTAAGTTTTTGAGCATTTCATTCTTATATTTATAGCTTTAGACATTTATTTTATGTGTAACAAAAGCATCCTATAAGGGTGCTTTTTTTTATGATTAATTAATAGTGCTAATAATAGAATTTATAAAAATAACATAAGGAGATGGCGATGAATCCATTCTTAAAAAGAAGTTTCATATCAGTTCTTTGTAGTTCGACATTGTTGTTGACTGCATGTGGTGGAGACGATGATTCAAATGGAATAGCATATAAAGATAAAACGAAACTCTATGCGATTGATGCTGAGGTTAGTGCTGTTGTAAATACGCATGATGTTTTTAACTATAAAATGCCGAGTGTAAATAATAGGCAAATTTCAACTTCGGCATTGGTTTTCACTCCGAAAGGGACTGCACCAAAAGGTGGGTGGCCTGTTGTTGTTTGGGCGCATGGTACTACGGGGGCTGCGGATCAGTGTGCACCATCACGTAATCCATTGGTCGATGAAGAAAAAGCATTAATTATGGCATTGGTTAAAAAAGGCTATGCTGTGATAGCGCCTGACTATGAGGGTTTGGGAAATAATGCTGAACCACATCCGTATTTGAATCTGAAAAGTGCTGCTCAATCCATATTATTTGCACTATCGGAAGCGAATCAACACTATAGAAACTTATCAAAAGAATGGAGTGTAGTGGGGTGGTCTCAAGGAGGGCATGCTGCACTTGCAGCCGCCGAGTTTAGTACTGCATTGGTGGGTTATACCTTTAAAGGGACTGTTGCGATTGCACCAGCATCTAATTTGGCTGATACACTTCAGTTAGGACTTGGGGTTGCAAATGGTTATGCTGCTAATGGGGATCTTGCTAAAGCTGTTCCTATTGCATCAACTTTATATACCTATGCTGCAATTGTGAGTTCAGGCATTAAAGCTGGAAATAATCAATTTCAATACACTCAGTCCTTTGTACCTGAGAAAGTGAATATTGCAAGTTTGGCTGAGACCCTATGTTCTCCAGAATTGGGCGTAAAATTTGGTTCAGATATTCAGACTTGGTTGGGTGGTAAACAAAGTTTTGCAACATACAAGGCACTGCAAGATAACTTTATTAAAGATCCAATGATTGCAGCATATTTAAGTAATAATGAACCTGCTCAAACACCTTTGAATAAGAAAGTCTATATTTTCCAGGGTTCAGCGGATACTACAGTGCCACTGCCGATTACTCAAAAATTAGTGGGTGAGATGCAATTGGAAAAAACAGATGTTGAGTTGATTGTGAAACCAAATGAGACGCATAGTTCTGCTATGGGTAATCATATTGATGAAATTGTTGGAAAAGTTGATGGTCTTATGAAGTCTTAAATACTTGAGTGAAATGCTTTCTAATCGTCCTGAATGATTTAAGATCTATCTAGTACAAAGTTTAAATGTGAAGGCGGAGCGCAATGCTCCTCTTTTTATTTAGCATAAAAAATTTAAGGATTGATGTATGATGTGATGCAATTAAATACAGAGATAATTAAAATAAAAGGTTATCACTGTTGAAGTGATCAGTTCGGATTTTTCAATCCACATTGTCCCTATTTTCTCTCAGCCGTTGGATTTATGAATCAAGTTCCTCAGCAAAAATTTTTAAGACAATCAATTCGTGATGGGCTGAGTCTAAATCATAAATCATCATTTTGGATGCGTGTGCATCTTGACCCTTGGTTGCTTGGCTTATTGGTCATTAATGCTTTACTTGGTTTAGTTGTACTTTATAGTGCATCAGCTGAAAGTTGGGCAATGGTAGGTAAACAGGCAATGAGCTTTAGCATTGGCTTTATTGTTCTATTCATATGTGCTCAAATTCCACCGAAAGTTTATCAAGCTGCGAGCCCCTATTTATATATATTAGGTGTTGTGTTGTTAATGCTGGTCTTGGTGATAGGAGATTCAAGGCTAGGTGCAAAACGCTGGATTTCAATTCCAGGTTTTGGAAGCATGCAACCCAGTGAATTGATGAAATTTTCAATTCCATTGATGATCACATGGTATATCACACGGCATACACTTCCTCCGAAATTTAAGCATATTGTGATCGCAATTGCGCTGATGATGTGTCCATTGATTCTAATTGCCTTACAGCCTGACTTGGGCGCAGGTATTCTGATTCTCGTCAGTGGGGTCTTTGTTTTATTTCTCAGTGGCATGTCATGGTTCTATATTGTCGGCGCTGTAGGCTTTGTCATTGCACTTATGCCGCTGTTGTGGATGTTTGTACTCCATAGCTACCAAAAGAAGCGAATCCTGACCTTGTTTGATCCTGAGTCTGATGCATTGGGTGCAGGTTGGAATATTACCCAGTCTAAAATTGCCATTGGTTCTGGCGGCTTTATGGGTAAGGGGTATTTAAATGGAACGCAGTCTCATCATGGCTTTTTACCTGAGCACCATACAGACTTCATTATGTCGACCTATGCTGAAGAGTTTGGCTTGGTTGGTGTATTCGGCTTATTTGTGCTGTATGCCTGTATTATTATTCGTGCGCTGAATATTTCCCTAAATTCATTTCATAATTTTGGGCGAATTTTGGTTGCAACTTTGGCATTATCATTCTTCTTTTTTGTTGCGGTAAACTCAGGTATGGTCAGTGGCATATTTCCTGTAACGGGTGATCCGCTTCCATTTATGAGTTATGGTGGTACGGCTGTAATTACTTTACTTGCTGGCTTTGGCATTATCATGTCTGTGCATACGCATCGATAACTCAAGGTTTGCTGTGTAGAATGACTATATATGTCTAATACGTAGCAATAATTAGCGTAATTTGAAGTGTAAAATTTAGCGTTTAAAATTGAAGGTGGCTGTTGTGTCTCAACCCAAAAAAATCCCTAAAGCATTTATATTTGGCACGATAGGGGTAATGATTCCTGCAATTATTATTGCGATCGCTTTCTTTGCAATTAATAGCGATGCGAAGAATAAAGCTGAATATGATCGGTTACGTGCAGAACAGGCTCAGCGTATTGCAGATAAAGCAAAGGCTGATGCTGCTTTAGAAAATCAACAAGCGGTTTCTACAGCGACGGTTGCTGAATAAAATCACCCAATAATATCTTTTCTTAATACTTTAATATTCGGGATATCTGTATAGCGATATACGTGGTATCCCGCTTCATTTAGCATTGCATCACGTCGTGCATCTTCTACTTCTTTACCGATATGAGATGGATCATCAAGTTCAATAATCGCGATGACTTTTAATTCCTGATCTAATAAAACAAAGTCGGTGACTTTACGATTGAATTTGGATCGAATCTTTAAATGCTCATTGGTGATTAATGCACTGAAAGCCACTTGTGCCATGACATGGTGTTCAGGAAATGCTTCTTTCAAACGATAAAACATTTTAGTTTCATAACGTGTGATAACGCGCTTTGCATAAAATTTCTGTTTGGGGCGATAGAACTGTTGTAAGAAAATAGTGAGTAACGCAAGGCTGGCGATACAACCAATAATAAAGAAAGTAATTTGACTGGAATCGAACACGAACAATTTTTTAATAAATAGATAAGCGAATAGGTAGATAAGAAAAAACCCACTCAATGAGTGGGTTTTTAGAATCTTGGCTCTCCAACCTGGGCTCGAACCAGGGACCTGCGGATTAACAGTCCGTCGCTCTACCGACTGAGCTATTGGAGAATCTGGTACGCATTCTATTGTTGAAACGATAGGTGGTCAAGTGATTAGCATTAAAAATATAAGAAAAATGAATTAAGTGATTTAAAATTAATCTAATCGACAATTATAGAGAATTAAATTGCTATTGACGTTTCAACAGTGCGAAAGGTTGTGCATGATTGAGGACGCTTTAGAGTTAACTTTACATTTAGTCAAAACTTGATTTCAAAATCTTAGAGATTTTAATTATAAAAAAAGCCCACTTCGTAATGAGTGGGCTTTTTAGTATTTGGCTCTCCAACCTGGGCTCGAACCAGGGACCTGCGGATTAACAGTCCGTCGCTCTACCGACTGAGCTATTGGAGAATCTGATGCGCATTCTAGGGGAGGAATGTACATCGGTCAAGCTTAAAGGCTAAAGAAATAGTGAATATTGATTTGTTTGGCTTTTTTATCAACATTCTGTATTTAATTTAATCAAAATTAAGGTTTGGAGTGTGAGTTGAGCTATTTCTAATTTGAATGCAATTTTAGAAACAACAGAATTGTACAGCCAATTAGAGCTGAATTTTTATGGTTCAATTGTTAGGAAAATATAATAGCAATAAAAAAAGCCCACTTCATAATGAGTGGGCTTTTTAGTATTTGGCTCTCCAACCTGGGCTCGAACCAGGGACCTGCGGATTAACAGTCCGTCGCTCTACCGACTGAGCTATTGGAGAATCTGATGCGCATTTTAGGGGTGAATTTTAAAGTGGTCAAGCAGATTTGATGAAATGACTATTTGAATGTTTTTTTATTGCTCAAGTCTAGAATATTTTGTTTAAATATTGATTATTTTTAAAGTTTTTAAAGTCATCAATATCACTGATTTGATCTATGGTTAAATATTGTAGATTTAAATTTTTTAAAGTTGTTATGCGATTGTTTTTATCTAATGGAATTATAATTTGGAATAATAAATATATTTCTAAAATTTGACGGTTTGTGAATGTGTCTAAATGAAAATTTGAAAAAAACTTAACAGGTTTAATTGTATTTTTGAGCAAATTTAGAAGATTTTGATTTTGTTTGAATACGAGCATTAATAAATATTCATTTCCCACAGGCAATAATTTATAGCTACTTTTTGAATTGTTGATGGATATGCTTGATACTTGATCATAGTTAAACTGAATTTTTAGTATATAAAGTTGAATTATACAATGATTTTCATAAAGCCTAATCTGTGGCAGTCCATTTTTGATGCTAAAGAAAATTACCAAGAACTCAATGATTGATAGTACTGTAAATATGAATGCGGAATTAAAGCTGTAATTAACAGATGCATTAAAATAATAGTAACTTACGCACTGTAAGATAGTGATAATAAGAAACATCAAGAATATTTTAGTATATTTTACTTTTATGGTTAGTAACGGCTCTTGATTCATTCTTTTGTGTAGTATTGTTTATTATAGCAGTATGATATTTAAAGCATAAAAAAACCACCCAAAAGGGTGGTTTTTTACTATGAAAAATAAAAATTATTTTTCTACACCAGCTTCTTGACCAGCATATTTCGCGTTAGCGTAATCCCAGTTTACAAGGCTTTCTAGGAAAGTTTTGATGTAAACAGGACGAGCGTTACGGAAATCGATGTAGTAAGCATGTTCCCAAACGTCGATAGTCAATACAGCAACTTGACCGTGAGCAAGTGGAGTATCGGCATTTGCAGTTTTAGTGATTGATAAAGTACCGTTTACTTTATCAGCAACTAACCAAGCCCAACCTGAACCGAATTGAGTTGTAGCAGCTGCAGCAAATTCTTCAGCGAATTTTTCGTAAGAACCGAAAGCTTCATCAATTTTAGCAGCTAAAGCGCCAGTTGCTTTACCGCCACCGTTTTTAGCCAAACAGTTCCAGTAGAACGTGTGGTTCCAAACTTGAGCAGCATTATTGAAAATACCAGCTTTAGAAGCATCACCAGCAGAAGCTTTGATGATTTCTTCTAAAGTTTTACCTTCAAGATCAGTACCTTTAATTAAGTTGTTTAAGTTAACAACATAAGTATTGTGGTGCTTGTCATGGTGAAATTCTAAAGTTTCTTTGCTGATATGTGGAGCAAGATCTTCGTAACCGTATGGTAAAGCCGGTAAAGTAATCGTTGTCATGTTTTCAATTCCTTGCATTGTGCTGGGTTTTGACATTAAGTGGCTTTATTGTAATAGATTCTTAAGGCAAATTGCGCATTGCTTATAAATAACAATACATAATAAAGCCCCAATTTATACGTATAAAGACAAATGCCTTAACGCAGACAGATAAAATTAAATCGGGTTATTTAATTCGAAATAACTATACTCAATATTAAACTGTTCTGAAATAGCTTTGGCTAAACGTTGTACGCCATATTTCTCAGTGGCATGGTGACCACATGCATAATAATGCACACCCAATTCTGCCGCTTCATAAAAAGTACGTTCAGATACTTCACCTGAAATATAAGCATCACAGTTTTGTAAAGCTGCTTTAGCGATGTAGTCTTGCGCGCCACCTGTGCAAAAACCGACTTTTTGAATGGTCGATTTATCACAGGGCAAATGAATCGCATCAAAGCCTAAGCGTTCAGATACAAAAGCTTTAAACGCTTCAGGAGACATCGCCGATTTTAAATAGCCTATATTGCCGATAGGATGACGCTCTGTAGGATCTAGTGCTTCAATATTTTGTAATTCTAATAAATCTGCAATTGCAGCATTATTACCTAAAGTAGGGTGACTATCTAAAGGTAAGTGATAACCAACCAGAGAAATATCATGCTGGATTAAACTTTTAATTCTTTTACCGCGCATGCCTGTAATAGGGTAGGCTTCACCCTTCCAAAAATATCCATGATGTACCAATAATAAATCCGCTCCTTGTGCAATGGCAGCATCAATTGCGGTTTGAGATGCAGTGACAGCACATACAATTTTATTCACTTCCGTTTTGCCTTCGATCTGAAGTCCATTCGGAGCGTAATCCTTAAATTCATGTGATTTCAATGTGCTATCGCACCATTGGATAATGTCTGCTAAAGTAGCCATGCATGTCCCAAAATAACAAATGTTGGATCAATCAAAACATACTTTTAATTGTAACTAAAGCTGAACAAAAGTCTTTTGCGAAATTTATGTAAAAGTTTGAATTTTGATTACAATATAAAACGCTTAACCATCAATAAATTAAATAAATTTCAGAGGTATATACAGTGCGCAGGTCCTTTACTTGGTTACCTTGGGTGTTACTCATTATTGTGATCATCAGTTTTGCTGTGTGGCAAAAGATGCACACACCAAAAGCGCCTATTTCTTCCGATGGTGTGAAACTTCCTGCTGAAAAAGTAGAGCCTTTAGTTAATACATCTCGTTCAGGCGGGGTTGTTTCATATAGTGCAGCAGTCAAAGTGGCTGCACCTGCTGTGGTGAATATTTTCACGACACAAAAAGTAAAACAAATGAATCATCCAGTGTTGAATGACCCTGTTTTCAGAGAGTTTTTTGGAGATCAATTACCAGAACAATTTAAGCAAGGTCCAAATGAAAATAGCTTGGGTTCAGGGGTGATTGTTCGTCCAGATGGTTATATCTTGACAAATAACCACGTGATTGAACAAGCGGATCAAATCGTAGTTGCTTTGCAAGATGGAAGACGTGCTGTTGCTCGAGTTATTGGTACAGATCCTGAAAGTGATTTGGCAGTGATTAAAATTGAATTGGATAAATTGCCTGTTTTACCGTTTAAATTAAGTGGTAATGAAGTCGGAGATGTTGTCCTTGCGATTGGTAATCCTTTTGGGGTGGGGCAAACGGTTACTCAAGGGATTATTTCTGCGACAGGTCGTTCTGATTTAGGAATTAATACCTATGAAGACTTTATTCAGACAGATGCTGCAATTAACCCAGGTAATTCGGGTGGCGCATTGATTGATGTAGCAGGCAACTTGATCGGTGTAAATACTGCGATTTTCTCGCAATCAGGTGGTTCTATGGGTATTGGTTTTGCGATTCCTGCACGAATTTGTCAGCAAGTCATGAATGCGATTTTGAAAGATGGTCGTGTGATTCGTGGGTGGTTAGGGATTAGTTTAGTCCCACCGAATCAAGAAGATGTACTTAAGCCTCGTGAAATGGGTGTGGTTATCGCTGATGTACTTCAGAATGGTCCAGCTGCTGGAGCAGGTTTGAAAATTGGCGATAAAATTATGCAAGTGAATGGGGAGGCCATTAGTTCTTCATCTCATTTGATTAATTATGTGGCGCTTCAAGCACCAAAGAGCACGATCAAAATTTCAATTATTCGTAATAATGAACCGATGGTTATAGATGTTGTTGTTGGTGAGCGTAAAGTTCAACAATCGGATGATTCTCAATTCATTCCATTGCCTCAGCGCTAAGCTCAAATTCACACATTAAATCAAAGAAAAAGCCTCTTAACTTGAAACATTAGTTAAGAGGCTTTTTAATGGCTCTATATTGATTTTTGGCAATGAAGGATTTTGGATTAAGGGGAGTTTAATTCCTTACAGGGATTTTCCAAGAATTGATAAATAGGCTTTAGTTCATCAGTGCTGACTATTTTATTATTCTCTTGATCCAATAGATTAAAAAGAATTTTGTGTTTTAAAGGCCTTGAAAATGAATTTGTGTAAGCCAAGATTAGAGACTGAAATCTTGGATTCTTTAACTTCTTCTAAGTTGTCATTACCATCTTGATTGAGGTCATAGCTTTGCTCTAATTAAGGTCCATTCTATAGAAGCAAGTTCGCAGTATCAGAATTATTATTCAATAATGGTAGACCTCTTATGAATAAGGGGGTAATGCATTCGATTTCAACAGATATATTCATCTCATTGAATTGTGGATAGAGTCTTGGAATTGTTGCGAGATAATCATTTAAAAATCGATGTCGATCTTGATGAAATTTTTTGAATAAAATAGTGGGCAAAAAAATAGCAACCGAAGTTGCTATTTTTTTAATGAATTATGGGTTAAGCATTATTAGCTTTCTTGTTGAATACCAGCGACTAACCAATCTTGCGTTGAACCAGTAGGTTTAACAAAATGCCAAACTTCTGCGAAAGGCTGAGGCAAGCTGTTTAAGTCTTCACTTACAGTACCTGTAAAACGAACACTTACGACATATTGACCATTTTCAGTCGCAGTATCAGCAACCATTGCATTCAAGTTTGAAAATTCTGCTACATCTTGATCTTGGTTAGACATGATGTCTTGATACATTGATGCATACAGATCAGGTGTTAAATAACGCTGAATTTCAGTAATGTTACTTGCAGTATTCATTGATTGAATATGGTTAAAACGCTGACGTGCAATACGTAAGAATGCAGCAGGCTCTGTACCATCAGGGAGCTGGCTACCACTGTTAGTATAAGCAGCGCCGAAAGGTGCATTTGCTGCTGGAGCAGCACCAAACGGAGCATTATTTACTGGTGTATTTGCTGCATTATTACCACCTACGTTTTGACCGAAAATATTGCTATTGTCGCCTGTAGAACGTGGTGCATTCGTTTGACCAAATGGTGCAGATGTTGGACCTGCACTATTTGGAGCATACGGGTTATTTGCTGCTAATTTTTTTTTTGCTCCGAATTTACGGAAGATGAAGAACGCAGCACCAGCAATTAAAAGAATCCAGATCCAACTTGGAATACCGCCTTCTTCTTGTTGCTCTTCAGCAACTTGAGCTTGGCTTGCAGGCGCTGTATCGTCAGCCATCGCATTTGCAGCTACTGCACCAATCGCAGCACCTGCAACACCCGCAGCAACCATACCACCCACACCTGGACCTGATTTTTGAGGTGCAGTTGCAGGAGCAGCAGGCTGTTGAGCTGGAGTAGCTTGACGAGGTTGTTGGTAAGATTGGCTAGGCGCTGCAGAGCGATTCATACCATGGCTTTTACCGCCACCAGCACGCTTCGCTTCTGCAAAAGGAGCAACCAATAATGTTGCAGCTAAAATCGCTGTAACCAAACCACGCTGTCGAACTTCCATCTATTTCTTCCTAAACTTAAAAATGAATTTGTTAGAGTGTATATATGCAGTCTTTTTACTGATTTTTCAATCAATATTCACAAAATTTCAATAAATTTTTCTAAAAAAATATTGGAAATGATTAGCTCAGTTCATCCGTTAATTGCATCGCTTCATTGAGTGCTTCATGTAAACGTGCAACAGAAATAATTTTGACCCCATTGATACTCTTTTGCGGTGCATTGCCACGCGGGACAATGATGTATTTAAAGCCATGTTTTATCGCTTCTTTTAACCGTTCTTGACCATTTGGAACAGGACGAATCTCACCTGATAAACCCACTTCACCAAAAACAGCCAGTTGTTGAGGTAAGGCCTTGGATCTTAAACTCGATGCACAAGCCAAAAGCACAGCCAAGTCTGAACCTGTTTCTGTGATTTTTAAGCCACCAACTACATTGACATAAACATCTTGACCAGACGTTTGAACGCCACCATGGCGATGCATCACGGCAAGTAGCATATTAAGCCTGTTTTGATCTAAACCAAGTGCAACACGTCTTGGTTGTCCATGAGCATCATCCACCAAAGCTTGAACTTCAACTAAAAGAGGGCGAGTACCTTCGCGACTGATCATAACAACTGAACCTGGAATGGCTTCATCATAGCGACTGAGGAAAATGGCAGAGGGGTTTGAAACCTCTTTTAAGCCTTTATCCGTCATGCCAAACACGCCAAGTTCATTGACCGCGCCAAAACGGTTTTTCACCGCACGAATCATGCGGTAGCGCGAGTCTGATTGACCTTCAAAATAAAGAACGCAATCGACCATATGTTCTAAAACACGTGGACCTGCTAAAGCACCTTCTTTAGTCACATGCCCAACCAGAAACAATGCTGTACCACTATTTTTTGCAAAACGCGTCAATAGCGCAGCAGACTCTCTGATTTGAGACACACCACCCGGTGCGGATTGCAGTGTTTCTGTATATAGTGTTTGAATGGAATCTAGAATAGCAACAGCAGGGCGAACTTGAGCTAAAACTTCACAAATGCGTTCAACACAGGTTTCAGCCATCACTTTTAAATGGTCTGTGGGTAGATCTAAACGCTGTGCTCGTAATGCAACCTGAGAAAGTGATTCCTCACCCGTGACATACAGTGCCGAGCTTTTTTCAGATGCCATATGGGTAGCAGTCTGCAGTAAGATGGTTGATTTACCAATCCCCGGGTCACCACCGATTAACACCACTGAACCTGTAACCAGTCCACCACCTAGGACACGATCAAATTCACTGATTCCTGTCTGTAGACGAGTTTCATGAGATACAGAAATTTGATTCAGGGTGGTAATTGCTGAGGCTTGACCTGCGTAGCCACCCGTTTTAGGTTGTGCGCGATGCGTAACAGCAGGGGCAATAGTGACTTCTAATAAGCTATTCCATGCACCACATTCAGCGCATTGACCAGACCATTTGGGATGATCTGCACCACATTGTTCACAGCGATAGACACTTTTAGCTTTAGCCATAGATTCAAAAAAAAAGTTGAGCAAATTGATTTTTACAGCATAGCGTTGAATGTTTGGGAAAACAAAGTCTTTACTATTTTTAAATCAGCTTAAGGTCAATCTATGTCGCTTGAGTGAATTAGCGCTGTTATCTCATAGCATACGATCTATAATGCAGATTAGACTAATTTGAATGGAACACGTCATGCCACAATTACTGAAACATATTGATGCGATTGCACGTGAAAAAAATCGTGATGTGTTGTTTATTCATTTTGAGCATTATGAATTAAGTGAAGAAGGCGAGGAAGATACAGACTCGGTTCGCGCTATCGTTATTGCGTGGCTTGAAGATCATGGTATTGGCTATGATTTATGTATGGGCTTAGAGCAAGAAGGCTTTGTTGATACCTACGCGGGCGATATTTATATTGATCTTCCTTATGATGAATCAAATCCAGCTTATCGTGAACTCAGCCTTTATTTAGAAGATGATCAAGGTAATATGATGATTGATGGGGCTTTATTTTTTGTACTGTCTTTAGAGATCGCTTTAGAAATTGAAGCAGAGCGTAAAGAGGCTGAGTTGGATGAAGCACTTTGGTCTGGTAAGCCATCTTAAGAACAGCGATTTAAAGTTCAACTTTAATTCGCTATAAAATTTAAAAAGCCACTTGCTATTAAAGTGGCTTTTTTATGGAGTAATGAATCGTTATTAGCTTTTAACTCAGTATAACTCTCCAGTTTTACGTCGTGCGATGAAGTCTTTGGACTCTTTTGCAATTACACCTGATAGAAGTAACAGTGCTATACAGTTTGGTGCAGCCATTAAGCCATTAAAGGTATCGGCAAATAACCAAACCAGATCAAGTGTGACTACACAGCCGATAAATACGGATGCGATGTAGATCAGACGGTATATGAAAACTGACTTTTCACCTAAAAGATAAGTACAACATTTTTCACCATAATAACTCCATCCTAAAATGGTGGAATAAGCGAAGAAAATAATACCAAAGGTCACGACCCAGCCCCCAAAACCTGGAAGGAGTTGGTCAAAGACGCTAATTGTTAAAACTGCACCTGTTTGATCACCAAAGCTATTTCCAGCCATGATGAATCCCATTACCAACACAATACCAGTGATTGAACAGACGATAATAGTGTCGAGGAATGTCCCTGTCATAGACACTAAACCTTGACGCGCGGGGTGATCTGTTTAAGCAGCAGCGGCAGCAATAGGCGCAGAACCCATGCCGGCTTCGTTTGAGAAAACACCACGTGCCACGCCGTAACGAATGGCTGCACCAATCGCGCCACCTGCAGCCGCTTCACCTGTAAAGGCATAAGTGAAAATCATTTGTAAGGCAGGTAGGATTAAATCGGTGTTATTTAAAATAATAATTAAACCACCAATGACATAGCCTAATGCCATAACTGGGACAATCACAGATGAGGCTTTAGAAATGGTTTTGATCCCGCCTAAGATCACAAGTGCCGAAAATGCGGTAATGACAATCGCCGTCATCCACGTTTCAATGCCTAAACTATTTTCTACAGCAAGAGCAACCGTATTGGATTGAACCGAACTACCAATACCAAATGATGCAAGTGTCCCAAACAGCGCAAAGAGTACAGCTAACCATTTCCATTTTGGTCCTAAACCGCGCTCAATGTAATACATTGGACCACCGTTCATTTCACCTTTTTCATTTTTATGGCGATACTTTACGGCAAGTACACCTTCACCATATTTGGTTGCCATACCAAATAAGGCAGTCATCCACATCCAGAATACAGCTCCCGGTCCACCTAAAACACAAGCCGTTGCGACCCCTGCAATATTACCCGTACCAATGGTTGCAGAGAGTGCGGTCATCAATGATGCAAATTGAGAAATATCTCCAGATTCTTTTTTGTTCGGGTGTTTCCCAAAAACTTGTTTGAAGGCGAATGGCAACATACGGAATTGCCAAAACAACAGTCTAAAGGTGAGGAATACGCCTGTCCCTACAATGAGGACCAGCATGTATGGTCCCCAAACCAGCCCACTTAAGGTTTCCATAATCGATTGTATTTCTTGCTTCGTTAATCCTTATTTTTGCTGATGTTGTAAATATGATGTAATGCAAGGCTTATGCCATTCTTTTGTTTTCATTCATAAAAATAGATTGAGTTATCTTTTAAGGAATTAATCAAATCCATATTTTTATTGATAAATATTTGATTGTTTTTAGATCGATTTGAGCTTGGAGTTTTTGACCAATAATTAAACTTTTCTGTAAAAAAAAGATGTATAAGAAAAAGTAATAAGATTTAGCAATTAAAAAGAAAATTTAGATGGTCACACATTTCTTTTTGAAATCATCAATTTTTGAGTTAATTTGAGGACTTAAGCACATAAGGTGAATTCAATAATGTCGGATCAAATAACAAATTCGCCTACCGAAGATGGTGATTTAAAGCGTAGCTTATCAAATCGGCACTTACAGCTGATTGCCATTGGTGGGGCGATAGGAACAGGATTGTTCATGGGTTCAGGGAAAACCATTAGCCTTGCGGGACCTTCAATTCTATTTATTTACATGATTATTGGTTTAATGGTTTTTCTCGTGATGCGTGCATTAGGCGAGTTATTACTATCAAACCTGCAATATAAATCGTTTATCGATTTCTCAACCGATCTGATCGGTCCTTGGGCGGGCTACTTTGTCGGATGGACCTATTGGCTCTGCTGGATCACGATTGGTATCGCGGATCTGTCAGCCATTATCTATTACTTACAGTTCTTTAATAATGGGATGCCCTTTACGCCTCTAGAAGGGGTGTTGATTAGTGTTGCTTCGATTATTTTCATTACTGGTTTAAACCTTGCGACAGTCAAACTCTTTGGTGAAATGGAGTTCTGGTTCGCGATGATTAAAATCATCGCAATTGTCGTGTTAATAGCTGTTGGTGCATGGATGATCTTTACAGGCTTCACATCTACTGCCGGTGAAGTTGCAGCCTTTTCAAATCTGTGGAGTCATGGTGGCATGTTCCCAACAGGATTGGGTGGTTTCTTAGCAGGCTTCCAGATTGCAATTTTTGCTTTCGTAGGTGTTGAGCTTGTCGGTACGACTGCTGCTGAAACCAAAGATCCTGAAAAAAACTTACCTAAAGCCGTGAACTCTATTCCAATTCGTATCATCATTTTCTACGTATTGGCATTGGTGATTGTGATGGCTGTAACACCATGGAACAAAATTGATCCGTCGATCAGTCCATTCGTAAACTTGTTCAGTCAAGCAGGTATTGCTGCGGCTGCGATCATCATGAACTTGGTGGTGTTGTCATCGGTGATGTCTTCGATGAACAGTGGTGTATTCTCAACGTCACGTATGTTGTTCGGTTTATCGCGTGATGAACAAGGCCCTAAATCATTTGGTAAATTGAATAAGCGTGCAGTTCCTGCAAATGCTTTGTATTTCTCAACGGTGTGTTTATTGGCAGGTGCTGCACTTCAGTACTTTGTTCCAAATACAGTTGAAGCATTTACATTGGCAACGACCTTATCAACGATCTTGTTTATCTGTGTATGGTTGATGATTATTTGGAGCTACATGGTGTATTACAAAACACGCCCTGAACTTCATGCTAAATCAACATTTAAACTACCAGGTGGATTGTTCACTTGTTGGATCGTGATCATTTTCTTCATTGGTATGATCTATGTTCTATCACTTGAAGCGGATACGTTAAAAGCGCTTATGGTGAGTCCAATTTGGTTTGTCATTTTGATCATTGGTTATTACGGTTTCTTCAAAAAACGTTTGAATAAATAAAACCAAATTGAAATAAGCCAAATTAAAATAAATAACACGGTAATAAAAACGTCAGCAATGTGCTGGCGTTTTTTTTTGTTTATCCTATAAACTCACTGCTTTAACGCTTTGGTCGAAAGCTTGATCAATGTATACTTTCCAAAATTTATATGATTGGGTGAACAGATGCGTATCGCCATTTGTAGCATGGGTTTATTGACCACAACACTATTGGTTGGTTGTGGGCAAACAGGTAATTTACAGTTACCAAATGATCCGAATTACGATAAACGTGCTCAATATTTACTTTATAAAGATGGTGAAAAGTCTGTTAATGCGCAGCAAATTGACGCATCTCAAACGACTGAAAAAGCCTCATCTGAGAAAGCTAATTTAGAAAAAGCAGGCTCAGAACAAGTAGACAAGCAAGCTGCAGCTTCCGAAATTATTGAAACAAACTAAATTGAATCAAATTAATCTCTCATTACCGTTTCATTGAAAGGATACATTCATGGGTTTTTCTCGTATTGAAGGTGTTTTACACGCAGAACAATGTTCATTGGATCAACTTGCTCAGCAATTTGGCACGCCACTGTATGTTTATTCAAAAGCATCTTTTGAAAAACATTATTTAGACATGGATCGTGCATTTAGCTTCATTGATCATCAAATTTGTTTTGCTGTGAAATCAAATTCTAATATCGCAGTATTGAATGTATTGGCTAAGCTTGGTGCGGGTTTTGACATCGTTACTGGCGGTGAGTTGGCGAGAGTTTTGGCTGCTGGTGGTGATGCATCTAAAATTGTATTTTCAGGCTTAGGTAAAACTGAAGCAGATATCCGTAAAGCACTTGAAGTGGGTATCGCATGCTTCAACGTTGAGTCTTATGCAGAACTTGATCGTATTCAAAAAGTAGCGGCTGAAGTGGGTAAGAAAGCACCGATTTCATTACGTGTAAATCCAGATGTTGATGCAAAAACACATCCATATATTTCAACGGGTTTGAAAGAAAACAAATTTGGTATTCCTTCGGATTCTGTATTTGAAACTTATGCGTATGCAGCATCATTGCCAAATTTAGATGTTGTCGGAATTGATTGTCACATTGGTTCACAGTTGACTGAAACTCAACCTTTTGTTGATGCGCTTGATCGTGTAATCACGATGATTGACCGCTTGAAAACGATGGGAATCACCCTCACTCATATTGATATTGGTGGTGGTTTAGGTGTGACGTATAAAGACGAAGTTCCACCGACAGTCGCTGAATATGCCAATGCAATGAAACCTGCTTTAGAAAAGTTAGGTTTAAAAGTGTATATGGAACCTGGTCGTAGTATTTCTGCAAATGCAGGTGTATTGATCACTAAAGTTGATTTGTTGAAACCAACCAATCATCGTAACTTTGCGATTGTTGATGCTGCAATGAATGATTTAATTCGTCCTTCTTTATACGAAGCTTGGATGGATATTCAAGAAGTGAATGCAAATACCACGACTGAAAAGAAAGAGTGGGATGTTGTAGGTGCAATTTGTGAAACTGGTGATTTCTTAGGTAAAGAACGTCAATTGGCGATTCAAGCCAATGATAACCTTGCTGTATTGGGTGCAGGAGCATATGGTTTTGTGATGAGTTCAAACTATAACTCACGCGGTCGTGCAGCTGAAGTGATGGTGGATGGTGACGTAGCGCATTTGATTCGTGAACGTGAAACGATTGAGTCATTGTGGGAAAAGGAACGTTTATTACCTGCGGAGTAAATGAAGATGTTATTAGAATTTACCAAAATGCATGGCTTGGGTAATGATTTCATGGTAGTTGATTTGATCAGCCAACGTGCTTATTTAGATACCATGACGATTCGCCGTTTGGCGGATCGCAACTTTGGTATTGGATTTGATCAATTGCTGATTGTCGAAGCGCCTGAGCATCCAAACGTTGATTTTAAATATCGAATTTTCAATGCAGATGGTTCTGAGGTTGAACAATGCGGTAATGGCGTTCGTTGTTTTGCCAAGTTTGTGCATGATCGCAAGTTGACCAATAAAACCAAATTTAAGGTGCAAACTAAGGCGGGTATTGTTGAGCCTGAACTGGGCTTAAATGGTTGGGTACGTGTCAATATGGGCATGCCTAAGTTTCTACCCAATCAAATCCCATTCATTGCAGATCAGCCTGCGGATGTTTATGAGATTGCTTTGGCGAATAACGAAAGCCTCAGTATTGATGTGGTCAACATGGGCAACCCTCATGCTGTCACGATTGTTCCAGATGTATTAAAAGCTGAAGTCGCAAAAATTGGTCCGCAAGTTGAATCTCATGAGCGATTCCCAGAGCGTGTAAATGCAGGGTTTATGCAAATTGTTGATCAAAATAATGCTCGTTTACGTGTTTTTGAACGTGGCGTAGGTGAGACTTTGGCATGTGGTACAGGGGCTTGTGCAGCAGCGGTATCGGGTATGCGCCGTGGCTTATTGTCCAATAATGTGAAGATTGAGCTGGCTGGTGGTACTTTGCAAATCGAGTGGAAAGAAGGCGATGTGGTCTGGATGACAGGTCCAACGGCAACTGTCTATGAAGGTCGATTGGATTTAAGATATTTCCAACCTGAGCAATAATTGAGAATTTAGCATTGTATTTTAAAAAGCGCTGATTGATCGGCGCTTTTTTTTATGGGTTGGGAACTCACTAAATATTCGAAAAAATAATGTATTTAAAATAGCTGTATTCATTGAAATAAAAGTCATTCATTCAAACAAAGTAATGAGGAAACAAGATTCTTTGCTAAACTGTCGGTCACATTATTTTATTTAAAAACAGGAGAGCTAAATGCAACAAGGCGCAATGCAATTACTCTCCATATGGCTCAAAGAAAGAAAAATCCAAAATCAATCTGAACATACTTTAGATGCTTATTTTAGAGATGTATCAGGTTTTATTGATTTCTGTTATTCGAAAAATCTTGAGTTAAATGCGGTAGAGGCATCCGATTTACGTGAATATCTTGCTTATAAAGTTGAAAAAGATGGATTGAATTCAACCAGTTTACAGCGTCATCTCACCTCTATTCGCCAATTTATGAAATGGGCTAACGAAGCCAAGCATTTACAAATGAATCCTGTGAATGATTTTAAAATCAAACGTCAATCGCGTCCTTTACCAGGGATGATTGATATTGAAACAGTCAAACAAATATTGGATCAAAAAGCGCCTGAAAAACCTATAGAGCATCAACTTTGGTTAAGAGATAAAGCGATTCTTGAATTACTTTATTCAAGCGGACTACGTTTAGCTGAAGTACAAGGGCTAAATATTCGAGATATTGATTTTAGTCGTCGGCTATTACGGATCACAGGTAAGGGGAATAAAACCCGTATTGTCCCTTTTGGTTCAAAAGCACGTGAAAGTTTAGTCGAATGGCTTAAAGTCTATCAAATTTGGGTGGGAACTTTAGTGCAAGACTCACCTGTATTCATTAGTCAAAAAGGTAATGCACTGACTCCACGACAGATTGAAAATCGGGTGAAGTTACAGGCGCAGCGGGCAGGAGTAAGTGTGGATTTACATCCACATTTATTGCGACATTGTTTTGCCAGCCATATGCTCTCAAACAGTGGTGACCTACGTGCAGTACAAGAGATGTTGGGTCATAGTAGTTTATCAACCACACAAATTTATACTCAACTCGACTTTGACCGTTTGGCGCAGGTCTATGATCAAACTCATCCACGTGCCAGTAAAGTAAAGACTTAATCAAAAAAATAGCATTTTCGAATAAAGTTTAGGCATGTCTATTGTAAATTTATCACGAGAAAATAAGCCAAAGGATAATTGTTTTTCATAAAAGTCTGCTGTATATGTTTTATACAGATGAGCGCTAATGTGTCAATGCAAGTCATGACTTGATCTCATTCATATAAATGGACAGAACCTTTACACAGCAATTGGATAATTTGGGCTTAAAAATGATTTCCGACATTCAAGTAAAATATGAACAACTGAGCGCCAAGCAAAAAGAAATATTTGCAGGCTATGGTTTACGTCAGGTTAAACATTTTGTGGAAATTAGCCTACCCAATATAGAAGCAGTTTTACCTGAAGGCGCGGTGGTGCAAGGGATTAATGGTGAAGGTAAAGTTCAAGCGATCAATGCTGAAAATAAAAAAACGTATATATGGATCTCAGACCTCCAGTGGCAAGAGCGCCCAATTTCTACGGTTAAAGTTGATTTAAAAGAAGATGTTATAGCGGTTTGGCAAATATTTGGATTAGATCAATATGAACTTATAGATTTAAGTCATATTCATCGTGATTTCTTAAATGAGTTATCTGTTTAATTCAAAGTCTCTATGTTTCAAATCATTAGAAAGTTTTGAAATGATCAATCAAAATGAATTTTGAAAAAAGCGTAATGTTGATTACGCTTTTTTATTGGTTTTAAATTTAATAATGTTTAAATTGAACAATATTTAAATCTGATCCAAAGGGAGTTGAAAACTTTGCTTAATAATTTGACTCGGTAAGTCTGTTTTCACACTGGTAATCCCATTTTTCTTGGTCAAATGTGCAGATTGAAATTTACGGTAACTTTCTAAATCTTGTACAACAACTTTAAGCATCGCATCGCATTCACCCAAAATAATATAGCACTCCATCACTTGAGGGAGTTCTTTCATTGCTTCAATGAAAGTATCAATGGTTTCTGCATCTTGTCCGACCAACCAAATTCGTGAAAATAAAATCAGCTGTAATCCAATTTTTTGTGGATCAACCACTGTGGTGTAATTCTGAATCACATGGGCTTCTTCAAGTAATTTGACTCGTCTAAGGCATGATGAAGGCGAGAGTCCAATTTCTTTTGCGAGATCATTATTTTGAATGCGTCCATTCTTTTGTAGACACCGAATGATACTTTTATCTATTCGATCTAGTTTTACTGAAATTGATTTGGATAAAATTTTCATAAATTAGAATTTAATTCGAAAAATTATATTAATTATAGAATATTTTGAAATCCTATTTTATATATTTTCGCAGATACTATTTTTTCATTTTCATGTGGTTGAAAGGAAACGGAAATGTCTGTGTACTTACTCTTTGCGTTAACAGTAATTCCTCTTATTTTTACACCTGGACCAGATATGCTTTTTATCTTGTCACAAGTGATGGGTAAAGGTGCAAAGGCAGGCATTATGGCGACGCTGGGTGTATGTTCAGGATATTTGGTGCATTCTGTTTTGGTTGCATTGGGTATCGCAGCGATTATTGTTTCATTTCCTGTGCTGTTTGAAACGATCCGTTGGTTGGGTATTGCATATCTCTTATTTTTGGCATTTACATTGATTAAATCGGTATTTAGTCAAAATAAAATTGTGATCGAAAATAAACAAACCTCTTCACCTGTAAAAAAAGGTTTTTTTACAGCTTTGTTGAATCCAAAAGGAATGTTGATTTATTTTGCGATTTTGCCACAGTTCATGGATAAATCAGGCAATACGATTGCACAAGGTTTATTGCTGTCTTTTATTTTTATTGGCTTATGTTTCATTATTTATAGTGGATTAAGTGTGGTATTTGCAAAGCTGACACAAAAAGCAACCTTAGATGCTAAAAAACAAAAATGGATTGATGGTGGATCAGGTGCATTGCTAGCGGGAGCTGCTGCATGGTTGATCATGAACTAGCTTGATCTATTGAAATACCAAAGATAAGGATATTTGATTAAATAATTTAAAACAGTACTTTAGCTTAAAGTGCTGTTTATTTTTTATATAATGAAAAACAAATATTGAATTACAAGCAGGGCATGTATAACTTTTGCTACTTCATGATTGAAAATGTCACTCAAATTGTGGAAATCTGTCTTAATTGACAGGTTGTACTTCTAAGTCAATTTCCAAATATGGATGGTTACATCGGAAAATGAGCAGAAAATAGGTGAAATGAATCAAAACTTTTGATGAACTTAATCAAATAAAAAAATATTAAAAATCAATACTTAAACATTAAAATAAAAATGTAGAAATATGAACCAATTACCGAACAATTAAAATCTTTGAACGCACCGTTCAACTAAAAATACGCTTTTTTACAACTCTTTTGCCAATTGTGACTTGACCGAAATGCCAAACACATTGCAAGATAGGACACCTAAAAAATTTGAATGAAGAGTTACTATAACTTTTCTAAACATTTACTTTTGTCATAACAGCCGAGGATTACATGAAGGCTCTTGTTGCTGTAAAACGTGTGGTTGATGCCAACGTTAAAGTTCGCGTTAAACCGGACAATAGTGGGGTAGATCTTACTAACGTTAAAATGTCGATCAACCCATTTGACGAGATCGCAGTTGAAGAAGCGGTTCGACTAAAAGAAAAAGGGACTGTTACTGAAATCGTTGTTGTTTCAATTGGTCCTAAAGAAGCTCAAGAACAAATTCGTTCTGCAATGGCTCTAGGTGCTGATCGTGGTATCTTGGTTGAAGCAAATGATAACGAATTAGGTGCTTTAGAAGTTGCTAAAATTCTAAAAGGCATCGTAGAACAAGAACAGCCTGAATTAGTCCTTCTTGGTAAACAAGCAATTGATGATGACTCTAACCAAGTTGGTCAGATGTTGGGTGCTTTACTAGGCGCTGGACAAGGTACTTTTGCTTCTGTTGTTAAAGTAGAAGGTACGAAAGTACAAGTGACTCGTGAAATCGACGGTGGTTTACAAACTGTTGAATTAAACACTCCTGCAATTATCACTACAGATTTACGTTTGAATGAGCCACGTTATGCTGCTCTTCCAAACATTATGAAAGCGCGTAAAAAACCGCTGGATACTAAATCTCCTGCTGATTATGGCGTTTCTGCTTCAACTAAACTGAAAACAGTGAAAGTTGAGCCACCAGCAGAGCGTAAAGCTGGTGTACAAGTGAAATCTGTAGATGAGCTTGTTGAAAAACTTAAAAATGAAGCGAAAGTGATCTAATACAGAAGGATAAAAATCATGAGTATTTTAGTTATCGCTGAGCACGACAATAAAGCACTTAACGGTGCAACATTAAACGTTGTAGCTGCAGCACAAAAAATCGGTGGTGATATCACTGTATTAGTTGCTGGTTCAGGCGCACAAGCTGTAGCTGATCAAGCTGCTAAAGTTGCTGGTGTAAGCAAAGTATTACTTGCTGACAATGCTGCTTATGCAAACCAATTGGCTGAAAATGTAGCTGCACTTGTTGCTGATTTAGGTAAAGGTTATACGCATATCCTTGCTGCATCGACAACGACTGGTAAAAATGTACTTCCACGTGCTGCTGCATTGCTTGATTCAAGCATGATTACAGACATCATTGCTGTTGACGGTGCTAAGACTTTCAAACGTCCTATCTATGCAGGTAACGCAATTGCAACTGTAGAATCTGCTGAAGCAATCGTTATTGCTACAGTACGTGGTACTGCATTTGATGGTGTTGCTGCTGAAGGTGGTTCTGCTGCTGTTGAAGCGGTAAGTGATGTTAAAGATGCTGGTATTTCTAAGTTCATTTCTGAAGAAATCGTGAAATCAGAACGTCCAGAATTAACAGCAGCTCGTATCGTTGTTTCAGGTGGTCGTGGTGTTGGTTCTGGTGAGAACTACCACAATGTACTTGATCCGTTGGCTGACAAGTTGGGTGCTGCACAAGGTGCATCACGTGCTGCAGTAGATGCTGGTTTCGTACCAAACGACATGCAAGTGGGTCAAACAGGTAAAATTGTTGCGCCTGACTTGTATATCGCTGTAGGTATCTCTGGTGCGATTCAGCACTTGGCAGGTATGAAAGATTCTAAAGTGATCGTTGCGATCAACAAAGATGAAGAAGCACCAATCAATGCCGTTGCTGACTACTGGTTAGTAGGCGATTTGAATACTGTTGTTCCTGAATTGGTTTCTAAAATCTAATTCTTTGGAATATCAAAAAAGCCCTGTTATTTCGCAGGGCTTTTTTATTTCTAATATTTTAAATCTGTCAGGTATTCATTGTTAAGTTGTGTAACTTGAAGTGCTTGATAATATTGGAAATATAGAATATTAAGGGATATTTTTTATGAGATATCATCTTTATAATCATAAATATACAATAGACTATTCTATTTTTAAGACGTAATTTCGCTTATAAAAATAATCCGAAATGTGATACTATTCGTCCTCATTTTTAAGCTTTACTCATCATTTAATCTATGAATGAGTGAGGGGTGACGATCTTGTTAGTAGATACGCGGCTTACTTGGCCCATTGCTTTTATCCTAATCTTAAGCTGTATATTCCCTGTAATAGAAGCCTTTAATCTCTTAAGTAATGTAGAAATTTCAGTACGTTCCATTGAAAATATTCAAGCGGTTCTTCTGCTTTCTTTTGCTATTTTTACTTTTGCTTTTATGCGTCCGTTTCAATTACAGAATGGTCAAAAACAATTTTGGCTTTGGGCTGCATGTTGGTGGTTGTTGCTGTTTGGTCGTAGTACCAGTTGGGGGCGTGATTACTTCCCAGAAGTGCCTAAAGGCTTTTTTAGAGCGATTTCAGTGCTGCTGATCGGATCTGTGTTGTTTCCATTAATGAATGGAGCATTGCGTCGTGAGATTGCGAATAAATTCAAGACTGCTTCGATTTCGGTATGGGGTATTGTTTTGGCAGTATCCGGTTTAATCATCTCAGATTCGATCGAACATGAGCGGATGATTAGTGTTTTCTTTTTGCATGATCAGTCACATCGAAATTTTGTAGAAGAGATTTTTGAGTTCCCACTGATCTTTGGTTTGTTCATCGTCGCTTATGGTTTGATGGTGCAGGATAAGACAAATTCGAGTCAGTAAAAGTATTTTAAAATTTTAAGCCTCCTGTATAGGAGGTTTTTTTATGTGTGACCAATAATGATCAAATTAAGTGAATAATTTCACAAAAAAATATGGTCATTTTAAAGACTTAAAAAGACCGCATAAATTTAAGAAAATTAACAAGATTAAGATGCATGATAAGACACAAAAAAGTGACTTTTTATGCTATAATATTTGGCTGAATTTTAGATTTTAACTCTCGCTTTTTTGGGTTAATTTTTTGCAAGATTGATATATAAAACGAGCGGTTTATTGCTGTTTGTAATAAGGAGTATGCATGAGCCTATCGGAAATTAAACCGATTGCCATTGAGGATGAGCTGAAGAGCTCATATCTCGACTATGCGATGAGTGTAATTGTTTCTCGTGCATTACCAGACGTAAGAGATGGTTTAAAGCCTGTTCACCGTCGTGTGCTATTTGCAATGCACGAACTGGGCAATGACTATAACAAAGCTTATAAAAAATCTGCGCGTGTGGTTGGTGACGTGATCGGTAAATATCACCCACATGGTGATTCTGCAGTTTACGAAACAATCGTACGTATGGCTCAAGATTTTAGCTTGCGTTATCAATTGGTTGATGGTCAAGGTAACTTTGGTTCTGTCGATGGCGATAGTGCAGCAGCAATGCGTTATACCGAAGTTCGTATGCGTAAGTTAACCCATGAACTTTTGGCTGATCTTGAAAAAGACACGGTTGAGTGGGAAGACAACTACGACGGTTCTGAGCGTATTCCTCAAGTCATGCCGACACGTGTTCCTAACTTGTTAGTGAATGGTGTAACGGGTATTGCAGTGGGTATGGCGACCAATATGGCGCCCCACAACATGACTGAAGTTGTGAATGCGTGTTTGGCTTATGCAAATAATCCGAATATCAGCATTGAAGGATTGATGGAACACATTTCTGGTCCAGATTTCCCGACTGGCGGTATTATCTATGGTAAATCAGGCATTGTAGATGCTTACCGTACAGGTAAAGGTCGTCTGCATATCCGCGGTAAGTACCATTTTGAAGAAGATCCTAAAAACGGTCGTACCACGATTGTCTTCACTGAAATTCCATATCAAGTCAATAAAGCAAGAACGATTGAGCGTATTGCTGAATTGGTTAAAGAGAAAAAACTTGAGGGAATCTCTGAGCTTCGTGATGAGTCAGATAAAGAAGGGATGCGTATTGCGATTGATTTGAAGCGTGGCGAAAACGCTGAAGTCATCGTAAATAACTTATTCCAAAACACACAATTAGAAAACTCTTTCAGTATTAACATGGTTTGCCTAGACAATGGTCAACCGAAGTTAATGAATTTGAAAGACATCATTGCTGCGTTTATTCGTCACCGTCAAGAAGTGGTAACACGTCGTACTATGTACGAATTACGCAAAGCGCGCGAACGTGGTCATATCTTAGAAGGTTTGACTGTTGCACTTGCAAACATTGATGAAATTATTGAAACCATTAAAACCTCTGCAAACCCTGCGGAAGCGCGTGAACGTTTACAAGCGGGTGAGTGGGCTGCGGGTGGTGTGGTTGCATTGCTTGAAAAAGCGGGTTCAGTTTCAGTTCGTCCAGATGTGATCGAAGGTGAAGACCTTGCAAAACCATTTGGTTTTGATGGCAGTATTTATCGTTTGTCGCCAACTCAAGTCGGCGCAATTTTAGAATTACGTTTACATCGTTTAACAGGTCTTGAACAAGACAAGTTGCATGCTGAATATTCTGATATTTTGGCGCAGATTGCTGAGTACACAGCCATCTTAAATGATTTCAATTTGTTGATGAACGTAATTCGTGAAGAGCTTGCTTTGATTCTTCAAAACTATGGCGATGCACGTAAAACAGCGATTGTTGAATCTCGTATTGATTTCTCTCGTGAAGATTTGATTCCTGAAGAGCAAATGGTTCTGACCGTTTCTAAAACTGGTTATGCGAAAACTCAACCATTGTCTGACTACGCTGCACAGCGTCGTGGTGGACGTGGTAAGTCTGCAACTTCGATGAAAGAAGATGATTACATTCAACATCTGATTGTGACATCTAACCATGCGACAGTACTTTGTTTTACTAATGTCGGTAAAGTTTACCGCCTGAAAGTGTATGAAGTGCCTCAAGCATCTCGTGGTTCTAAAGGTCGCCCAATGGTGAACTTGTTGCCATTGGACGAGAGTGAAACGATTACAGCGATTCTTCCTGTAATTGATGCTCCGAAGAAATTTAAAGATCGTTTGGCAGATTTCAAAGCATTTGTGAAAACCAATGCAGCGAAACTTCAAGAAAATGAAGTGATCAATGGTCATTTTGTTGAGCTTGAAGCCGCGTTAAATGATTCAGAAGATGGTGCAGATGATATTTCTGAAGCACTACGTACACAGTTAAAAGAGCTTGGTTTAGAGCTTTCTACGACTGATCTTGATGATGAGATCATCAATGACTTTGCTCAGCAAGCTGAAGCAGTGCGTAAGAATTTCTACGTGTTCATGGCAACTGAATACGGCACGATCAAGCGTGTTGAGTTAGAACAATTCTCTAATGTTCGCTCGAATGGTTTACGTGCGATTGAGTTGAATGGTGATGATACGCTGATTGGTGTGGCTATTACTGATGGTGAACAGCAAATTATGTTGTTCTCTAACGAAGGTAAAGCGATTCGATTTGCTGAAACTGACGTGCGTTCAATGGGGCGTTCGGCTAAGGGTGTACGTGGTATGCGCGTAACCATTGGTGCGGCAGCGTTGCTTGAAGAGAATGAAGATAACGACGTTGATTCTGATGATGAAGATGGTTCGGATTCAGCATTGATCAGCCGTATCGTGTCATTGGTGGTTGTTCCTGAAACAGGTGAAGTGCTGTGTGCTTCTGAAAATGGTTACGGTAAACGTACTCCTGTAGATGACTTCCCAACCAAGAAGCGTGGCGGTAAAGGCGTGATCGCAATCAAAACTTCTGAACGTAATGGTCAGTTAGTTGGTGCGGTGGCGATTGATGAAACCAAAGAATTGATGTTGATTTCTGATGGTGGAACTTTAGTTCGTACACGTGCTTCTGAAGTGGCTCAAACAGGTCGTAACGCTCAAGGTGTTCGTCTGATCCGTCTAGGCAATGAAGAGTTGCTTGTTGGTGTGGTTTCTGTTGAAGCAGTGGAAGAAGATGAGTTTGTAGAAGCGATTGAGGGTGAGGACGTTTCAACGGATCAAGTTGATAACACTGAAACTCATGAAGTGGATACAACTGATACTGATGAAAAGTCTACAGATGAATAATCTGTATTGATAAAAAAGGACGCTGAGGCGTCCTTTTTTTATTTAAGAAGAGATACTTCTTCTGAAGTTATCATCATTACTACAATATTCTAAGCAGTCTCTTAAAATACCAACAGCTCTATAAATATGTTCTGGTTTGTCTAGATTAATTAGTCCATTATTTAGGACTTCAAGCCCAGCACGGTTGAGTTCGAGCTTGCGTTGATCATCAATATCTATGTTAAATTGAATTGTAGGTCGTTTTCGATTTACATCATATCTAAATAACCATCGATTATTTTTGTTTTGAAATAATATAGAAAAATAACTTTCAGTATCTTTAATTGATAGGTCTGATTCTGGAAAAAGTTCAGTGATAATGCGATAGAGTTCTTGCTCATCAACAGTAGTAATAATTTTATCATTATCAGAGTGGGTGATATTTTTTAAGTCATTCTCAATTGATTGTTCAATATGTTGGTTCGATTTTGGTTCAATGGTCTGTGCTGTAATAATAGTTGGAGAGGATAATCCTTTAACAACGGTATCACTAATAGCTTGTTCAACAGCTTGCTTAACAAAAGGCTGAATTGTTTCTAAAAATTTAGTGTTTAATTGACGTTGTATGTCAGATTGTTGAGCCACATATCGAACAAAGTCTATATCTACTTCATTTATGCTCTTTTTAATGACAGTTTTAAATTGTTGAATGTATTGATTCTCTTCAGCGAAGAATCGCAATTTTTCGACATGAAAATTATCATGTCTAAATTCAGCAAGTTGGACTAGCTCATCCGCTTTATGTTTTGTGAAATCAACTGTTAGAAAAGGTTTTTCATCCATTACATTTGTGTTAATTAAGTCTGTGAAGAATCTCCACTCTTTTCCATTTGTAATTGCACCAATAGTCACACCTAAACTACTATTAAAATAACGTGAAAGTTGAGGAGCATGATTTGTTAAATTGGCGGTGAAAGGCTTGGCTTCAATAAACATAACGGGTTGCCCATTACAATATAGTGCATAGTCAACTCTCTCTGAAGATTTAACCCCTGGAAAATCTGCAGCAAATTCAGCTAAAACTTTTGTTGGATCGTATGGGCTAAAACCTAAAATATCTAAAAGTGGTAATATTAATGCTTGTTTTGTTGTTTCTTCAGTAGAGCAATGTTCACCAACACGCTTTACATGCTCGATGTGATTTTGAAGTTTATTTATAAAATCTTCCATAAGGCCTTCTTATTAATATTGTTGTACAAATTTTAATTAGTATTCACTTAATCTTTTTATATTTCAATAATTAACAGGAAATATGAGGCGAAGTTTGTAGTTGTTGGTGTGATGTTTGTCACTAAAACGACAAGAAGAATGAGGTATTCTATTTTTATATAACTGATTGTTGATAATTGTGTAGTAATAGAGAGAAATATTTTTTTATACAGTTAAATTATATTTGTAATTAAAAATTAAAATGATTTTTCAAATGATATTTAGGAATAGTTTACAACTTAAATATCAAAATAGATCTTTAACAGGCTAATTTAAAATTACTTATTGAATTTTTAATTATAATTGACAAAAAGCATTGAAATAATTTCAGCTGAAACTACTGCAAGCTATGGCTATCTATGATTAAATGCCATGATTTTATTGTGTTTCACTTTGAAAGGAAAAAACATGCGCGCGTACAACTTCTGTGCTGGCCCAGCTGCATTACCCACTGCCGTTTTAGAAAAAGCTCAAGCTGAGATGCTCGATTGGCAAGGCAAGGGACTTTCCATTATGGAAATGAGTCACCGTAGCAAAGACTATGTCGCTGTTGCAGAAAAAGCTGAAGCAGATTTACGTAAACTCATGAATATCCCTGAGAATTACAAAGTATTGTTCTTACAAGGTGGGGCATCATTACAGTTCTCTGCGATTCCACTGAATTTATTGGGTAAAAACAATAAAGCAGATTATATCCATACAGGGATTTGGTCTGAAAAAGCACTTAAAGAAGCACAGCGCTATGGCGACATCAATGTCGTTAAAGCAGGTACAACGATTGATGGTAAAAGTGCAATTACAGATCAAAGCACTTGGGATTTATCTGATGATGCTGCTTATGTGCATTATGCAGATAACGAAACTATTGGTGGTCTTCAGTTTGCACAAATTCCTGAAACAGACAAACCGTTGGTTGTAGATTTATCTTCAAGTATTTTATCTGCACCCATTGATGTAACTAAATTTGGTTTGATCTATGCGGGTGCGCAAAAGAATATTGGCCCTGCTGGTCTAACATTAGTCATTATTCGTGAAGATCTTCTAGATCAAGCGAAGCCTGAGATTCCAAGCATCCTAAAATATGCAGATCAAGCAAAAAATGATTCTATGGTAAATACACCATCAACGTATGCATGGTATTTATCAGGTCTAGTATTTGAATGGTTGTTGGAACAGGGTGGGGTAGAAGCAATTCACAAAGCCAATATTGCTAAAGCTGAATTGTTGTATGGCTATATTGATTCTAGTGATTTCTACGCAAATCCAATCGCATTAGAAAATCGTTCAATTATGAATGTGCCATTTACATTGGCGAAGCCTGAACTTGAAAAGCAATTCCTGCAAGAAGCTGAAGCAAATCACTTATTAAATTTAGCAGGTCATCGTTCAGTCGGTGGTATGCGTGCAAGTATTTACAATGCTGTACCTTTAGAAGGCGTTCAAGCACTTGTAGACTTTATGGATGATTTTGCGAAACGTAATGCTTAACAATTGTTGCTTGAAAACAATCGCTTAAAAATCATTAAATGATTTAAAATCTGATATTAAAAAGCCCTCATATTTGAGGGCTTTTTTTGAATTGATTGATAGGAATCAGAGACTATTTAATTAAAGTGAAATTAGAATGTTGGTAAAATTCCAGTCATATGTAAAATCATCGCGGACAAAAACATGCCTAATACAAAAAAGCAAAAAGCACCCGTGTCCACTCGAAAACGAGGACTGCTATGCGAGATTAGACTAGTTGATTGTTCCGGTATAATTTTCATTTAGGAGCCTAAATTCTAATTTATAGTTAAATCCTATTTATTTGATGTATTTTTAGCATAAATATTCGCCTGAATCCATATATTTCCACGAATATATTGTCCAATTTCGAAATTTCTATATAAATTATCTTTAGTTGCGATACGAATCAGCGTTGCAGGCTGAGTTTCATCTAAAATCAAAGTGACATCGTACAAGGTGAAGAGGTCATTCATAAATGACATCTCTGTTTTACCTACGACTTTCCCTTGAAACCAAGCTTCATCTTCCAAACCCATAGTTTCGCCATAGAGATAAGCCACCATCTTTGAAAAATCGACGGTAACAGGCTCTTTATCGACATCCGTTTTTGGTTCCCAGGCATCAATCTGCTGTTGTAAATTATCTGGGGCAATACCATTATTTTCACTTAAAATTTCATTTAAAGCACGATGATGTTTTATTGATGCAGGATCATCTACGATGATTTGTTCACGGTCAGATACTTTTTCTAATTCGTATGCCCATGCGTTGAGCTGTACTTTGTACTCTTGATCTTTTTCATATTGAGTGTGATTCACTGAATAGAGTGAATCAAAAGCATAGACCATACTATTCGGACTGACTTGAAGTTGAAGTACTGCTTGTGTATTCGACTTACAAGTGATGATTCGATCAATTTTAGCTGAAAGGGTGTAAGGACTATTGAAAATAGGGAATGCAGTTTTCACTGTTTTAGGTTTGTTATTTTCTACTTCAATCACTTGTGCGAATTGAACAGGTGATTGATTTGGACCTTGAATGAGCCAAGTAGATGCATCCATATCAGATTCATCTAAACAGAGTCCCATCGGCATCACAGGAGCATCTAAAGCTAGACCTAACCATTTTGGGACTTCGGTTGCTGGATTGTCTGTAAGTAAGTTCCAGTGCTCTACATGGCTGCCAAAGTTTCGATCTTCAATGGTAATGGTATCTGGTCTATTTTGATTGTTCATATGCTCATTTTGGTATTGAGTGACTTAATATTAATATCGTGGGTGAATGCTAGATTTCAAGTCCGAATATGTTTTTTTGTGATTTAAAGCAGAGATTTAGATGGATTTATTTTTCAAAGTTAAAAAAGAGCACTGAATGTGCTCTTTTTTATAACACATTAGAATTTAAAGGTGACATCTGCAATGAATTGACGGCCGATTTCAGACTTTAAGGTATTCGAATTCATGTTGCTACTGGTGTATGTATTTTTACGATTTGTAAGATTGTTGATGGTTAAACCAAGGATAGCATTTTTATTCTGACCAGCTTTGAAGTCATAGGTTGTTCGCATATCCCATGAAAATCGAGGTTTAATTTTTTCGATTTCAAAAGCATCAATCATTTCCCCATTATATTCGATATCTTTTACTCTAATCGCATCTTCATAACTCGATTTATAACTAAAAAAGTTGTTTATCTTAAGAGGAATGTTTTCAAAACCAATATCCCAGCTAAATCGTGCAGTCCAAGGTTGGTTGAAGTTTTCTGCAGGACGATCTGCCCATGAAATAATTTTACCACCATATTGAACGAGGCGATCTTCAGAATCTATTGGATGATTGGCTTGAAAGTTTTCAGAGTAATCAACAAAGTTTTTAAATATATCTGAATAGTCGGCGCCTAATGCAAATTGGTGAGATGTTGAGAAAAAATTCAGTGGTTGTAAATTTCTAAGTGTTAAAGTGAAAATATCGGCTTCACTACGGCCATTATTTCCATAGGTAAAGTAATCCGTGCCCCAAAAATATACTTTACCGTTAAGTGTTTGTTCACTTACGTAACGATCCCGAGTGATTTCGTCCTTAGAGTCTCGATTTACCCATTTTAGACCTAGTTCCCAATCTCTAATTTGGCTAGTAATAGCAAATACCATTTCATCTGAATACGGTGTTTTGAGATTACTTAGATTATTGGTATATCCTGAATCCTGTATTTCTTTCCACGTTGTAGATGATGGATTCTTCTGTTCACGCTCGATATTATATTTGAGATCAGCAATGTCTTGTCGCAATCTTGTGGCTAAGGTTTGTGCGCTATAATAACGGTTAAAGCCACTAACTATTTGCAATCTATCATCCCCAAATGGACGATATTTTAATGATGTGCGTGGAGCTAAATTATAATCACTACTTATCGACTCGTAGTCGCTACGTAAGCCTATACGCGCATCCCAGTTGCCCCATTTAATTTGATCTTGAATATAAACATTCCATTTGTCTTGTTGTGTACTGGTTGAACCTGCTTTATATAGATTGCCTTTAAGAAAATATTGACCATTTTTTCCATTTAAAGTAACCGCTGAATCACATAAAGGATCATTTACCGAGCAAGATTGAGTGGTGCTTAGATTCGTTCTCCCTGTATTGTTAAATAAGTAGACATCTTCTGGGCGTTCCCACTTTACGTTGTAGTGGTCATAACCTGCGCCAACAGTCCATTGGTGGGTTGTATTTCCAAATTTAATTGGATCAATAATGGATTTTACAGCGTACGAAATAGAGTCTTGAATTTGATTGAGGCTTCCAGATGCAGTTCCTTCACCAACTCCTGCTGTAGAGGATGTTGGTGTATCAATCCAGTCTTTGCTTCCTTCCGCATATTGCCAAAAAATACCACGGTTGTCTGAGGCAACTCGTTGACTATCCATTTTTTGGTAATTTAATTTTTGAATAACTGTACTTTTGCTTAAGCGTGACTCTAGTTCACCAAATATTGCGAGCGATTGTGTATTGGATTTTGAGTCGGAATTGCGACGAGACTCTATATAACTTAGAGCATCAATATCCCCATAATCAAATCCAAATTTTAATTTATTATTATCTGATGCTTGATAGAAGAAAGTGCTGCCAATATTAGTATTATTGCGCTCTTGATCAATCATATATTGATCGGCTAATCCGCTCTTTACTGGGATAAGAGACTGACGTGTTGAAGCGTATATATTTAAACCTAAATTTTCAGTTGCACGACCATATAAACTGGTACTCAATCCCTGTTTTTTAAATTCTTTCTGATTTAAATCAGTCGGTTCTTCTGATTCACTAGGATCGTTTGGAGTAACGTTGTTGTAGCGCGCCCAATCACTTTCTGTGTAGTCATAAATAATCGTGCCATGAACCTTGCCAACTTCAGTTTGTGGTGCACAGCTTTCAGCACTAATGACACCTCCTGTAAATTCACCATATTCTGCACTAACATTACTATCGAGGACCTCAAGTTTACAAAGTAGGTCAGTGTTAATTGCCATGCCTTGAGAGCCTGTATTAAATCCTTGATAGCTATCTGAACCTAAAGCGCCACCTGGGTCTAAAATATTGCTGTTATTAACTCCATTGATTAAAAATTTATTCTGATAACTTTGTGCGCCATTAATAGATATTTCAGCAGGGCGTAATTCACCTTGAGTAGTTGCAGATCGTTGTTCACGATCAAACTGTACATTTGGGTTAACTTTTAAAAAATCAGTGATATTTTTTGAGCTATTAGGTGTTTTTTGAAGTTCTTCTTGCGTGTATACAGTCTTACCCACTTCATTATTCTTATCTGCTTCAACCACAATGGTACTCAGACTGACTAAAGGATCATCATTGTTAGTTTGAGTCTGGTTTTCGTTAGCAAATGCTGAGGTTGTTAATGTAGCAATGATAGCTAAACTTAATTTTGAGCGAACGAATGACATAGCGGTTTAAGAGAGAATAATAACGAGAGTGATTATCATTAAAAAGTACAAGTTAATCAAGAGAAATGAGAATTATTTGCAGCAAAAAAAAAGTATAGAAAGGAGACGGAAATGGAAATAAAAACGATGGAATGGAGATATGAAAATAGATTGGCGTCCCTACGGGGATTCGAACCCCGGTTACCGCCGTGAAAGGGCGATGTCCTAGGCCTCTAGACGATAGGGACGTTTAGAAGTAGCGGTATCTTATTGATCCGCTACTAAAGTGTCAAGCAGGTGAGGACTGAGTTTGTTCAAAATATAGCAGAACAGTTCAGCTGTTTTTTGAGTGTCATACAAAGCTGAGTGAGCTTCTTTACCATCAAACTCGATACCTGCTTGAATACACGACTTAGCGAGTACTGTTTGCCCGAACATCACAGCACTTAAAGTCACTGTATCGAATACAGAAAAACTATGGAATGGATTTTGATTTTTAGTCCCTGTACGAGCAATTGCTGCTTTCACAAATCCTAAATCAAAGTGAGCATTGTGACCAACAAGAACTGCATGTGTACATTCTTGTTGCTTACGCACTTCATTCACTGCTTTAAACATACGTTTAAGTGCTGTCTTTTCATCTTCAGCCATTGCTACACGCATTGGATTGAAGGGGTCAATTCCAATGAAGTCGAGTGAGCGTCGATCAAGGTTCGCACCTTCAAAAGGATTAATATGTGCATGGTGAGCTTCACCAGGGACAAATAGACCTTCATCATTGTAAATAATCGGAATACAGGCGATTTCAAGTAAAGCATCTGTATCCGCGTTAAAACCTGCAGTTTCTACATCGACAACGACTGGCAGAAAGCCACGGAATCGTTGTCCAATCACAGGTTGTTTTTCAGTTGTCACACCTTTCTCCAATGGATGGTTTTACCTGCATATAAAGGAATGATTTTCTCATCATCTAAGTAGTCTAAGCTCTCAGGGATGATCTGATCTTCTTTCACGAGGGTAATGGTATTGGTATTACGAGGTAATCCGTAGAAATCAGCACCAAAATGGCTTGCAAAACCTTCTAGACGTTCGATTTTGCCGACTTGATCAAATGCTTGTGCATAAAGCTCAATTGCAGTTGGTGCGCTATAGCAACCTGCGCAACCACATGCATTTTCTTTGGCATTTTTCGAATGCGGGGCACTATCTGTACCCAAGAAAAATTTAGGATTACCGCTGGTCGCAACTTCTAGCAATGTTTGTTGATGCGTTTGACGTTTTAAAATAGGGAGGCAGTAGAAATGAGGTTTTACGCCACCTACGAGCATGTCATTACGATTAAACAAAAGGTGTTGAGGTGTAATCGTCGCAGCAACATGACGATCATGTTCCAACACGAAATGAGCAGCTTCACTGGTAGTGATGTGCTCTAGCACCAACTTTAATTTAGGAAATTGTTTGAGTAATGGCGCTAATACTTCATCTAAAAAGCGCTTTTCACGATCAAAAATATCAATATGGTTATGAGTTACTTCACCATGTAGCAATAAAGGTACTTGATGTTCCTCAAGTTGCTCAATCACGCTATAAACTTTACGAATATCACTTACGCCATTATCCGAGTTGGTGGTTGCACCTGCTGGATAAAGTTTGATGGCATTAACAAATTCAGATTGTTTTATTTTAAGAATTTCATCTGGAGAGGTGTGATCTGTAAAGTAAAGCACCATACGCGGATCAAACGGAACACCTTCAGGGACATGCGCCATGATTCGTTCACGATATGCATTTGCTTCTTCAACGGTTTTAACTGGGGGAACAGTGTTCGGCATACAGATTGCACGATGAAATTGCTGTGCAAGATCAGGAACAGTTCGTTTCAGTGCAAGCCCATCGCGTAAGTGAGCATGCCAATCGTCAGGTTGAAGCAGAGTAATCGTATTCAAGGCAATATACTGAAAAAAATAAACCAAATGATAATCGAATTTCCCTCAAATTGATAACTAGAAAAATGAATAAAACCTCGAATTATCGAGTTCTCTAAATCATATTTATTCAATTCTGATGGAATTGTATATTTAGCACTCAGATAATGGAGAAAGTTGAATTTTATCTGTTTAGGCTCAATGGTTTTGAGTTCTTTATCTATTTTTTAAAAATTGTCTAAATATCTCATTAATCACTAATAAAATGTGATGATTTTCGCAAAGGTGGTACAATTTTCTAAAATAATATTTTGATTTTGTTGAATAAATGTTAATCTATGTTGATAAACACTCATAAAATATTAATGGAAAAGGAAAATACCTTTCTAGACCATTATCTAAAAATATGAAATTAGAAACAGACGTAGATCAGCTGCAAATTCAAAAGGCTAAAATAGAACAGCTACTTGAAAGCCAAAAGCTAAAAATAAATTCCAAGTTTGATGCTGAATTAGAATCTCAATTTTGGAAAGATCGCGAAGATCGTTTAATTAAAATGATCGTTAGAGCAATTCGTCCAGCAATTATCATTTTTATTATCTTCGAGCTGATTAGTTTACCCCTGAACTATCTGACCACGACGCCAGAGCATCGTTTTCACGATGTTGGTCTGACGATGATTTCATATTCGGCCGCTTGGGTTGCATTATTTACGATTTTTGCGATGGCTAAAAAGCCAGCATGGAATCAATACTACGCTAAAGTTGTTGCTACAATCATTTGCTTTGTCCTGACCATTGTCCAAAGTGTGTTGTTATCGACCCATGCATTATCAATGACATGGCGCGGATCATTGATTATTGCTTTAGGTATTATGTTTGCCTATTTATGCTCTGGTCTACGTCCTCGAGTGACTTTTATTTCAGCAATGACGGCAGGTGTGCTGACCAGTATTTTTTTAGTGTTAACCCAAGTGGATTTACCAATTTGGGTGGTGACCAATACTTTGATTTTATCTAATCTTGTTGGTTTAGCTTTAGCGACACTCACCATTTCTACTGAGCGCATTCGTTTCTTACAATCGATCATTATTGATTATGACAAACAGATTTATTCAAAATTAAATCAACATTTTATTCTGCTTAGTCATCAAGATACTTTAACGCTATTGGGTAATCGTCGTGGCTTTGAGCAGCAATTAAAAGAATGTATTGAACATACAAAACAGACGAATTCACCATTTGCGATTTTGTTTATTGATGTTGATTATTTCAAACTCTATAACGATTTATATGGTCATGATCATGGTGATAATGCGCTGATTCGTGTTGCACAAACACTGCTTCGACATATTGATGATGGTGATGCAGCTATTCGCTATGGGGGCGAAGAATTTGTGGTGTTGATTCGCGACACTACACGACATGAGGCTGAAACCATTGCAAAAGATATTTTAGATGATGTTCGAAACCAAAAAATTGAACATAAAAATTCATCTATTGCTGAATATCTTACGGTCAGTATTGGACTTACTTTATACAATGGTGAGGAGGATGTGACTTATCCTGAAATTCTTAAGCTTGCAGATCAGGCACTTTATTTGGCGAAAAATGAAGGTCGAGATCGTTATCAGATTTTAAAGATTAATAGCACCTCTGATTTGTATCGCTAATCATCAATGTAGATGAAATTCTCAATGAAGTTGAAGTATTACTCCTCTTAAATAGGTGCTCTATTTTTGAAAACTTGAATGTCTTAGATGTATTTATGAGTCAAATCACAAATATGTTTTTTACTTAGACGTATATCATTAATTTTTAGGGTTTAATTTCTGAAATAAGCTTTTGATTATTCAAATAAATGTTAAATTATATGGGTAAATAATAAACTATTTTCCTTCTTGTCATTTCAACTTGCTCCATACTCCTATGATGAAAATTGATTCAGATATAGATTCTCTACAAGCAGATAAAGCGAAAATAGAACATTTACTTTCGATTCATCGGCATCAGATTAATCCTAAATTTGAGTCAGGATTAGAGTTGGAGTTTTGGGAAGACCGTCAAAGTCGTTTAATTAAAACAGTCCGACGTGCCATTGTTCCGACTTTAATTATATTTTTTATATTCAATATTATCAGTTTAACGCTGAATTATTTTGCAGCAGACACAGTTTATCGATCGCATGATATTTCACGCAATGCTATTTCATTCGCTGCAACGTGGGTTTTACTTTTCACTATTTATTTTATGGTGAATAAACGGAGCTGGAATCTTTATTATTCTCCCGTAGTTGCTGTCGTACTGTGTTTTACATTGACCATGACACAATCGATTCTTCTGTCTATGCAAACATCACAGTTGGCATGGCGGGGCTCAATTGTCATTGTGATCGGGGTGATCTTTGCGTATTTGTATTCAGGGTTAAGACCACGAATTACATTTTTGGCGAGTATGATTTCAGTTGCACTCACTTTTACCTATTTTGAAATAGCATCGATTCATGTGCCACTTTGGGCTGTGATTAATGTATTGATTTTACCGAGTTTAGCAGGTTTGGGTTTGCTGACTTTATCAATTTCATCAGATCGTATTCGTTTCTTGCAGTCAGTGATTATTGAATATGATAAGAAAATATATACCAAGCTAAATCAGCATTTTATTTTGTTGAGTCATCAAGATACTTTGACATTGTTGGGAAATCGTCGTGGCTTTGAACAACAGCTGATCAGTTGTATTGAGAATACCCAAACGACCCATTCGCCATTTGCACTGTTGTTTATCGATGTGGATTATTTCAAACTTTATAATGATACGTATGGACATGATCAAGGGGACAATGCACTGATCAGAGTGGCTCAGACTTTATTAAGACATATTCATGAAGGTGATGCTGCTATTCGATATGGTGGTGAAGAATTTGTAGTTTTACTGAAAGACACAACGCATACTGAAGCGATAAAAATCGCAGAAAATATTTTAAACGATATTCGTACGCAGAAAATTGAACACAAAAGCTCTCGCATTGGTGATTATTTAACGGTGAGTATTGGGCTAACCATTTATCAAGGTGAGGTGGGTATGGATTATCCAGCCTTGTTGAAAATAGCCGATCAAGCTTTATATTCGGCGAAAAATACTGGCCGTGACCGTTATGTCACTTTATAAGCCTGAGAATATTTATTAATGACTATTTTAAAGCCTTATTTTTTTTGCTTTTATATCTAATTATTCTGATGTGCTGAACCGTGCAGATGAAGCTTATATAGAAAATCATGTAGGTCGAAATCTATTTCAATGTTTAAGTTGTGACATTAATCATAAAAAAACCGCTCATTGAGCGGTTTTTTCGACTTTAAACAAACTTATTTGTTTTTGTCTTTAAGTTGCGGAACAGCAGAACCTGTACCTACGGCCAATAAACCAGAGTTTGTATAAATCCCTAGTTTTTGGCGTGTATCTGTAATATCCAAGTTACGCATTGTCAACTGACCAATACGATCCATTGGAGAGAACATTGAGTCGCCTTTTTCCATCGTTAAACGCTCAGCTTCATAAGTGAGGTTTTCAGATTCAGTGTTCATGATCGTGTAATCATTACCACGACGAAGTTCTAAAGTTACCGTACCAGTTACTGCTTTAGCAACCCAACGCTGAGCCGTTTCACGAAGCATAAGCGCTTGAGAATCGAACCAACGACCTTGGTAAAGTAGGCGACCTAAACGTAAACCATTGATGCGGTATTGTTCAATCGTATCTTCGTTATGAATACCTGTTACAAGGCGCTCATAAGCAATATGAAGAAGAGCCATACCCGGAGCTTCGTAAATACCACGAGATTTCGCTTCGATGATACGGTTTTCGATTTGGTCAGACATACCTAGACCATGACGACCACCGATACGGTTCGCTTCAAGAATGAACTCAACTGGATCTTCGATACGCTTGCCATTGATCGCAACAGGGAAGCCTTCTTCAAAAGTAATTGATACTTCTTCAGCTTTCACTTCTACGTCATCTTTCCAGAATGCAACGCCCATGATTGGATCAACGATTTTGATGCCAGCATCAAGATATTCAAGATCTTTCGCTTCATGAGTCGCACCCAACATGTTTGAATCTGTTGAGTATGCTTTTTCTTTTGACATTTTATAGTCAAAACCATTGTCGATCAGGAACTGTGACATTTCTGCACGGCCACCTAATTCGTCAATGAAAGTTTGGTCTAACCAAGGCTTATAAATTTTAAGTGCTGGATTAGTCAATAAACCGTAACGATAGAAACGTTCGATGTCGTTTCCTTTATACGTAGAACCGTCGCCCCAAATGTTGACATCATCTTCTTTCATTGCTGTAACAAGCATTGTACCTGTTACTGCACGACCTAATGGAGTCGTGTTGAAGTAAGGAACGCCACCAGTTGAAATGTGGAACGCACCACATTGAATCGCAGCAATACCTTCAAGCGCTAGCTGTAAACGGCAATCAACTAAGCGAGCTTTCACTGCGCCATACGCTTCCGCTTTTTTCGGAATCGCATCGTAGTCATCTTCATCAGGCTGACCTAAGTTTGCTGTATAAGCATAAGGTTCTGCGCCTTTTTGTTTCATCCACAAAAGAGCAGCTGAAGTATCTAGACCACCAGAGAAGGCAATACCAACTTTTTTGCCAACTGGGACATTCTGCAAGATAGTTGCATTATCAGTCATTGTTAATCCTAACGATATAAAATAGGCACCAAGAGAAGGTGGCCTAGGAGAATACATATTTCTTTAATTGTAGCACTTTTGAATGCAAAATTTTTCTTAAAAAAGCGACTCTGCTCAAAAATATTAGATTAAAGTCATGACTTTAATCGTTTCAGAAAATGTTAATTTACGAATAAGGTGAGATTATTCAGTAGAATAATCAGAATGATCTAGATTTAAAATACTGAAAATACAGGGATTGAAGCGAAAAATGGTTGAAGAATTACCCGTTAAAAACAAAGTCTTGTCTTGGTTGCATTATATCGTTGCGGTGATCGTGGTTTTTGATGCGGTGTATATCTTGAATTACAGCTTGGATTTATCAAAAGACAATTCGAGCTACTTAATCGGGAGTGTGGTCGGCAAAATCATTTTGATCGCACTACATATCACCGCAGCAAAATTAGTGAAAAATGGGCGAACTAAAGATCGAATCTTTTCATTCTTTCTCACATTATTTGTATTGTCAGCATTTCCGATCGGCACATTCATGGGCGTGATCATGTTGATCTTTATTTTTAAATGGCAATCTGAAAAGGGTGGGAGTACAACGAATATTTAGTCAGATTGACTAGGTTACATTTCACAACTTCATATTGTTGAAAACACCTTAAATCATTTTATTAAGAGCTGAATTGACTTTAGGGTCAGCAAAAAAAAATTATCAGTCATCCTATATTTTAAAAAACACGCTAATATTTTATGCAACAAGTTGCAAAGCTTATAATTAAAGGACATGCCATGACAACTCGCTATGCAAATTTATTAAAACCATTAGATCTAGGCTTCACTACTCTTAGAAACCGTGTGGTGATGGGGTCGATGCATACAGGTTTAGAAGACCGTTTTTATAACTATCCAAAACTGGCGGCATATTTCGGGGAACGTGCCAAGGGCGGAGTGGGTTTAATCATTACAGGCGGAATTTCGCCAAACCGTTCAGGCTGGTTACTTCCTGCAGGCGGGACGATGAATACTTTGGGTGATGTTGCACCGCATCGTTTAGTGACACATGCAGTACATAAGCATGGTGCTAAAATTTTAATGCAAATTTTGCATGCAGGGCGTTATGGTTATCAGCCTTTTGTGATGTCATCAAGCCCGATTAAATCGCCGATTTCTCCCTTTAAACCACGTCAAATGTCGAATAAACAGATTTTAGATACAATTTCTGATTATGCGAAGACTGCCAGCATTGCGAAGAAAGCAGGCTATGACGGTGTAGAAGTTATGGGTTCAGAAGGGTATTTACTGAATCAGTTCTTAAGTCGTCATGTGAATCAGCGTACGGACCACTGGGGTGGCGACATAGAAAATCGTATGCGATTTGCAGTTGAAATTGTCAAAGCGATCCGTGCCAAAGTTGGTGAAAAATTTATTATTTGTTTCCGCTTATCGATGTTGGATTTAGTGCATGATGGAAACACGATGGATGAAGTGATTAAGGTCGCGCAAGCTTTAGAACAAGCAGGGGTGACTTTGTTGAATACAGGCATCGGCTGGCATGAAGCGCGTATCCCGACAATTGTTACTTCTGTACCACGTGCAGCTTTTGTGGATTATACAGCTGAAGTGAAAAAGCATGTTTCTATTCCAGTCATCGCTTCAAACCGTATCAATATGCCAGACACTGCTGAAGAAATTTTAGCGGCAGGTAAAGCAGATATGGTGCAAATGGCACGTCCATTTTTAGCAGATGCATTTTGGGTGAACAAAGCAGCAACCAATCGTGTCGATGAAATTAATACCTGTATTGCCTGTAACCAAGCATGTTTAGATCATTCTTTTAAAAATAAACGAGCAACATGTTTAGTTAACCCTCGTGCGGCACATGAAACAGAATTAGTTTACTTAAAAACTAAAAAGCCGAAAAAAGTGGCTGTGGTGGGTGGTGGTGTGGCTGGGATGTCTGCTGCTACTGTTGCAGCGAGTCGCGGTCATCAAGTGACATTGTTCGAAGCGAGTCATGAAGTTGGTGGTCAGTTCAACTTAGCTAAGGTTGTACCGGGTAAAGAAGAATTTCACGAAACGATTCGTTATTTTAAAATTCAAATTGAAAAAACAGGTGTTGAACTTCGTTTAAATACCAAAGTGAATCGTGAACAACTTGAGCGTGAAGGTTTTGAGGAAGTTATTGTGGCAACAGGTGTTGTACCGCGCGCACTGAAAATTGAAGGTAGTGATGCACCTCAAGTACTGTCTTATGCGGAAGTATTACGTGGTGCTCTTGTAGGTCAAAAAGTGGCTGTGATTGGCGCAGGCGGTATTGGTTTTGACGTATCTGAATATTTACTTAAACCTGAGCATCAGCCACAACCACAACCTTTAGAAGATTGGAAACGTGAATGGGGTGTAGATGCAAATCCGAATTATATGACTGAAGGTGGTTCAGTACCTGCACAAGTAGATCATCCTGTTCGTGAGATTTATTTATTGCAACGTAAAACCACACCTTTAGGTGCGGGTTTAGGCAAGACTTCAGGTTGGGTACATCGTGCTCAGTTGAAGAAACATGCGGTTCGAATGTTACGTGGAGTTCAATATAAAGCAGTGACTGATGAAGGTTTGTGGATTGAAACTGATGGTCAAGCTCAACTATTACGAGTCGATACAGTGGTTGTTTGTGCAGGGCAAGAGTCGATTAAAGATATTATGCCTTCGGAAACTGAAAAAACGGTAGCGAAGTACCATATTATTGGGGGTGCGAAGCTTGCTGCAGAGCTTGATGCGAAGCGTGCAATCCGTGAAGGTGCTGAAATTGCAGCCAAAATATAAGGTTTTTAGTGGGTTTTGCTGAAACATTATTCACTTGAATGCTTTAGTTGAAATTTTTACTTGTCATACTTCGAAAAGCTTCGTATTATGGCGCACATGGAAGCGTGGCAGAGCGGTTTAATGCACCGGTCTTGAAAACCGACGAGGGCTTATACCCCTCCGTGAGTTCGAATCTCACCGCTTCCGCCAAATTCAAAAAGCCCTAATCGAAAGATTGGGGCTTTTTTTATGACCGAAAATTGCAAAGTGAATTTTAAAAAATTATAAAGATCGTAGAAGTATTCTATTTTCAATTTTTACAATGATTTGCCTATAAAATATAAAATAATGAATAAGCTTATCCATATTAAATGGTTCACGCTAATTTCTTAACTTTCTAAACTCCAATCAGAACAGATAAAAATAATTTTTATCAAAAAATGCTTTTTTAACATTTCATCTGATTTGGACACTTTCTTTGAATTGGCTTTATATCCAGAGTGTGTTGCCACAATTTTATCAGGCGACATTCACGACATTAAAAATTTCATTTATTGCAATTATTCTCTCAATCATTGTTGGGTTGCTTTGCAGCATCATCCTCAATAATCGAATTTTTATACTCGATAAAATAGTTGCGATTTACATCGAACTGTCTAGAAACACACCGTTACTCATTCAACTATTTTTTCTGTATTACGGTTTACCTAAGTTAGGCGTCAAAATTGATGGTTTTAGTTGTGGAATCATTGGTCTGACATTTTTAGGTGGAAGTTATATGGCAGAAGTCTTTCGAGCAGGTCTGCAGTCTGTATCGAAAGGGCAAATTGATTCTGCTAAAAGTGTTGGGCTAAGCCCACTACAAGTTTTCCGTTATGTTACGTTGCCACAAGCATTGGCATTGTCTATTCCTGCCATCGGGGCGAACTGCTTATTTCTCATTAAAGAGAGTTCGGTGCTCAGTGCAATAGCCATTGTTGAATTGCTGTTTGTCACCAAAGACCTGATTGGCATGGACTACAAAACGACTGAAGCCTTATTTTTATTGATCTGTGCCTATTTGATTATTTTACTGCCTGTATCTGCACTCACGAGTTATTTCGAATATCGAAGTCGGAAGGTGAGTCATGGGTCTTGATTTTTTATTTCAACCGAGCCATTTACTCAGACTGATTTATGGTTTGTGGGTCACCATTCAGATTGCCTTAGTTTCTGTTGCTTTATCAGCGCTTTTTGGTGTGATTTTTGGCGTTACGATGACCTCAAAGCGCTTGATCGTTAAAATTTTTTGTCGATTGTATTTAGAAGCCATTCGGGTCATTCCTATTTTGGTTCTGTTGTTTGTTTTTTATTTCGGATTTGCAACTTGGTTTAATTGGCAATTTTCCGCATTTTGGGTCTGTATCTTCGTATTTGTACTGTGGGGAACGGCTGAAATGGGGGATTTAGTCCGAGCAGGGATTACATCTATTGATCAGCATCAACGTGATTCTGCTGCAGCGATTGGACTCAACCCATTGCAAGTTTTGTGTTATGTGGTCTTTCCGCAAAGTGTGAAGCGAATAACACCAGGTGCGATTAATTTATTTACCCGAATGATCAAAACCAGTTCTTTGGCTGTGCTGATTGGGGTGGTCGAAGTTTTAAAAGTAGGGCAGCAAATTATTGAAAACTCATTATTGGTTGTGCCCAATGCATCGCTTTGGATTTATGGATTGATTTTCTTTTTGTACTTTCTGATTTGTTATCCCTTGTCATTGTTATCACGCCATTTAGAAAAAATTTGGGAATAAGGAGGTGAACGATGACATTACTTAGAATTGATCATTTAGAGAAAACATTTGGTGATAAAAGCATACTCAACTCCATTAATTTAGAGGTTGCGCACGGCGAAGTAGTTGTTATTTTAGGGCCCTCAGGCTGTGGGAAAAGCACGTTGTTACGATGTATTAATGGCTTGGAACAGATTCAAGGTGGTTCTATCTCATTGGCTGGTGTGGGTGAGTTAGGTAAAGACTTAGCATGGACTCAGGTACGCCAAGAAGTTGGCATGGTTTTTCAAAACTACGAACTTTTTGGACATATGAATGTCATAGATAATATTTTACTTGGCCCTGTAAAGGCACAGAAAAGAGCAAGAGCTGAAGCTGAGCAATTGGCCAATCAATTGTTAAAACGCGTGGGATTGTTGGATCGAAAATTGGATTATCCACGTCATTTATCAGGTGGGCAAAAACAGAGGATTGCGATAGTTCGGTCTTTGGTGATGCAGCCCAAAGTCATGCTTATGGATGAGATTACAGCAGCGCTAGACCCTGAAATGGTACGTGAAGTTTTGGATGTGGTTTTGGGCTTGGCCCAAGAAGGCATGACCATGTTGATCGTGACGCATGAAATGGGATTTGCACAAAAAGTTGCGGATCGCATCATTTTTATGGATCAGGGCAACATTATCGAACAAGCGACTGCAAATGAGTTTTTCAGTCAGCCAAAGACTGAACGAGCGAAATCTTTTTTAAATATTTTAAGTTACTAAGAAGAAAAGGAAAAATAATGATATTTCAAAAATCTCTCATTTTAACGACCGCAATTCTACTCAGTTCAGTGGGATTGACTGCATGTGATCAAGCCAAAGAAAAACCATCTGAAGGTGAGGCAAATTCACTACAAACGATTAAGAAAAATGATGTGATTCGCGTGGGTGTATTTGCAGATAATCCACCATTTGGTTATGTCGATAGCCAAGGCAAACCTCAAGGCTTTGATGTTGCTTTAGCGAAAAAAGTGGCTAAAGACTTATTGGGTGATGAAAATAAAATTCAATATGTCGTCACTGAAGCGGCGAACCGTGTCGAATTCTTAAAGTCAGATAAAGTGGATGTGGTTTTTGCGAGCTTTTCCGTGACGCCAGAGCGTAAAGAGGTGGTTGATTTCGCAGAACCGTATTTGAAAGCGTCACTCGGTATTACTTCTCCAAAAACCAATCCTATTACTGATATTCAACAATTAGAAAATCGAACTTTGATCGTGAATAAAGGCTCTAGCTCAGACAGTTATTTTAGTAAGAACTATCCTAAAGTGAAGTTGCTGAAGTTTGAACAAAACACAGATGCATTTAATGCTTTAAAAGATGGTCGAGGCGATGCAATTTCTCAAGACAGTACTTATGCCTTGGCATGGGCAGCAGAAAACCCAGAGTTTGTCGTCGGTATTCCTCAAATTGGGAATGAAGACTTTATTGCGCCTGCTGTGAAAAAAGGCAATACAGAATTACTCAATTGGCTGAATACCGAAATTAAGCAATTAAGAACTACAGGTGAAATTCAGAATATTTATAACCAAACCTTAAAACCCATTTATGGCGACAAAGTTGATGCACAAATCTTTTTAAAAGTGAGTGATGAATAGTGCATGCATCGTTGTAGCTGTAAAACTCCATACAATTTTTTTCAACAAGTAGACCCATAATGAAATAAAAAGAGGTGTTAAAAATGAATATGATCATAAATCTTAAAAAAGCTTTTGTTGTTTCTATGATTGGTTTAGGTAGCCTGAGTTTGAGTGCGTGTAACCAATCTTCTACTCCCAAAGATCAAGCGCAGTCAGATTCATCAAAAGTTTCAAGTATTGAGCAAATCAAAAAAAATGGTGTGGTACGTATAGGTGTATTTAGCGACAAACCTCCCTTTGGTTACTTAGATGCTCAAGGTAAAAATCAAGGCTTTGATGTTGAAATTGCAAAACATGTAGCCAAAGATTTATTGGGTGATGAAAATAAGGTTGAGTTCGTGCTGACTGAGGCTGCAAACCGAGTTGAATATTTAAAAGCCAATAAAGTGGATATTATATTTGCGAATTTTACTGTGACACCTGAACGTAAAGAAGTTGTTGATTTTGCTCAGCCTTATCTCAAGGTGGCATTGGGTGTTGTATCACCGAAAGAACAACCGATTACCGATATTGCTCAGTTAAAAGGTCAAACCTTATTGGTGAATAAAGGCACTACAGCGGATTCATTTTTTAGCAAACAACACCCTGAAATTAAATTACAAAAGTATGAGCAAAATACTGAAACTTTTGATGCTTTAAAAGATAAACGTGGCGTTGCTTTAGCGCATGACAACCTATTGGTTCTTGCTTGGGCGAAAGAGAACCCAAATTACACTGTTGGAATTGCGAATTTAGGTGAACAAGATTTGATTGCCCCTGCAGTTAAAAAGGGGAATACAGAATTATTGGATTGGTTGAATCAAGATTTGCAGAAACTTTCTCAAGAAGGTGTGATTCAGCAAGCTTATGAAAAAACCCTAAAACCTGTTTATGGTGATGGTATATCTGAAAAAGACTTGTTGGTTGAATAAAGGCATTACTCCACAAATTCAAACCGTCAAATGACGGTTTTTTAATGGATGGATGGTGATTCGCAATATGCTGTCATAGTCAGTTGAATGCCAAAGCGCTATCATAGCGTTAATAGGCATTTGGGTTGAATTATGAAAATCGTTGCAGATGAAAATCTAGCATTTACCGACTACTTCTTTTCTGAGTTTGGACAAATTGAGCAAAAAGCAGGGCGAACACTTACTCATGCAGATGTCAAAGATGCAGAGGCGCTTTTAGTTCGTTCAGTCACTCAGGTAAATGAAGCACTGACTCAAAATACCGAGATCAAGTTTGTTGGTAGCGCAACGATTGGCACGGATCATCTCGATATTCCCGCTTTAGAAAAGCAGGGTATTGCATGGTCAAATGCGGCAGGGTGTAATGCACAAGCTGTTTCAGAATATGTCATTACAGCGTTATTACATATTCAACCCCAATTATTAAACAAAAGTTCTTACTTTACCCTTGGAGTTATTGGTTTAGGAAACGTCGGTTCACGCCTAGTCACAATGGCCCAGCTTTTGGGTTGGAAGGTCATAGGAATCGATCCATTTGTACAATGTGCTGATGTTGAGCAAGTAGAAATTGATCAATTACTGTCTCAAGCAGATGCAATTTCCATTCATGTGCCTTTAACGAAACAAGGTGAACATCCTACTTATCATTTGATTAATGCTGAAGCGTTATCGAAAATGAAGCCTAAAGCGATTTTAATCAATTCCGCGCGTGGGCCTGTGGTTGAGGAATCCGCTTTAATCGCAGATATTCAACAGACAAAACGTCAAGTCGTACTCGATGTATTTGAACATGAGCCAGTTATATCTGAAGATTTAATCAATTTGGTGACTTTAGTGACACCGCATATCGCAGGGTATAGCTTGGAAGGCAAAGCACGTGGGACACAAATGATTTATGAAGCCTTCTGCAGAACCTTTAATCATGACGTAAATAAACAGTTTGAAACGCAATTACCTGTCTGTGAGCCATTCTTTAAAGATCAAGATTTGAAATCCGTTTTAACTTCAAAGCTGGCTGAGATTTATGATATTGCGCAAGATGACAAAAATCTCAGAGCGTGTCTGAAGGATGGAAAAGTCGATCAACAGGCTTTTGATCATTTACGTAAAACATATCCCTTACGCCGTGAGTGGGCTGCACATGGAGGGCCTAAAGCGTGAGTGATGTAAATCAAATTCATTATCAGCCGACCTGTGACCTAAAAGCCATGCAGGCTCGTGCCAAAATGTATGCCCAATTACGTGAGTTTTTCGCTGAACGTGATGTGATGGAAGTTGAGACGCCAATATTGTCCCAAGCTGGGGTCACAGATGTACATCTGGCTTCGGTTCAAGCGTTGCGTCATATCGGTGGACGAAAGCAGACTCATTATCTACAAACCTCACCTGAATTTCCTATGAAGCGATTGTTGGCAAGTGGCAGTGGGGCAATTTATCAAATCTGTAAAGTCTTTCGTGATGATGAACATGGAAGAAAGCACAACAGTGAATTTACCATGTTGGAATGGTATCGTCCTTCATTTACACTTAAAGATTTGATGTTTGAAGTAAGTGACTTACTAAATGTAACTTTGGGGCATCGTTTTGGCGAAGTTCGACCAACGATTTTGAGTTATAAGCATGCATTTATGGATCGTCTTGATATCAATCCGTTACAAGCTTCTTTAAAAGATTTAAAGGATGCATGTCATCGAGTGGGTCTAAATTTAGATTTAGGTGATGATCGTTTGGGTTATATGGACTTACTCTTTTCCCATATGGTTGAACCAAGTTTGGGTTTTGACACGCCTGTATTTTTAACCGATTTTCCACCTGAAATGGCATCCTTAGCCAAGACTCGAGTTGATGAGGACGGTGAGTTGGTTGCTGCACGTTTCGAGCTATACATTGAAGGCTTGGAACTGGCAAATGCTTACGATGAACTGATTGATGCTGAAGTTTTACGTTTACGTTTTGAAGCGGATAATGCTGAACGTGAAAAGCTTGGACTGCATGTCATGCCTGTAGATGAATATCTTTTAGCTGCATTGCCACAGATGCCTGAATGTTCAGGAATTGCATTAGGTGTTGATCGCTTAATAATGGTCGCTACAGAGAAAATGAAGTTGGAACAAGTGGTAACTTTTCCTGCTGATCGATCTTAATAGAATTTACCTGAATGCATTTGAAAGAGTGCATTCGGGCTTTGATAATACTTTAAATGAATCCAATGGATTTGATGATTATTATAATGATAAAAATAAAAGGCACAGTATGAATGCTCAATTAAGACAGTTTGCAATACACAGTTCATTGCAATGTTCTCAACGATCAATATCAGTAAATGAACAACCTGAACGCGGGATCATGGAGACCTTAGATGTCATTGAGCATTTAGGATATGTCCAAATAGATACCATCTCAGTTGTAGAAAGAGCGCATCACCATATACTTTGGAATCGTGTTCATGACTATAAAAAAGAGCATTTAAATACACTGCTTGAACATAAAAAGATCTTTGAATATTGGTTTCATGCAGCTTCATATCTACCCATGCGTGATTATCGCTTTGCACTTCGACAAATGAATTCGGTTAGACGAGGGGAAAGTAAATATTTCAATCGAGGTGATCAACACCTCATGCAAGAAATTTTGGCACAAGCTAAATCAGAAGGGACGATTCGATCCCGTGAATTCATATTGAAAAATGAAAAAAAAGACCATGCGTGGTGGAAATCTAGCGTTGTAAAAAATTCCATTGAACAACTGTATATGCAAGGTGACTTGATGGTCTGTCAGCGTTTGGGTGTGGAAAAAGTATATGCGCTTACAGAAGATTATTTAGCTTCGGGCGTGGATTTGACTGAGCCAACCTTATATGAATATGCACGCTATTTATATGACATCGTCAGAAGGTCACAAGGTGTATTTACGTGGAAACAATTACTTCATCTGAAAACAGGTGCAGAGCTTAAAAAAGCCATGCGAAACGTGATTGATGAGCAGATCGATGCGAAAATGATTCAGCAAATCAATCTTTCATCAGGTGAAGTCGTCTATGTGGATTTAGAGAAAATGGATCAGTTTAGTGATGTTCAAGCGAGTGTAAGAATCCTCTCTCCATTTGACAATTTGGTCATCCATCGTGATCGATTAATGTCCTTATTTAATTTTGATTATCGTTTAGAGTGTTATGTCGCGCCAGAAAAACGAAAATATGGTTATTTTTGTCTGCCCATACTTTATGGAACAGATTTCGTTGCAAAAATAGATTGTAAAGCGCATCGTGCAATGGGAGTCTTAGAGGTTCTTCATTTCCATTTACATACTGTGATTGATCATCAAGATCATTTTATGAAGCAGTTAACTGCGGAGTTAGAACGGTTTGCTAAATTTAACAATTGTCAGCTAGAGCCTCATTTTTATCAAAAGCTAAAACTATAAAATTTCGGTGTAAATATTCTCATGTCTTTTACTGTCTTTCTTTCATTTGTACTCTATTCATTTGTCACTTCAGTCACGCCTGGACCAAACAATATTATGCTCGCTGCATCAGGCGTGAATTTCGGCTTTAAAAGATCAATTCCTCATATTCTAGGCATCGGTTGTGGCTTTGGTTTTATGGTCGCTGTAGTCGGTTTAGGTATAGGTTCGATCCTCAGTTCAAACGTCGTACTCTATGAATGTTTGAAAATTATTGGAATCGTATACTTACTGTATCTTGCTTATAAGATTTATCGTTCAAGTGGAATGGATACAGATGTGCAGAAGGCAAAGCCTTTAACATTCATGCAAGCAGCCATGTTCCAATGGGTTAATCCAAAGGCATGGGTGATGGCTCTAGGTGCAGTAACAACTTATTTAGCAGCTGATAGTGCTATCCATTGGTATTTAATACTTGGGCTGACGTATGGCTTAGTGGGAATACCCAGTACAGGTGTTTGGGCATTGATCGGTGAGAAATTGCAAAGTGTGATTCATGATGCAAAGCGTCTAAAATTATTCAATACCACGATGGCATTGCTATTGATCGCATCTGTCATCAAGCCCATGTGGGATTCTTTATTTTTTATTATTAGTTTAATGGGCTAATAAATTTTGAAAGTAATAGTGAATAAAAATGTATAAATTCCCTCATGTTACTTACAAGAGGGAATCTTAATTCACAATGAATTAAATGAATACTCAAATAGTCGAAGTATTCAATTGTGCATGATGATTTTTCAATTCAGCTAAGGCTTCAATTCTCTTTTGAATCAGCATTTCGCCAATATCTGGTCCTTTCACATCTGCTGGCAAATCTGATGCTTTAATGCTACGAACCAATTGCATCGCTTCAGTCAAATAGCGAGCTTGAGGATAGTCCCGATCTTCCAAACCTAAACGACCACGAGAATCACACTCACATGCCTGAATAAAGGCTTCAACACGTTCAGGACGTCGCAGTACATCTAAGCGTTGCAGTAAACGCCATAATGTACCTGCTTTTAAAGTAAAAGCTTGATGAGACTTGAGATGTTCTTTACACACTGCAATGGAGAGTTGCTTGGTATTGGTCGGTACTTTTAAACGATCACAAATATCATTTACAGGTTGTACACCGCGTTCTTCATGCATGATATGACGTGGTAATTCATCCTTAGGTGTCAATGCTTTACCTAAATCGTGAACCAAAACAGCAAATCGAACATCTAAAGAATAGTTTGCACGACACGCCTGTTGCAAAGACATGAAAGTATGAATCCCACAATCAATTTCAGGATGATATTCAGGACGTTGTGGAATACCAAATAGTGCATCAATTTCAGGGAATAAAACTTTTAAAGCACCGCATTGACGTAATGTTTCAAAATAAACATCAGCATCACGCTCCATGAGTGCGCGTGAAGTTTCTTTCCAAACACGTTCAGGTGTGAGTGCTTTCAATTCACCAGAGTCAGCGAGTTGTTGCATCAGCGCTAACGTTTCTTCAGCAACAGTAAATCCATATTGATGATATCGTGCAGCGAATCGAGCGACACGAAGCACACGTAGCGGATCTTCAGCAAAAGCATCTGAAACATGGCGGAGGATTTTATTGTTTAAATCTTCATGTCCATGATAAGGATCGTAGATTTTTCCATCATCATCCATCGCAATGGCATTGATGGTCAGATCACGACGAATCAAGTCATCTTCAAGCGTCACACTAATATCTGTATAAAACTCAAAACCGTGATAACCCTGTCCAGATTTACGTTCTGTACGAGCTAAAGCATATTCATCTTTGGTTTCAGGATGAAGAAAAACGGGGAAGTCTTTGCCCACAGGTTGGTAACCTTGAGCCAAAAGTTGCTCTGGCGTTGCACCAACAACAACATAATCTTTTTCGTGATAGGGGTGTCCGAGCAACTGATCTCTGACTGCACCACCTACTAAATAAACTTGCATGAAAAAACCTCTATTCTTCAAGCAATCATGCTACAGAATAGAGGTTTTCTCAAGTCACATGATGTGACTTCAATGATAAATAGCCTAAACTTTGGTGGAAGCTATTGATCTAATTTTGAATCAAAGGGCAGCATTCTCAGCTTCTTGGATTTCTGCAACAGTCAGTGCAGTCATATTGACGACACGTCGAGTTGTTGCTGTAGGCGTCAAGATGTGTGCAGGTTTAGCAGCACCCAGTAAGATTGGACCAATGGTCACATTGTTACCTGATGTTGCTTTTAACAAGTTGAATGAAATGTTGGCTGCATCAAGGTTAGGCATAATCAATAGATTTGCAGAACCTTTGAAGCGTGAATTCGGGAATGCAAAATGACGAATATTTTCATCTAATGCTGCATCACCGTGCATTTCACCTTCAACTTCAAGTTCAGGTGCGATTTCACTCAAAATATCAAACACTTTACGCATTTTTTGAGCGCTTGCATCTGTTTGATCTGAGCCAAAGCTTGAATGTGATAAAAGTGCAATACGAGGCGTGATACCAAAGCGACGAACTTCTTCAGCCGCTAAAATCGTCATTTCCGCTAATTGTTCCGCGGTTGGATTACGGTTGATATAGGTATCAGCAATAAACAAGTTACGATCTTCAAGCATTAAAGCATTCAGCGTGAAGAATGTATTACGACCTTCTTGAAGCCCAATCACATTACTGACGAAATCCAAATGAATGTCATAGCTCGAGTAAGTACCACACAACATACCATCTGCTAAACCATGTTTAACCAACATTGCTGCGATTAAGGTAGAGCGACGACGTGTTTCACGCTGTGCGTATTCAGGTGTTACGCCCTTACGTTGCATGATGTTGTAATAGTCATCCGCAAATTTTTCGTAATCAGGATTTTTCTCTTGATCGACGATGGTGATGTTTACACCATGCTCAAGACGTAAACCGAGTTTCTTAATGTTTGCTTCAATGACAGCTGTACGACCAACGAGGATAGGGAAGGCTAAACCTTCATCAACCGCGATTTGCACTGCACGAAGTACACGTAAATCTTCACCTTCAGCATAAGCGATACGTTTAGGATCAGATTTTGCTTGAGCGAAAATAGGTTTCATCATGAATGCTGAGTTATAAACAAACTCAGACAAACGCTGACGATAATGTGAGAAATCTTGGATAGGGCGAGTAGCAACACCTGAATCCATTGCTGCTTGTGCAATTGCAGGTGCAATTTCAAGAATTAAGCGTTGATCTAGTGGACGCGGAATTAAATAATCACGACCAAATGATGCAGACTTTTCACCATAAGATGCCGCATCTGCCTCAACATGTGCCATACGTGCAATTGCATGTACACAAGCAATTTTCATTTCTTCATTGATCGTCGTTGCACCTACATCAAGCGCACCACGGAAGATGTATGGGAAACAAAGTGCATTGTTCACTTGGTTAGGATAATCAGAACGACCTGTTGCCATGATCACGTCATCACGGACTTCATGTGCATGTTCAGGCAGAATTTCTGGATCTGGATTTGCCAATGCAAAGATGATTGGATCTTTCGCCATCACTTTAACCATTTCTTTGGTTAAAATGCCTGCAGCTGAAAGACCAAGGAACATATCAGCATCTGCAATCACATCAGCAATTTGAGAGCCTTCAATATCTTGCACGTAAGCTTTCTTAGATTCATCTAAGCCTTCACGTTTTGTAGTTAACAAACCGCGTGAATCAGCAACGACGATATTTTCTTTCTTCGCACCTAGAGCGCAAAGTAGGTTTAAACAAGACAGTGCTGCAGCACCTGCGCCTGAAGCGACAATCTTGATTTCATCAATTTTTTTGCCATTTAACTGTAAAGCATTGAGTAATGCTGAACCCACAATGATCGAAGTACCGTGTTGATCATCATGGAATACAGGAATGTTCATACGTTCACGGAGTTTTTGCTCGATATAGAAACATTCTGGTGCCTTGATATCTTCAAGGTTAATACCACCAAAAGTTGGTTCTAAAGAAGCAACGATATCCACAATTTTATCTGGATCATTTTCATCAATTTCGATATCGAATACATCAACGCCAGCGAACTTTTTAAATAGAACGCCTTTACCTTCCATAACAGGTTTTGATGCTAAAGGACCAATGTTGCCTAAGCCAAGTACCGCAGTACCATTGGTGATTACAGCGACCAAATTACCGCGAGCTGTGTAAAGTGCAGCCTTTGATGGATCTTTTTCAATTTCTAAACATGGAGCTGCTACACCTGGTGAGTAAGCTAACGCTAAATCATGTTGGTTAATAAGTTGTTTGCTTGGTGTGACACTAATTTTTCCTGGAGTTGGAAATTCGTGATAATAAAGTGCTTGCTCTTTTAAAGATTGATCGTCCATCTGAATCCCAGTTTTTACAGTATCCCAGCATCGCTGGTTTTTTGGTTATTTCACCTTGAATATACCACTAGTTCTACATTCATCCCAGTTAAAAAGTCGATAATTTACACAGTTTAAGACTATGGTTTTAGGAAAATCATTGTTATTGGATGAGTTTTTATTGAATTAGGAATTCCGTACAATCTTCAGCGTTTAAAGGGCGTGAGAAGTAGTAGCCTTGGAAATAATCACAGCCTTGTTGTTTTAAGTATTTAATTTGTTCTAAGTTTTCGACACCTTCCGCCACGAGCTTCATTCCCATCGCTTTACCCATCGCAATAATCGCATTCACAATCGCATCGTCTTTGGTTGAGCCAATTTTAGTGATAAATGCGCGATCAATTTTAAGGATGTCGATTGGGTATGCTGCAAGATAAGCCAATGATGAATAGCCTGTACCAAAATCATCCAAAGCAATTTTAATATTTCGATCTTTAATTTGTTGTAATAATTCAACAACCGATTCGGATTTATCCAATAAAGAGGATTCTGTTAGTTCAAGTTCAAGAAATTTTGGGTCAATTTCATAGCGAGCTAAAGCTTCATCAATTTGATTGAGTAATAATCCACGATGAATCTGCTGAGCTACGATATTAACGGAAATTTGTATATTGCTGAGCCCTTGATCTTGCCATTGTTTGATTTGTTTACAGGCTTCAAAGAAGACGAATTCACCAATTTCAGAAATCATACTGGTTTCTTCGGCAATCGCTAAGAAACGATCAGGCATAATCATACCGTGTTGAGGATGATTCCAGCGAATAAGTGCCTCAAAACCAACGGTTTTCATCATTTCACTGTCGACTTTTGCCTGATAGTAAACTTGCAGTTCATTGTTCTTCACGGCATTTTTAAGATCAATCTCAAGTTGTAAATCACTGCCTTGGATGGTATTAGATTTATTTTTATAATAATGCGCCGTATTTCCGCCCAGTTTTTTCGCCTCTAAAAGTGCAATTTCAGCATGGCTGTTCAAGCTACCAATTTGACGCCCATGATCTGGGTAGATTGCGACACCAAGAGACACTGTAACGGCATGCTCATGTCCATAGATTCTAAATGGACGACTACACACAGCGATGATTTCATCAATTTTTTGTTGGATTGGATTACGTGGATGACTCAAGTTGTAAATAATCGCAAAGTCATCATTGTTAAGATAAGCAATCAGGACTGCATCGGGGCAAGTTTTCTTTAATCTTTTTGAGATTTTCTTTAATAATTCATCGCCAGCTTGATGGGTTAGGAATTCGTTAAAATTTCTAAAACGGTCAATGTTTAAACGTAAAACTGCAAAATGGTTGAGCGGTTTGGTTTTATTTACCAAATATTGATGCATCTGAAGGTTGAAATATACGCGGTTCGGTAAATCTGTTAATAAATCATAGTTTTCTAAATAGGCGAGTCTTTCTTCATGTTGACGCCGTTCAGTTAAATCTGTAATTGCACCGACGTAGTTGATGATTCGATTTTTATCATCATATACCGCATTAATATGTAGCCATACGGTCAGTGATTTACCTGAAATAAACTCATCGCTGACTTCTGCATTAAAAGAGCCTGTATTTAAAACTTTCTGAGAAATCTCTGAATGAACCTTGCTGATTTCAAAGTGTGTATTGATCGTAATATCAAACATATGCCGAGCAATAAGTTGATCACGCGGAATATCGATTAGCTCACAGAAGTAGGGGTTGGCATCTAAAAAACACAAATTAGTGTCTAAAACAAAAATACCTTGAGCAGCTTGATTGAATACAATCGATGCTAGTTTAAGTTGATCTTGGTCATTTTTTTCTTGTTCAATATCTTGGTGGATACCCACCATTCTTAAGGGCAGTCTGGTCTCAGGGTCTCGTGCAATGACTTTGCCAATATCTTTAATCCAATGCCATTTCTCATCATGAAAGACACGATAACTGGCTTCAAAACGGTCTGAATAGCCTCTGAGATGTTGTCTCATGAGTCGATTGTAAGTGGGTTTATCATCAGGGTGGATCAGAACATCAATTTGGTCTTTATTATCATATTGGATGACTTTAACTTCTGATTTTTTGCCAGAAAGTTCGATGGTTCTTTTGTCAATATTCCATAGCCATGAATGAATACCCGCTGTTTCATGCGCGAAGTCTAAGTTGGCTTGATGATTCTGTAAGCTTTCATTAATACGGTTAATGTCGTAAGTACGTTCTTTAACTTTTTGTTCTAATAGTTGATTGTTGAGTTGTAACTCATTTTCGATATTTTTAGATTTTGCAATTTCCAGTTGTAACTGACTTTGTAAAACTTCGGATTCATTTAAATGTTTTTTGGATTGTTTTAAATAGAACTGATTGTGAATATTAAGTCGATTCAGATGACGATGAATTTTATGCGTTAAAATTGCACTGATTAAAACAACGATAGACCAAGAGTAAAAGATAAAATTATAAACGTCGGGTACGTTGTCATGAAAAAATGTTTTTGCCAGTAATACAGGGATGGTTGTTGGTATAAACATGAATAAAAAGTAGCGTAATCTTTGGGTTAGATAAACGATACCGATAATATAAATGCTGGATGACATGAGACTAGAAAGTAGAACATGTATTCCTGTAATTTGGCTATTTTCCACGATCAGGTAGTGGTTAATAATCAGAACGCCAATCCCTAGACTTGTACCACAGATCAAACAAACCAGTTGGCACCATGCATCTAAGTTAAATAGGCTAATTTTTTTTGAATCAATAAATTGTTGTGTGATAAACCAAGCAAAAATATTGATTGAGCTGTTGACGAAAAACCAAATGTTATAATTGGTTGATTGATAATTGAAAAATTGATGATAGGTAACAATATTATAAAAACTGGTAAATACGACCCATACGAGAAAAAATCGTAAATGATATGCCGCTTTTTTAATTTGTGATTCAGTAACACCTTTAGAGAGATGTTCATCCTGAACGTCATACATAATGGGCAATTACCTATTTAATTTTCATTTTGATTATTAGAATCTATAATTCTTTCGATTATTTAGTTCGTTTAAAATTATTCACTAATTACATAGTTAAAGTTACTGTTAATTGTTGCAAAAATCAACAAAAACGTAATGTAATTAGCATTTTTTTTTTATTAATGAGTTAAATTTTATAGTTCAAAATCGAAAGCGCTACTACGGGTGCAGTTTCTGTTCTGAGGACGCGTTCACCAATACACCAGTTGATAAAGCCTTTCTGATTTGATGCGCTAATTTCCTCTTCGCTAAGACCACCTTCAGGACCAATAAGCAGGGCAATGTCTGGAGTGGCATTGGTCAGTACATCGATTTCATCTTTATTGGGTGCAAGGACTAGCTTTGTGGTGGGTAAATCAGTTTCGAGCCACTTTTCCAGTGAAATCGGAGCTAGAATTTTAGGGACAATATTGAGACCACATTGCTCACAAGCTGCAATCGCAATACCTTGCCAATGATCAATTTTCTTTTGATCACGATCGTACTTTAAACGCATTTCACAACGGTCTGAAGTCAGAAGTTGAATTTCAGAAACGCCCAACTCCACTGCTTTTTGAATCGCATAATCCATACGATCACCTTTGCTCATCACTTGACCGAGTAAGGCTTGAAACTTTGGTGTACGGTTTGCAGGATTGAATTGAGTGACTTTGACAGATGCAGCTTTTTTCGCAACATCTACCAATTCAACTTCATATTCACCACCTTGCCCATTGAACAAAGTGGCTTTTTCGCCATTTTGAGCGCGTAAAACTTTAACCCAATGATGAAATACAGTTTCAGTCAGTTCAACGATGGTATCTACTGCTAAATCAGTTTCAATATAAAAACGTGGCATTAAAATTTTACTCTCAAAATAACAATAAATGACTTAAGCAAGACCAAGGTCTTGAACAAGTTGACGGGTAGGATCAGTGGTATTCATGGTGTAGAAATGCAAACTTGGTGCACCTCCTGCAATCAGGCGTTCGCAAAGTTTAACAATCACTTCATGACCAAAGGCTTTGATTGAAGCAGTATCATCACCGTATGTCGCCAATTGCTTACGAATCCAACGAGGAACTTCCGCACCAGTACCATCTGCGAAACGAATTAAATTGCTTGCATTGGTAATTGGCATAATGCCTGGAGCAACAGGAATATTCACACCTTCTCTCTGAATGCGATCTACAAAGTAGAAGTATGCATCTGGATTGAAGAAGAATTGAGTGAGGGCAGCATTTGCGCCGGCATTGGCTTTTTCACAAAAACGTTGAATGTCTTTATCGAAGCTGTCTGCTTGAGGATGCATTTCAGGATAAGCCGCAACTTCAATATGAAAATGATCACCTGAATGTTCACGAATAAAGCGAACCAAATCTTGAGCATAAGGAAGTTCACCTAAGCCCACTTGACCTGAAGGTAAATCACCACGTAAAGCAACAATACGGTCAATGCCTTGTGATTTATACAAATCAAGTAATTCGGCAATACGCTCTTTGCTATCACCAATACAAGACAGGTGAGGGGCAACAGGTGTGCCTTTTCCATTGAAGTCATTCAATGTAGACAACGTGCGTTCACGAGTTGAACCACCTGCGCCGTAAGTCACAGAGAAAAATTCTGGATTGAGCAGTTGTAGTTCTTTATGAACAGTAATGAGTTTTTCAGCACCCGCATCAGTTTTAGTCGGGAAGAACTCAAAAGAAATAGGAATCTGTTTAGACATGTTCAAATCCTTTTTACTTATAAATCATTTTAAAAAATCAAAGAAAAGCAGGCTAGGAAGCCTGCTTTAATTGCGATTAGTATTTATAAGTCTCAGATTTAAATGGACCTTCAACTTTAACGCCTAAGTAGTCTGCTTGTTCTTGAGTCAATTGAGTCAAGACACCACCGAAACCAGCAACCATTGCAGCAGCAACTTCTTCATCTAATTTCTTAGGTAGAAGTTCTACACGAATAGCCGCTTTCTTTTGGTCTTCAGGAAGATCAGCAAATTTCTCAGCGAATAAGTGCATTTGACCTAAAACTTGGTTTGCAAAAGAACCATCCATAATACGTGATGGGTGACCAGTTGCATTACCAAGGTTTACAAGGCGACCTTCAGAAAGAAGGATTAAGTAGTTGTTTTCGTCTTCTGAACGATACACTTGGTGAACTTGTGGCTTCACTTCAACCCACTTGTAACCACGTAAGTAGTTAGTGTCGATTTCAGTGTCAAAGTGACCGATGTTACAAACAACTGAACCAGCTTTTAATGAATCAAGCATTGCTGAGTCACAAACGTGGTAGTTACCTGTTGTTGTTACAATTAAGTCAGTATTTTGAAGAAGATCAAGATTGATATCTTCTTTCTTACCAGTTTGTACGCCATTTTTGTATGGAGAAACAACTTCGTAACCGTCCATGCATGCTTGCATTGCACAAATTGGATCTACTTCAGTGACACGTACAATCATGCCTTCTTGACGAAGTGATTGTGCAGAACCTTTACCAACGTCACCGTAACCGATTACAAGTGCACGACGACCAGATAAAAGCATATCTGTACCACGTTTGATTGCATCGTTTAGTGAGTGACGGCAACCGTATTTGTTGTCATTTTTAGACTTAGTAACAGAGTCATTTACGTTGATAGCAGGAACTTTTAAAGTACCGTCACGTAACATTTCATACAGACGCTGAACACCTGTCGTTGTTTCTTCAGTTACACCGTGGATTTTAGCAATGACTTCAGGGTATTTTTCATGAGCTAGAAGCGTTAAGTCACCGCCATCGTCTAGAATCATGTTGGCATCCCAAGGTGTGCCATTTACATTGATTTGTTGTTCAAGACACCACATGTATTCTTCTTCAGTTTCGCCTTTCCAAGCAAATACTGGAATACCCGCTGCAGCAATCGCAGCAGCAGCATGGTCTTGAGTAGAGAAGATGTTGCAAGATGTCCAACGAACTTCAGCGCCTAATTCAACTAGAGTCTCAATTAAAACTGCAGTTTGAATGGTCATGTGGATACAGCCGAGAATTTTCGCGCCTGCAAGTGGTTTTGCTGCTGAGTAGCGTTTACGCAAACCCATTAGCGCTGGCATTTCTGCTTCAGCAAGTTTGATTTCTTTACGACCGTAGTCAGCTAAAGTGATATCTGCAACTTTGTAATCTGTAAATGAAGCATTAGCCGCGTTCATCAGGATCTCCTAGGAATAAATAGATTGGATCGTTATGTTCGCGGATGCCGTTTTTGGTTCTTCTGAGATGAATGAACCGATGGTCGAGCCTAGCGTTTTTACCCAAGCATTTATGTGCCTGCTGGTAAAACGTCGCAGCATCCCTCGACTAGCGGAGTATTGTACTTGGAAAATGGTTCAGTTCCAATCTGAAATTGGTTATTATCTAACTGAACGTTTTAATACGAAATTCAACAACAAAGAAAACTCATACAGAAAAAATAATCACAGAGTTTTGAGCAGTATTCAGGAATCTAGAGAATTTATTTTTATTAAAGATAAATTTTTATGATGAAAAAAACTTACATATCACTTTGAAAAATAAAATTAGGAATGGTTGAATGAAAAAATGGATAGCTTTCACTTTGCTGATTTCGATGCAACTTAGCGCTAACGATTCGACGGGTTATGTTTCCACAAATGGCATTGAATATTTGAAAAGCAAAGATATTCAAATGCTCAGTGAAGATCTTTTTGTTAGTAAGAAGCTGATCAAAGTGGATTATCAGTTTAAAAATTTAAGTTCAAAAGATGTAACTGAAACGATTCTTTTTCCTTTACCAAGAATAGATAATTTTTTTGATGGTGGAGATTTTGCAAATACAAAAAAACTATTACAAACATTTAAAGTCAATGTGGATGGTAAAGACATTCAGCCCAATATGAATGTCAGAACCTTTATTCAAAAAGATGAAAACACAGCAGCCATTGATACAACTGAACTATTCAAACAATGTGGTTTTTCTGAAACGGAAATGCTCAATCCTTGGAATCGTAAAAGCTATGAATATTTAGATTCTGAAAAAAAATTAAGAAATTGCAAAAAAATGGAAATGCAAAAAGTCTTAAATGAATATAAAAACGATGTAATTCCATGGTCTTCACAGGTAATTTATAGCTGGAAACAAACCTTTAAAGCAAATTCGATTACCCGAGTTAAACATCAATATGCTCCGTTGGTGGGTGGTTCAGTCGCAGTTCATTTACCAGAAAATGCCAAAACTTATTGTACGGATCAGAGCTTTATAGCAGGCTTAAAAAAGGCTCAGTTAGAACAAGCGCCTTATGCTGCATTAGGATACATTCTAAAAACAGGAGCAAATTGGGCAAAACCGATTGAAAACTTTAAATTGACCATCGAGAGAGATTCAAAAGAATTAGTATCTTTTTGCTGGTCGGGTAAGGTGAAAAAAATCAGTCCGACTCAATTTCAAATGGTTGAGAAAAATTTTGTGCCTAAACACGATTTGAATATTATATTTGTGCATGCGCGTGATGAATGAAAGTTGAAATAAGAATGAAGCAAAATGACACAGAAGAAATATAATTTTAAAGCGCTGATGGAATTGTCTTTAGGAGTGGTGGGATCAATTTTTATCGGCACTTTTTTTCTATTTTTATCTTATTATTTGTTTGTTGATGATGGACAGTGGAATTGTCTCAATTTTTGAATAGGTGAAATCTGAAAATAGGATAATTTTCATGCGTTTGTGCCGAAAATAATGGTTAATATAAAAAAGTTTTTATTTTTAAAAATCTCAAAGATTTGATTTTTTCAAATATAAATTCTTAAAAAAATTATATACAGGTACAAAACATGTCAAAAAGCCAAGTAGAACTTCAAGAATTTGCACAAGGGTTTCGTACATATTATTCAAGTTTAAACCCGACAGCAGGCAGGCCTGATGAAGTTTATAAAATTGAAAGTGTCCAAATTTCAGTACCTACTGCTGCACAAAACATTAAAGGCAGAATTTATATTCCAACCGAAAAGCCAAATGCAGATAAATTCCCATTAGTGTTATTTTCACATGGCGGTTGCCTTATCTCGGGTGATTTAGAAACCCATGATGTACTTGCCCGTGCATTGGCAGTACGTTTAAATGCAGTTGTTTTAGCATATGACTATACTTTAGCACCTGAAGAAAATGCGCTTGGGCAAATGGAAGAAGCCAAAGCAGCGTTTAATTGGTTATACGATCATGCAGATCAGTATAATGGTGATGTAAATAAACTGATTGGTATTGGTGATAGTGCTGGTGGTCAGATCACGGCCAACCTTTCTCACATTTATAAAGCTGATGCTGAACGCAAATTTGCAGCAGTTTGGTTGATTTACCCTGTACTGAGCATTAACTTACAAACTGAATCATTTAAAAAACTTGGAGAGAAATACTTCCCAAGTTCTGAGGTGATGCATATGGGTAGCCTATGCTTTATGCCAAAAGATGTTTCGGATAAAGATCCTCGGATTCTTCCATTGTATGCAAATCATGCCAATCTTGCGCCGACATTTATTTCAATTGGTGAGTTAGATCCATTATCTTCTGATAATTTTACCTATGCTGAAGACTTAAAAGTTGCAAATATTGCCCATGAGCTGAAGTTCTATCCAAACTCAGAGCATGGCTTTATTCAATACTTTAAAAATAAACAAGCACATGCTTTAGGTGAGCAAGCTTTAGATGATGGGATTGAGCAACTCAAAAAATGGTTGAACTGATTGTTTAGATCTCTCAGTAAAATGATCACTGAGACTTAAGCCTATAAACAAAAAGCCCATATCAAATGGGCTTTTTTATGTCTTAAATTATCAATTGACGTGTAATAGAAGTTATTTTTCTTCTAATGATTCAGCTTTTTTCTGCCAATAATCTGCTTGCTCTTCGTTAGCATCAACACCCATACCATTTTCATAAATAAAAGCTAAATCGCGCATTGCTTGAACATCACCAAGCTCAGCAGCTTGTTTGACTAAAGCAACAGATTTCGCTTCATCTTTTTCAATTACATCACCACGACGGTAGAAACCCGCAAGTTCTAAAGTTGCAGCAGGGTGTTTTTCGATATTGGCTTTGGATAGCCAGTAATAGGCTAACTCAAAGTGAGCTTTAGACTCTTCTGGATCTTCTTCACGAAGTTCTTTGGCATAAACGGTATAACCTTCACCTAACCAATACATTGCTTCAACTTGACCATTTTCAGCAGCTTTGAGCGCCCATTCTTCAGCTAAAGTAATGTCATCATCATGCTCACTTTGCATATATAAATCAGCAAGTTCAAACTGAGCGTCAGCATTTCCAGCAAGTGCGCGATTTGCAAGTTCAGTCGGGACAGTAATACGTTTAGGCATAAAAATTCCAAAGCCACTTCATGAAGCAGTAGATTAAAAGTAAAAAAAGCCAATATAAAAATTAGCCTATATAGTATAGCTTAGATTGGGTAAGCAGAATGTTGAAAATAAACTTAAGCTTTTATTTAGATCGACAACAGAACGTCTAAAACTGTTTGATCCCATGAATAGATGTCAAATTTCAAAGGATTAAGACTTAAAATATAGTATCTAAAATATTATAGATATCAGTGAGATTTGGTTCATTCTATTGTACCCAAAACATGATATGAAATATAAATCCAACCATAACTATAGCCTATAGTTGATTGATGATTTGATAGTAAAAACAATATAAATGGCAATATTTGATATTTTTGGCAGGTTTTATACGACTTTTGCATAACTTTTTCCTATAGCTAAAAGCATGCTTAATACCCTCAATTGAGGAGTTTTTAACATGTCGACAGCAAAAAAATATACCACTGACGTGATTATCATAGGTGCAGGCCCAGTTGGCTTAACGATTGCCAATGGTCTAGGACAATCAGGCGTTAATGTGACAGTCGTAGAACAGTTGGATCAGTTGATTGACTATCCACGTGCGATTGGTATTGATGATGAGTCATTAAGAACACTTCAATCAGTTGGTTTGATCGATAAAGTTTTGCCACACACGACACCTGATCATGCGATGCGTTTTTTAACACCATCTGGTCGTTGTTTTGCAGATATTCAACCGAAAACACGCGAATTCGGTTGGCCGCGCCGTAATGCATTTGTTCAACCTTTTGTTGATGCTGTATTACTTGAAGGTTTGGAACGTTTCAAAAATGTAGACATGCGTTTTTCACGTAGCGTGCAAACTTTTAAACAATTTCAAGATCATGTTGAAGTTCAAGTACAAAATAAAGAAGGTGACATTGAACTTATCACGGCTAAATATCTAGTTGCGTGTGATGGCGGTAATAGCTATGTACGTCGTATGCTCAATATTCCATTTGAAGGTGAAACTGCGCCGAATCAATGGATTGTCGTAGATATCGCCAATGATCCATTAGCAACACCACATATCTATTTATGTTGTGATCCTGTGCGTCCATATGTATCGGCTGCATTACCACATGGTATTCGCCGTTTTGAATTTATGGTGATGCCTGGTGAAACTCAAGAAGAGTTGAGCCAACCTGAAAATATGGCAAAACTTCTTTCTAAAGTTTTACCAAATACTGAAAATATCGATGTGATTCGTAATCGTGTTTATACCCACAATGCACGTATTGCAAGTCGTTTCAGAGATGGTCGTGTATTGTTAGCGGGTGATGCAGCACACATCATGCCAGTATGGCAAGGTCAGGGTTATAACAGTGGCTTGCGTGATGCCTTTAACTTGTCATGGAAACTTGCAATGGTCGTGAAAGGCAAGGTTTCAGAAAAAGTATTGGATACGTATCAACTTGAACGTCATGACCATGCCAAAGCGATGATTGACTTATCTGTGACTGCCGGTCATGTTCTTGCACCACCGAAGAAATGGCAAGGTACAGCACGTGATGCGATTTCTTATGTATTAAATTACATCAAACCTGCAAAACAGTATTTATTGGAAATGCGTTTTAAACCGATGCCTCAGTACAAGGCAGGTGTTTTAGTTGGTCAAGTGAATAAAACCTCTCCGATTGGAAAAATGTTTATTCAGCCTAAAATGCAAGATCGCTCTGGCAAAGTTCAATTACTTGATGAATTTATCGGAACAGGTTTTGCTGTGATCGCTTGGGGTGTAAATCCAACTTGGGGTTTAAAACCTGAGACATTGGCGAAGTGGAAAGCACTCGGTGTTAAATTTATTAAAGTAATTCCACCTGAACAGATGTCTACGACACCTCAAGAAAATGATGATGTGTTGACTTTGGGTGATTCAGAGCATGCGATTCGTGCATGGTTTGGTAAAACTAATGATTCAATGGTGTTCTTACGCCCAGACAAGTTTGTTGCGGCGATTGCTATTCCACAAATCAGTGAGCAAACCAGCCAAGCCATTTTTGAAAAGTTAGGTGTTTAATCGTATTTTGAAAGTTAAGTTTCATGTGAGATGGAGTGTATTTTTCAAATCTGTCGATGAAAACAGTTGAATAGAATATTTAAAAAAAGCCTGCATTGATTGCAGGCTTTTTTATGTATTCATTTTCTTTATTCAATGTACGTATTTCTAAAAAAAAGTAATGAAGTCTTAGAAAATATCACAGTGGAAGTGTTGACTCAGAATAGATTTCACCAATTTTAATCGGTCACTGTCATCATTTTTTCGATAGTTTAAATACAGTCCAATATTCGGTAAAGGCACAGCTGTTTTTTTCATCATCACATTAGGTCCTAAGAAATCTTCAACATAGGCAGGAACAATCGTCCAACCCATTTGCATACCGACTAAATTGACATTCATCAAAATATTGCTTGAATGCTGTGAGATCTGCATGGTGGCATTTAGATTCTTAAAAATCTGTTGAGTCTTTTGAAACAGTACTGGTGAAGCCATTTCTTCACTCAGAATGAACTTTTGCCGAACTAGATCATCTTTGGAAATGATTTCTGTTTTTGCAAACGGCGATTGGCTTGGAATGAGTAAAACTAATGGCTCACTAAATAATTCAATCGAAGCGATATGCTCGTCATTGATACATTGGCGCGTAAAGGCAACATCAATTTTATTGTCTTTTAAAGCTTGGATTTGAGCGAGGCAACTCAGGCTGTGAAATTGAATATCGAGCTGTTCTTGTTGTGCACGAATAATTGGCATGACATAGGGGAATATTTTCATTTCAGCAATAGGAAGAAAGCCAATATTAAGCTTATTTTTTTTGGCATCACTGATGGTTTTGACATTGTGAATGGCTTGTTTTGAGAGATCCAAAATATGTTTTGCATCGAGAAAAAACTGTTTACCTTCTTCAGTCAAAGTGAGTGAACGATTTTTTCTTGAAAATAATAAACAGCCTAATTCATTCTCAAGGTCTTTGATTTGTTGGCTTAAAGACGGTTGAGCAATAAAGAGTTTTTCAGACGCACGTGTGAAATTCAGCTCTTCGGCAATGCAGATGAAATAGCGTAAATGTCGAAGTTCCATGCGATGGCCTGATAAGTGCGATAAGTTTATAAGTTGAATTATATCCTGTTGGACTTCAAATGCGAATGAAAGAGCTGAGAGATCGTCGTTTAACAATCATTTAATATGATGAATTGATGAATTGATGAATTGATGAATTGATGAATGTCAGATGGGATTAGATGCGACATCATGAATAAATCAAATAAAATAGCTATGTATAAGAGGTATTCAAAAGGTCGCTAACACTGAGTTTAACGACCTTTAAAGTTTCATACTCTTTAGTTTTTAATCAAGATGATTGGTTAAAAACCAAGTGAGTTTTTTAGATAAAATGAAGGATCAAACTGATGATGGCAATCACACCCGTTGCAATCCAAATCTGTTTGAGCTTCGACTCAAAGTAACTCAGACTCAGTCCAACCCATAAGCTGGAAAAGGTGATCACACCAATCCAATAACTAATCATATTACTGAGTTGAGCATGTTGAATACTGAGGATCAAGGCAATAATCAGCAAAACCCAACCTGTAATGGTGGCAAGTTTTGTTTTGTTCAATGGGAGCTTTTGACCAAAGATTTGCTTCTGATGCTTTTCCATTGAGCTTGCCAAGGCAAACAGACCCACTGAACAAATCGAACAAATCATCAAGAAAAAAATCATCAGTCTTGCTCCTCAACATTGCCTGTTACTTTGCCTTTTTTAGCAGGTAGTCCTTTATGGTTTTCAACTTTGCGTAAGCTAAAGAAGAATAATGTGGCCAATACCCACATCGCTAAGTCAAATGAGGCAATGACCCATTGACCATTGGCAATGGTATTCCATATTGCTTGACCACCAGTCATGAAGTTCACGATAGGCAATAATGCAAATGCAGCAGTCGCAAGCATTAATAGCTCTAGCCATGCTTGACGATGTGTGCGACATGCAGCATAAACCAAGGTCAGTATCCATAAGATAAAGAAGGTGCGAATTTCCCAGTTAAGTCGCATAGGTAGATCAGCAGGGATGAAACGGTTGGCATAGAAATAAGCAGCACATGCGATTGGTAAACCAATGATCGCAGCGATGTTAGTCACTTCAACAACACGATAACCAAACGATTTAAAGCCTTGTTTTTGTTGTTGAGGCGCACGTTTTACACACCACAAGATTAAACCTGTTGCGATCATGATGGTGCCGACAACTCCAGAAAGGAATAAGATCCAACGCAGTGCTAAATCTACCCCACGTGCTTCATGCAAAACAGTGACTACATTATAGATACCATTTGGAATCGATGGATTTTTCAGTTTCGATGATTCATCCGTGATGTTTTTACCTGTCACACCATTGAAGTCTAAAGTTTCGTAAACGCCACGGTGTGCAACACTGGCTGCATTGAGGGCGCGTAATTCAATTTTTGCTTTAGTGGTATTTGGCGCTGTGATACTGATGGTTGAAACTGGATTGTCTTGCCATTTTTCCTCAGCCTGACTCAAAATTGGTGCTATATCTGCCAAGGGTGCAGGTTGAGCAGTCTCTTTATTGCGACCGCGTCCTTCACCACGACCACGGCGCTGTTCACCTGCTTCGTTATTTCCAACTAAATTGTTTTGAGCTAGGTTATTTTGAGCTGAACGTGATTCACCACGTGCAGATGGATTTGACTGATTTTCAGTGTTTTGTTCAATTAAGGAACGTCGTTGATCTTGTAAAAAAGCACCGCGATTTTCATAAATTTGATTGACACCCCAAGGCATGATGGTGAAGAGCAATAACAGCAATCCACTAAAAGTAATCATGATATGGAAGGGAAGTGCAAATACTGCGGTTGCATTATGCGCATCTAACCAAGAACGTTGTCCCTTGCCTGAACGGAAAGTGAAGAAATCTTTAAAAATTTTCTTATGGGTAATGATGCCACTGATAATCGCAACCAACATGAACATGGTGGCAATGCCGACGATCCAACGAGACCAAATACGTGGCATACCATAAAGTTCAAAGTGGAAACGATAAAGGAAGCTACCACCACGTGTTTCACGTGCTTCTAATACTTGCCCAGTACTGCTATCAATCGTGACACGTTCACCACCACGACGTGCACGTGGATCTTCACCTTGTTTACGAATATTCAGTGTGGTTACATTCTGACGTGAGTTCGGGAGTTGAATTGTCCAACTGCCTGCATTGGCATGATTTTCCTGTAAATAGTTTAAAGCGACTTGGGTTTGTTGAACTTGAGATTGGCTTGGAACGGACTGGTGAAATTCAGGTTTCATCCATGTGGTGATTTCAGTTTGAAAAAAACTGAGCGTTCCTGTTAAGAAAATTGCATACAGCAACCATCCTAAAATCAAACTTGCCCAAGTATGTAACCAAGACATTGATTGGCGAGGGCCTTCTACTTTTCCATCTACTCTCATCTTAGTTTCCCATCACCTTATAGCAAACAAACAAAATAAGGCTCGGGATGATTATTCCTAGACTCGCTTTGAGGGTTTTATTGACCATAAACACCCAAATAACAGCAGCACAACTGACGCTAAATGCAATTAATGTTGCAGCCATGGCAGCACTGGATTGATATTCTGCAAAATACTGTGCAATAACAATTGCTGACAATGAAGCAAGTACATATCCGCCGACAGCAGCCAATAAGAATCGATAAGCAATCATGATTCGATAGGTTGTCATGGCAGGTTTGGCTTTAATTTTTGAAGACTTAGGTTTTGTCGCAATAGAGGGAGGGCTCTGCAACTCAAATTCAGTGCTAGACATAGAGCTATCAATTGTGAAAGGATGTAATTAATGCAAATGATAACAATTATTATTACAGTTTTAAATGATCAAATTTATAATAATCAATAAATCTGATTGTAAAAAGCGATTTAAATTGAATAATTCAGTAAATATATGGGCTTGGATTAGGAGATTAGGTTCAAAAGTCTTCGGTAAGATAATCAAAAACAGCAGACTTAAAATAAATGTTCTGAAAATTTTTCAATAAAAAGACTGATTTTAGCTTGAGCATTCAATCAGTCTTTTAAGCGATACAGGTTAATCATTAAACATTATTGTGCGGATTTTATGGATTGGTACTTTGATATTCATTAATGACTTCTAAAGCAGCTCGAAAGGCTTCTTGAGTAGCCGGAGCACCACAATAAGGTAGGCTATGCAGTAACACTTCTTGAATTTCTTCAACAGTCGCGCCATTATTCAATGCACCACGAACATGTCCTTTGAGTTCCATCGGACTTTTTTGTGCAGTAAGAAATGCAATGGTAATGAGCGAATGATATTTACGTGGTAGAACACCTTCACGTTGCCAAGTTGATCCCCAAGCGTGTTCATTGATCCAGTCTTGTAATGGCTGAGTAAAAGGTACGGTATTGTCTTGAGCACGTTTTACAAAAGACTCACCCATGACTTCTGTTCGAACTTTCAAACCATTTTCATAATCTTGTTTTGACATTTTAAGCTCTCTAAAAAAACGCATCCGAAGATGCGTTGTTGAATCAAAAAACTAGGCTGGAATTTCAATCGCAATTGCCGTTGCTTCACCACCACCAATACACAGTGCAGCAACACCTTTGGTTTTACCTAAACGTTTCAATGCATAAATCAAAGTTAAAATAATACGTGATCCTGAAGAGCCCAATGGATGTCCAAGGGCACATGCACCACCATTGATATTCACTTTTTCAATATCAAGATCAAAAGCATCAATCGCTGCCATAGTGACCATGGCAAAGGCTTCGTTGATTTCCCATAAATCCACATCTGCAACAGTCCAACCTGCTTTGGCTAAAACTTTATCAATGGCACCAACAGGAGCGATGGTAAATTCAGAAGGATGTTGTGAATTGGTTGCATACGCTTTAATGGTCGCTAATGTTTCTAGACCCTGAGCAGCTGCATGCTCAGCTGAGGTCACTACGAATGCAGATGATCCATCACTGATAGAGCTGGCATTGGCTGCTGTGATTGTTCCATCTTTTGCAAAAGCAGGGCGTAAAGTCGGAATTTTATCAATTTTAGCGTTAAAAGGATTTTCATCTTGATCAACAGTCACATCACCTTTACGGCTAGAGACAGTCACTGCATTGATTTCATCTTTAAAGAAACCTTGTTCAGTGGCATGTTGTGCACGAGTTAAAGAGCGAATCGCAAACTCATCTTGCTGTTCACGTGTATAAGACTTTTTATTGGCCATTTCCTGAGCCAATACGCCCATCGATAATCCTGTTTCAGCATCTTCCAAACCTTCTTGGAACATGTGGTCCGTGACTTTGCCATGTCCCATACGGAAGCCTGCACGTGCTTTATCCATCAGGTAAGGGGCATTACTCATTGATTCCATACCACCTGCAACCACGAGTTGAGCAGAACCTGCTTTGATGGCATCGGCAGCTTGCATTACCGCTTTCATACCAGAACCGCAAATCTTATTAATCGTTGTTGCACCGACATGATCGGGGATACCTGCAATACGCATCGCTTGACGGGCAGGGCCTTGTTTTAAACCTGCTGGAAGCACACAGCCCATAATCACTTCATCAACTTGATCTGCTGAAACCTTAGCACGTGAGAGCGCAGATTTAATTGACTCAGCACCCAATTGAGGTGAGGTTAAACTTGCAAGGCTCCCTTGAAAGCTTCCCATAGCTGTACGGCTTCCTGCCACAATCACGATGTTTTGACTCATGTTTTCAATCTCCATGTCATTTTCAGTGTTCTGATATTTCAAATGTCTTTTTAAAATTGTCTTGTTAATGAATTTATTTCAGAGGCATAAATTCAAAAAATTATGTGGCTAAAACATAACACAAAAAACTGAATAATGATTCATTATTTTGCTATTGAAGGTATTTTGACATTTTTCAGGCTGAAAACTATTGCACCATAGTCCAAATTTAAACAATTAAAAACGGCTCCATTAGTCTTTCGATTTGGGAGCCGTTTCATACGTACTGATAGACATTTAAATGGTTGGATCTGTTTTGATAGACGTCGGGGATTCATCTACAAATTTCTGATTTTCAATCGCTGCTAGATGTGGATTCTCCACATCTAAATGTTGATTCAGTTCAAAATCAAAGATATCCGTCAGCATGCTGTCAAAACGTTTTGCATTATACGTAGTCAACTGTTCAGCTTCAGCTTGACTGATAAAGCCTGATTTTAATGCTGATTCAATATGTGCTTCAAAGGTCAAACCTTCAAATTGTCCTTTGGATTCTGCTTTTTTAAACTTATTCCAAAGTTCTTCGACTTCAAGCAACATCAGGAAAGTGGATTCCATACGTCCAGTCACATCGTCTGCATCTGTGCTGTAATACACATGCTGTTTCAGTTGATCACGGAAAGCATTTTCTTGCATGATCAATTCACCCGCTTGTAGTTTGAGTTTGTCACTCGGTTTTTTCAGCGGACGACCCAATGGGAAACAGATAAATTTAATCAGTCCTGACGCAAGTTTAATTGGGAAATTATCAAATAGTCCGAAGAATGCTTCTTGTGCATTGAATAATGCATTTTCTAAAGCCAATTGAGCGTGTATTTGTTCTGCTTCAGTACGTTGTCCATATTCATAAAATTTCAAAATCGCCGTAGCAATAAACAAATTGGAATGAATATCGGCAAGGCGACCTGACAACATCTCTTTCCGTTTAATATCACCTGCCAATAATCCTAAACACATGTCTGCTGTCAAAGCGAAGTTAGCGCTAAGTCGATTGATGGTTTTGTAATATGGACGACTAAAATCGTCAGACTTTTCCGATGCATCTGAAGGTCCACCGATATAGCCATAAGCAAATGAACGAGCGGTACGATTAAAGGTATAACCTAAGTGCTTATAAAGCATCTCATTAAAAGTATTTAAGGCTATATCTTTATCTTCAGCTTGTAACAGCTGTAATTCTTCAAATAGATAAGGGTGACAACGCATAGAGCCTTGCCCAAAGATCATTAAAGATCGGCTGAGAATATTGGCACCTTCAACAGTGATTGAAACAGGAATAGCTTGATAGTTTAATGCTAAAAAGTTTCGTGGTCCCATTTGAATGGCACGACCACCGACCACATCCATCCCGTGATTCACCACTTTACGCATGGTTTCAGTGGCATAGTATTTCGCCATCGCGGTCATCACTGCAGGTTTACCGCCTTGATTGAGACCACAGGTAACTAAATATCGAAAGGCTTCGAGCATGTAGGTATCAGCAGCAATATCACTGGTGGCTTCTTGAACACCTTCGAATTTACCGACAGATATTTTGAATTGTTGACGAACTTTGGCGAATGCCCCGACAGTTAAATAACTCATTTCACCTGCAGCGGTAGATAGTGCAGGGAGGGAAATACCACGACCGACTGCAAGGCACTCCATCAGCATACGCCATCCTTTACCTGCATTTTCAACCCCACCAATAATCCAATCGAGCGGGATAAATACATCTTTTCCATCCACTGTTCCATTCATAAATGGAGAACCTGGATTATGCCGTGCACCAACTTTTACACCGTCATGATCTGCGGGGAGCAGGGCGCAGGTTATGCCATATTCGGTTTTGGATTTATCACCCAATAGACCTTCTGGATCATAGAGTTTAAATGCCAAACCAACAACCGTTGCTATGGGGGCAAGGGTAATCCAGCGTTTGGAAAAATTCATTTGTAAGCCGAGCACTTGCTTGCCTTCAAACTCTCCATAACACACCACACCAGTATCAGGAATCGCACCTGCATCAGAACCTGCTTCAGGACTGGTTAAGCCAAAGCATGGAATTTCTTCACCTTTGGCTAAACCAGGCAGATAACGATTTTTTTGTTCTTCTGTTCCATAGTGCAGTAACAACTCACCTGGGCCGAGTGAGTTTGGCACCATACAGCTGACAGCGGTGGTGAGTGAGCGTGAAGCGATTTTGCTCATAATGCGACTTTGTGCAAATGAACTAAAGGCTTTACCGCCGTATTCTTTGGGAATAATCAGACCAAGAAAGCCTTTTTCCTTAATAAATGTCCATACTTCAGGAGGGAGATCTTTTAAATGATGGTGAATTTCCCATTCATTCAACATGCTACACAGTTGTTCAACTTCATTGTCTATGAAAGCTTGTTCCTCGATTGAGAGTGTCGGGTAAGGATAAGCATCAAATTTTTTCCAATCAGGTGCACCCATGAACAGCTCTTTTTCCCACCAACTGGTCCCTGCATCCAATGCTTCACGTTCCGTGGTGCTCATACTCGGCATGGCATTGGCTAAAGTTTTATAAGCAACTTTGGTTATCAATGCCTTACGAAGTGGATCAATCATTACCACCAAACTGATTAAAATCAGCGGGAGTCCCAGTAACAGAGACCACGGGCTGAATAGTGCAGTTGCGATTGCCACAACAATGGTCAAGATGGAACCTGAAGTTCGAGACATCGAGATAAAAAAGATTAACCACAGTGTAAAAATTTGAATCAATATCGCGATAAGAAACAACACAAAAGACATATAACCACTCCGCATTTCAAATTTGAGTTGGATGGTATTGAGCTGAGCAATAGTAAAAATGTTATTAAAATGAAGCTTTTCTAAAATTAGACAGTGTTGCTCAACTGATGGATTTAAAAATAAATTTTGACTGAGTTTATTTTTTAATCAAAAATTAGTGTAGGTTAAAAATCAAAAAGAATAACTTTGCAAAACCAAAAGGGTACATTTGTCAGTTGAAAACTCACTTAATGTATCTGATGTAACATTCTGTATATTTAAAACCTTTCAAAAATTAAATCTTAAAATAACGGATTGAGATACTGATGAACAATTTATATAAACGTTTTGCGCTACTCGTGACTTTATCTGCATCATGTAGCCTGAGCTTTGCAGCAACCTGTTCTAAAACCATGAATAACAATATGGTGAATGATAATTTGAAAATACCAGCCAATGCGGTCTGTGTTTTAAATGGTTCTATGATTAATGGCAACATTGAAGCTTTAACAGGAGCGACATTGATTTTAAATGCTGCAACGGTGAATGGAAATATTGAAGCGAAGAAAGCTAAAGTTGTGAAACTGAATAAATCGACAATTCAAGGTAATGTTGAGCTTGAACAAACAAGTTCTGCAATCGTGATTGATAAATCTGTGATTGACGGTGATTTAAGCTGTTCAGGCAATGTTGCATCAAAAGGCAGTATGAATGTGATTAATGGTGATATTGAAGGGAAGTGTCGTTAATTTCTGTTTAATTATTTTATTGGATATTTATAAAGTTCAATCGAAACGATCAAGCTAAATTAAAAATAAAAAGCCCTCTGAAAACTGTTCAAGAGGGCTTTTTATTGAAGATCGAAACAGGATTATGCTTCGATTGTTTGTACTGCAATTTTCTTCGCTGGGTCTGCTTTACGACGTACCGCTGGAACAGGTTCACCATAGTACTGACGGTCAGCAAAGTAACTTGAACGAACCATTGGTGCAGCCCAAATATTACGGAAACCTAGTTTTTGACCATGAGCGGTATAACGTTCAAATTCTTCAGGCGTTACAAAGCGATCAATAGGAGCGTGTTCTTTAGATGGTTGTAAATATTGACCAATCGTTACGTAATCTACGCCGTGTGAATGCAAGTCATCGAGTAATGCAATCACTTCTTCTTCAGTTTCACCAATACCGACCATCAAACCACATTTAGTTGGAATGTCTGGGCAGTATTCTTTAAACATTTTCAATAAATTGAGTGAATGTTGATAATCAGAACCTGGACGCATTGCTTTGTATAAACGAGGTACAGTTTCGATGTTGTGGTTAAACACATCTGGTGGACATTCCGTCATGATACGTAGGGCAATATCCATACGACCACGGAAGTCAGGCACCAAAATTTCTAATAAAGTTTTTGGACTTAAAGCACGCGCTTCTTTAATACAGTCCACAAAGTGTTGTGCACCACCATCCAATAAATCATCACGGTCTACAGAGGTAATGACTGCATATTTTAAGCCTAAGTTGGCAATGGTTTCTGCCATATGACGTGGTTCATCTGCATCTAAGGCATTTGGACGACCATGTGCAACGTCACAGAATGGGCAACGACGGGTACAAATATCACCCATAATCATAAAGGTTGCAGTACCACCACCGAAACATTCAGGTAGGTTTGGACAAGCAGCTTCTTCACAGACGGTATGTAATTTTTGAGCACGCAGTGTTGTTTTAATTCGTTGAACTTCTTCAGGCGCTGCCATTTTTACACGAATCCAGTCAGGCTTTCGTGGAGTTTCAACCGTAGGAATAACTTTTACAGGTATACGAGCGACTTTCTCAGCGCCACGAAGTTTTTCACCCTGTACTGGTTTACGGTTCTCAGACATATTCAACGATTCCACTGTTTTTGGACGGGGGATATTTTAAAAAAATAGCCCCATTAGTATAACGAAATTGCACTGAAATGGGGTAAAAACGATATTCATTTAATAAATGTCGTTATCAAGCAATATATGAAATTGAAATAAAGCAAAGTCATATAAATTAAGTCATAATAGTGTATAGATATAAATGATATGAACAGTAGGAGCATTGAATGGCGCGTAAGAAAGAGGTCGTGAGTGGAACCTTTGTAAAATACGATGCAGTTGTTTTAGGTTCGGGACCTGCAGGTGAAGGTGCTGCAATGAAGCTTGCCAAGTCAGGCATGCGCGTTGCAATCGTTGATATACGTGAACAATTGGGTGGTAACTGTACCCATGTGGGGACAATTCCAAGTAAAGCGTTGCGTCAAACGGTTTCAAGCATTATTCGCTATCAGCGTGATCCAATGTTTCAAAAAGTGGGTGAATGGAAACAGTTCACCATGAAACAAGTGCTGCAAAATGCACATAAAGTGATTCAACAACAAGTACAAACGCATTCACGTTTCTATGATCGCAACCGTATCGATATTTTTCATGGTCGTGCTTACATTCAAGACAAAAATACAGTGCTTGTATTTAATCCTGAAGGCGTGACAGAAACGATCGTATTTAAGCAATTGGTTGTGGCAACAGGTTCACGTCCTTACCGTCCTTCGGTACTTGATTTTAATCATAAGCGTGTATTTGATTCAGATAAGATTTTGGATCTTGATTTCACCATTCAAAAAATCATTATTTATGGTGCGGGTGTAATTGGTTGTGAATATGCATCGATCTTTATTGGTCTAGATCATAAAGTTGATTTGATCAATACACAGCCGAAGCTATTGAGCTACCTTGATGATGAAATTTCTGATGCATTGTCATATCGCTTACGTGAGCAAGGCGTATTGATTCGTCACAATGAGCAAATTGATCATCTTGAAACGTTTGATGATCACGTTGTACTTCATTTACAAAGTGGTAAGAAGATTAAAGCTGATGCGATCCTTTGGTGTAATGGACGTTCAGGAAATACTGATGGTTTAGGTCTTGAAAATGTAGGGATCACACCGAACAGCCGTGGTCAGTTAAACGTCAATGATCAGTACCAAACTGAAGTTGAAAATATCTATGCTGCGGGTGATGTCATCGGTTGGCCGTCACTTGCTTCTGCTGCGTATGACCAAGGTCGTTGTGCAGGTTCAAATATGAGCGGTGAAATCGGTGTTGCTCCTGTGACAGATATTCCAACAGGTATTTATACAATTCCTGAGATTTCTTCGATTGGTAAAACTGAACAGCAGTTAACTGAAGAAAAGATCCCTTATGAAGTGGGTCAAGCCTCTTTCCGTCATTTGGCACGTGCACAAATTACTGGGGATACAGTGGGTGAGCTTAAGATCTTATTCCACCGTGATACTTTAGAAATTTTAGGTGTGCATTGCTTCGGTAATAACGCTGCTGAAATTATCCATATTGGACAAGCTGTGATGCAAAGTGGCAGAAATACGATCAAGTATTTTGTTGAAACCACATTTAACTATCCAACGATGGCAGAAGCTTACCGCGTAGCAACACTAAATGGTATGAACCGTTTATTCTAAGTTGATATTTGGTTTAGAAATGCAAAGCCCGTGAGTGAAAACTTGCGGGTTTTTTATTTCCTATTTATTTCGAGTTTATGTTTGTAAATTCATTGTTTGAGTATTTTTATATTGAGTAGCTAATACAAATCCACTGCAAATTAGTTGATACTAAGAAACATGTTAGAATCATAGAGTTAAATAAAAAGGTTTAACAAAAGAAGAAAAAGGTACAGGTTGTAGCGTTGTTACTGTTTATAGAGTTTTAAAAGGATAAAAAATGGATGCTTGTAGTTTGAATTGGGAGTTAGCTTCAAAGTTTATTCCATTAGTAACACCTATAGTGGCATGGTGTATATTTAGACAATGGAAGAAGCAAAAGAGAGCTGAATTATTATCTAGTAAATGCCACGATACATATAGAGATTTAAATAACTTTTGTGAACTTATGAATGATTATGTAGACGCGCATAAAGATAACTTAAATCATCCTGAAAATAATAACGTTTTCTATGGAGCTGAGAAAGATTTAAAGCTGAAAGTTGAAGATCTTTATAAAAAAATATTATCAGACTTAGAGTTAATATCATTTGAGAGCAAAGATGAATCCATAAATAAACACTATGAAAATTTTAAATTAAATTTTGATAAATTAGCCGAGTTAATGTATAAAACCTTAGAAAAAGGTAGCTTTCAGAAGAATAAATTATCATTTCAGCTAGATGATAAAGGGGACGAGGATTTAAGGTATTATAAAATAATTGTTAATGAAAATAGAAAAGATATTCAAAACAATATAAATAATTTAAAGAAAATATTACCTAAGTTTATTTTTTTCAACATTCGATAAAATTAATTAAGAGCACACTTAGTCATTTTTTTAGGAACAGTTTGAACACATTTAATATAATTAAATTCACATCATAGATGACCAATGATAGGCAATATAGATGATTCGATCGGTAACCATTAAAGGCTTTCGTTCTATTAGAAATCTGACGCTACCTCTTGCTCAACTTAATTTGATTAGTGGTGCAAATGGTTGTGGAAAATCAAACCTCTATAAAGCGGTGCGCTTACTGCATGATGCAGCCAATGGACAACTCTCTCAGGCAATTGCAAATGAAGGAGGAATTCAAAAAATCATGTGGGCAGGTGGTCATCGGACAGGCGATCGTGCCAAAGACCCCAAGCGTATGAAGTTAGTGGTAGAGATGAAGCATTATGAATACCAACTTGAAATTGGCTTTCCTGAACCTTTAATTAGTTTGTTTGGCCTAGATCCATTGGTGAAGAAAGAAAATATATGGATGAGTGGATATCAACGCCGTAAAATGAGTGTGTTGATGGAGCGGACGAATCAAGCGGCATTTCTTAAAAATGTGGATGGAGAGCAGATTGCTTATCCAATGACGCTTACACAGGAAGATTCGGTCTTTGGACAATTGTCCGATCCGCATTTATATCCCGAAGTTTCTCAAGTTCGCGAGAGTATGAAAAACTGGCGGTTTTATCATGAGTTTTCTGTCAGCTCTGATTCAGCTATACGCATGCCACAGGTGGGCATTCGTTCTCCAATCTTATCGCATGATGGTACAAATTTGGCAGCTGCATTTGAAACGTTGAGAGAACGAGGTCAAACAGAAACCCTGTATGAGGTTTTAGATAAAGCTTTTCCAAATACACGTTTTTTTGTAGATGCACAAGGTGGGCGTTTTCAAATGATGATGCAACGAGAGGGAATATTGCGACCGCTCGAAAGTGCAGAATTTTCAGATGGAACCTTACGTTTTTTATGTTTAGCTGTTGCATTACTTAGTCCGAGACCACCGTTGTTTATGGCATTGAATGAGCCTGAAAATAGTTTGCATCCTAATTTGTTGCCTGCACTTGCCATGCTGATTGCAGAAGCCAGTCGCTATACACAGTTATGGGTGACCAGTCATTCAACAGACTTAGCAGAAATGATTCAAGGGTACTGTGAAGTACAGCATTTTCAATTGGATCAGAAAGAGGGTGAAACAGTTGTGGTTGCGATCAACGGTCAGTCAACATAATTTAAATTTTAGAGTGATTTAAAGCTTTTTTCTTACATATTTTTAAACTGAATTGATCGAAATTAATAAGAAGTAATAAACACTAAAACTTGAAATAATGGTGACTACCACGGGAAGTTTGGTACGAAGTAAAAGTACGACCAATATGACAAATACAATGTCTAACCAACTTCGAATATAGTCTTGAGTCATTTGCACGATTAAGCATAGTAATAATCCAATTACAGCAGCATTAATACCTTCTACGGCACGATAGATTTTTTCCTGTTTCATCAGCCAAGACCAATAGGGCAACGTCCCAAAGATCAGAAAAAATGAGGGTAGAAAAATAGCTAAAGTGGTAATAACTGCATTCAATAGCATGGAATCAGTAATGGGTAATAAAGCGCCCAAATAACTCGCAAAAGTGAAAAGTGGACCTGGCATTAACTGCACCACAGCATAGCCTAAATCAAATTTTTCATTAGAAATTAAACCACCATTAACCAAGTCCTGATGTAATAGTGGAAGGACGATATGTCCACCACCAAAGACCATGGAGGCTGAAGTATAAAAGCTTTCAATGCTGTGTAATGCAGGATGATTAAACTGAGTTTTTAACAGTGCAAAGATCGCAAAAGGAATAATAAAAACAATCAGCCAAAGGTAAGCGGGTATGGGTTGTTGAGGCAGTTTTAAATTTTCAGTTAAAGTATGAGTCGAAGCTGATTTTGTATTATTTTTCTTATGGCTTTTCGTACTATTTCTCTTGATTGTTTTATTTGAAAAAATTAAACCACAGATGGCAGCTACAAAAATCAAAATGATTTGGCTGAGATTTAAATCACTGATGTAAATAAATAAAGCAGATGTAAGCATCAGTAAATATTGCCAAATGGTATTGCAAAAACTTTTCAGCATTTGCCAGAATGCAAAGACGACAACAGCCAATACAATCAATTTTAAAACATGAAATATTTCAGCATTTAAAGCGCCAAAAAAATGTTGTCCTAGATAAGCCAACAGGGTCATTAAGATGAACGAAGGTAGGGTAAAGCCTAACCATGCACTGAATGAACCGATATAGCCACGAGTCAAATAGCCAATCGCGATACCAACTTGACTGCTAGTTGGTCCCGGAATGATCTGTGATAATGCGACCAGTTGGCTGTATTGTTCACCAGAGAGCCATTTTAATTGTTGTACAAATCGTTGATGGAAAAAGACCAAGTGTGCTGCTGGTCCACCAAAGGATATGCATCCTAATTTGAAGAATATGAGAAAAATTTGAAACTGACTGATATCTAAAGGTCTAGGTCGATCTATGTATGGTGTATGTTCAGGACTCGTATTTTGATGGAGTTCAACAGGGGATTTGATCATGGCAGTCTTAATATTTTTTAAAAATAGGATAGCGCTTAAACATGACATTCTGTTGAAAAAATAAAGATAAGTTTAGCGATATAAATGAATAACCCACACGAGGTGGGTTATTTCAAATGAGTATGGGATTGTACTGAACAGTCTTAAATCGTTACATCTACAGCTTAAGCAACCAGTTAATTAAGCGATTAAGCAAATCGGCCTGTTTGGAAATCTGCAAAGGCTTGATGAATTTCAGCCTCGCTATTCATGACAAACGGACCATGTGCCACGATCGGTTCATGAATCGGCTCACCACTTGCGATCAGTAATTTACTGTCTTCAAGCACTTCAATATCGACTTCTGAAACTTCATGATTCAGGTATACTGTTTGAAGATGATTAAAGATCTGACCATCAATTTTAATCGATCCACTGAGTACAAAGATGATGTTGTTCCAAGTTGGATCAAAGTTGAATTGAACAGTTTTATTCGCATTTAATCTTGCATCCAATAAATTTAAAGGACTGTAAGTAAGTGCAGGGCCTTGTGCCATAGTTTTAGCATGCACGTATTCACCCGCAATCACACGAATGGTTCCTTGATCATCATTCAAGATGATTTCAGGGATATTCTGCTCAGTCAGTTCCTGATAGCGTGGTTCAACCATTTTTGAGTGACTTGGTAAGTTGACCCAAAGTTGAACCATGTCGAGATGACCACCATTTTGCGCAAATGCTTTTGAATGATGTTCTTCATGCATAATGCCTCGACCTGCTGTCATCCATTGCACTTCATTCGCACCAATCTTGCCATGATTACCTTTAGAGTCACGATGTTCTAACTCACCTTCATAAACAATAGTGACTGTTTCAAAACCACGGTGAGGATGCATGCCTACACCACGCTGATGTGAACTTGGTTCAAATGGATATCTTTCAGTATATCCCATTACTAAAAATGGACTAGTTGCGCTACTCATGTCGCTCATAGGTAACATCGAGTTGGTTTTAAAACCATCACCGACCCAAGTGCTACGATCACTGGTATATACTTTTTGTATTGAGTTCATTGATTTATCCTTAGATTATGTTTGTCTTAAACATAAAATGGAGTTCACTCGTTATAATTACAGTCAGTTAAGCACAACAGATAATTCTAAAAATGGAACAATTATGCAAAATTTGAATGATTATTATCATTTTGTTCAGGTCGTCAAATACCAAGGGTATACCAAAGCCAGTGAAACCTTGGGGATTACTAAATCCAAACTGTCACGTCGTATTACCGATTTAGAAGAACGCCTCGGGGTACGGCTTATTCAGCGCAATACCCGTAAGTTTACGGTGACTGAAATGGGGCAAAAGTTTTATGAATATTGTTTAAAGATCTTGGATGATGTCACTGCGGCTGAAAATTTTATCCAAAGTGCAAAATCAGATGAGCCTTCAGGTCTAATTAAGTTGTCTTGTCCGATTGCTTTGGTTGAGATGCCAGTGGGCGAAATGGTCGCACAGTTTATGCGTAAATATCCTGAGGTTCAGGTGCATTTATTGGCAAGTAACCATCGTGTGGATTTGATTGAAGAAGGAGTGGATTTAGCGATTCGTGTACGTAACTCAGCACTAGAAGATAGTGAGCTGATCGTACGTGATTTGGATGCATGGGAACATGTATTGGTCGCTGTTCCTGATCTATTTAAAAGATTTAAGCATCCTGAAAGCTTGGATGATTTAAAAGGATTACCAAGTATCGGTTTCCAAAGTCCGAAACAATCATGGCGTTTTAAAAATCAGCAGGATGAAATAGAAGAAATTGAATTTGAACCACGCTTAAAAACCGATAATTTTTCGGCAATGAAAAGTAGTGTGCTGAATGCGGTGGGAATAGCATCGTTACCACGCGTTTTTGTATTTGAGGAATTGAAGAAAGGGGTATTGGTTGAGTTGTTACCAGAGTGGCAATTACCGCGAGGCGTGATTCATATCGCGTATACCTCTAGACAAGGCATGATGCCTGCAATGCGACTGCTATTAGAATATCTCATTGAACAGTTTAAAATTCGTAATTGCGGAGCAAAGACTTAAAATGAAGTCTTTGCTCTGATTTTTTATTTAATGTGAACAGATGAGTTGAAGTGAGATGCTTCTCACTCAGACTCTTCATTTTAATGTGCGCAGAATGCTTGATTGAAGTATTCAAACATTTCAGGTGTCTGCCACCACAATGTAATTGCGAGCAAGATAAATAAAATCACCATGATCACAATGGAGGTTTTTAGCAATAAGTCTGAATTAGTCATGCACGATTGCCTCCTCATTGACATACAAGTGAACCAAAACACCAAATACACTGAGTGCTATAGAGAGCGCCCAGATGATGTTGTAGTTTCCAGTTATATCATGATTTAAACCACCCAACCAACCACCAAAAAATGAACCAACTTGATGGGTGAAAAATACAATCCCACTGAGCATGCTGAGGTATTTAACACCGAACATATTGGCAACGATGCCGTTGGTTAAAGGCACAGTAGAAAGCCATAATAAACCCATGATCATGGCAAATGCATAAATCGTCCATGTACTGAGGGGTAACATCAAAAATGCGATCATGGCGATACCGCGTAAGCCATATAATCCCATCAATAATTTAGGTTTGGAGTATTTGTCTCCTAGCCAACCTGCGGTATAAGTGCCGACAATATTGAATAATCCAACCAAGGCGAGAAATACAGTACCTGTTGTGGTGCTAAATCCATGATCAGTAAGATAACCAGGAATGTGAATCCCTAAAAAGACCACTTGGAAACCACAAACTAGAAAACCCAATGCGAGCCAAATAAAAGGTTTGTGATTTTTAGCAATAATCAGAATTTCTTTAAAGCTCATCGATGGTTTAGCAACCACAGGTGCATTTGGATCGACATACATCGGTGCTTTCAGCATGAATGCTAAAGGAACGACCATGACCACTAAAATGGCAGTGATCAGCAATGCAGATGACCAACCGAATTCTTTTAGTAATAAGAGGGTGGTTGGCAACATGATAAATTGACCAAATGATCCTGCTGCACTGGCTATCCCCATGGCTAGGCTTCGTTTACTTGGGTGGGCTGCACGTCCAACAGCAGAAAGAAGAACAGGGAATGAGGTTGCAGATAAAGCCAAACCGATAATTAAGCCTAAACTCATATTGATCATGAGCCCTGATGAACTAAATGCCATCATGACTAAACCAATGGCATACAGTAAACCACCACCAGCGACGACGAGTTTACTTCCGTACTTGTCGGCTAAAGCCCCAGTAAAGGGTTGAACTGCACCCCAGAGTAAGTTTTGAAAAGCAATCGCCAAACTAAAGACTTGATGACTCCAGCCGAACTCATGGCTCATAGGGACTAAATACAGTCCAAATCCATGACGAATACCTAAAGACAGCGCCAGAATAAAAGCACTACCAATCAGCATATATATAAGTGGTCTGGAAAAACGTGTATCCGTCGTCATCGCGAATCCTAGGACTATGTCAGCGGTTATTGTAATTTATGCACTAAAGCATGACGACAGAATAAAAATTTATCAATCAATAAAAAATATTCATGAATATTGAAAGTGTCAATTGACTTTAGAACTTTATACGTCAATCCTAAGAAGCAAAAAAGCGATCTACTAGAGATCGCTTGGATAAAATCAATCTGATGAAAATTCAGATTTTTATATTAATTGATTTTTTAGAAACGGTAACCAACACCTGCATAGCCCAAAATAGGATTAATCTCGATGTCAGATTTTGCGTCGATGAGTTTCCCTAATTTTTCATCAGTTACAGTAATTGTTGTTTCACCTGTTAGGTGAGCGTAAGAGACAGAACCCACTGCGAACCAACGATCATTAAAGTCATAAGTGAAACCTGCAGTCGCTACAGGGGCAAAGGCGTCACTCGCGTCCAATTTAACTTTTGGATTAGCTGTACTGGCTTTGCCATCTAAGGCTGCACCCGCCGCACCATTTTTAATATTGGCAATTTTATGTCCTGCATTCACTAAATCAGTTTCAAGGTTAGGATTCATCTCTAGATCATTGAAGTAAGCGTACATCATCCCTAAGCCAACATAGGGGCGGAATTTATTGACGCCTGTTTTACCAAAGTGATATTGAAACTCAAAAGCTGGTGTCCAAGCACGTGCTTCTGCTACTTTTCCATGTGCGGACAAATCAGTGATAAAAATATCTTGTTTTAAAGGTAAATCGCCGTCTAAAACTAAACCAGCATCAAGATCTGCGATGATTAAATTAACACTTCCGGGATCAGCTATACCTCTTAAAGGCGCATGAATTTGACCTTTACCTTGTATATCTACTTTTGGTGGAATACCAGCTTTTACTTCAAGTGAAATATTATCGGTAAAGAAATAATTTGTCATGATTCCTAAAGTGGTAACATCATCAGCTTCTAAGCCTGTACCTTGGGCTTTCCATTGCGAGAGACCATCAATAGTCGCAGTCCCAGCAACCTGTGGTTTTAAATATTTTTCACCATTAATCATGTCAACAATCAATGGGCTAGTTAATCCAGAATTTGTTAAAACTTCTAGTTTATTATGTTTAGTGCGCCCATCAGCAGTTGAGGTATCAATAGCATTTAATACTGACTTAGTTGTAACACTTCCAACAGCAGATTTCTCTCCTTCAGCAACAGCGGTATTAATATTAATGGGTTGTGCCTTACCTTGCGGCATCACATGTAATGCACCCACAGATACAGAGAAACGCTTAAATCCATCGCCATCTTTTAAACTAAAATAAGGCGAATCAGCGTGACTGATCAGTGGCAAAGTTAAAATTGATACGGAAATTGCTGTATTAAGCAAAGCTTTTTTCATCTCGGGACTCCGTGTCCAAAAAATTAATGTATTTGTTTTTGTATTGCAGAGTATGAAAACAAAAAATGATCACATTGTTGTCTTAAAACGCAGAATTAGTAGGCTTCCTGTAAGTATCAGGAATATATGTATTAATTATTTTGTAGGGTTGGGTGGTTTTTGTAATGCTTGAATCTCATTAGTATCATTTAATTTGGGCTTTCTTCTTTAAATAAAATGAACTTTCAACTTAAATCCTTTTAGGGCTTAAGAATATCCTCAATATAATTTTGTCTAGAGCATGCAATGATATAACTTTTATAAAATAACTCTAGAGATAAGTAGCAGTGTGATATTTGCTTCTTTTAAAGGGGGTAGTTTTATTTAAGTGTGTTAATACTGATTCTGATCCATAAAAAAGACCCCTTGAGGGGTCTCTTGTATAGAATAAATTTTGACAATTGAATTACTTAAAGCGCGAAAGATCTTCTTCAGGACGTGCAGTTAAAACTTCTACACCAGTTTTAGTCACTAGGAGAGTGTGTTCGTACTGAGCAGATAAACTATGATCCTTAGTCACAACTGTCCATTTGTCTCCAAGGAGTTTGGTTTTCCAATCGCCACCATTGACCATAGGTTCAATGGTAAATGTCATACCTTCTTCAAGAACCATACCAGAGTTGGCTTGACCATAATGGAGCACTTGTGGTTCGTCATGGAAAACTGTACCAATACCATGACCACAGTATTCACGAACAACACCAAAACGTTCGGATTCAACATATTTTTGAATCGCATGACCAATATCACCGATCGTAGAACCGGGTTTAACGGTTTCCATACCACGATACATGGCTTCTTGAGCCACTTTACATAAACGATCAGCAAGAATTGATGTTTCACCACCCACCACATACATCATGTTAGTGTCGCCGTGATAACCATCTTTAATCACAGTTACATCAATATTCAGGATGTCGCCTTTTTTTAATTTTTTTGCATCAGATGGAACACCGTGGCAAACAACATGGTTTACAGATGTGCAAATCACATGTTGAAAAGCAGGGCGTCCAGGTGCTGCGCCGTAGCCTAAGCAAGCTGGAATAGCATCTTGTTTATTCACGATATAGTCATGACAAATCGTATCAAGCTCTAAGGTCGTTACCCCTGGAACAATATGCGGTTTGATCATATCCAAAACTTCTGCCGCCAGTCGTCCCGCCACACGCATTTTTTCAATTTCTTCAGGTGTTTTGATAAGTCGACGTGGAGCCTCGTAAGTACTGTTCATGATCTTTAAAAACTTTTGGAAATTTGTGTGTGACTATGGTATAAATAGCCGCCGAATTTATCAAATGCTTTTTCGTGTATCTATGCACGTATGTTATTTGAAATAGGCGAAACTAAATCCGCACATATGTCGTCACATTTCTCTGGGTGCCAAAAGGGTTTTTAATCCTGAGGTGGAGGATGCTGGACATATGGAGGCCTAACCCAAACTTTAAGGTAAAGAAAATGGCAGATTACAACGTAAGTATGCGTGACCTTCTTCAAGCAGGCGCGCACTTTGGTCACCAAACTCGCTTCTGGAACCCAAAAATGCGTGAATACATTTTTGGTGCGCGTAACAAAATTCACATCATTAACCTTGAGCACACTGTTCCTGCGTTAAACGATGCTTTGAACTTTGTTAACAATCTTGCTAGCAAAAAGAACAAAGTATTATTCGTTGGTACTAAACGCGCTGCTTCTAACATCATTCGTGAACAAGCTCAACGCGCTGGTCAACCATATGTAGATCACCGTTGGTTAGGTGGTATGTTGACGAACTGGAAAACTCTTCGTCAATCGATCAACCGTTTGAAAGATCTTCAAACTCAATCTCAAGACGGTACTTTCCTTAAGCTTACTAAACGTGAAGCTTTAGAACGTACTCGTGAGATGGAAAAACTTGAACGCTCTTTAGGCGGTGTTAAGAACATGGGTGGTTTACCTGACGCATTGTTCATCATCGACGTTGATCACGAAGCGATTGCGATTAAAGAAGCTAAGAACCTTGGTATTCCAGTAATCGGTATCGTTGATACAAACTCTAACCCAGATAACGTAGATTTCGTTATTCCTGGTAACGATGATGCGATCCGTGCTGTAACACTTTATGCTTCTGCTATGGCTGATGCGATTCTAGCTGGTAAAGAATATGCTCAAACTCAAGCTAATGCACAAGCTAAAGGCGAAGAAGCTGCTAAAGAAGCTCCTGAGGCTTAATGCTATTTGACGCGAACTTGTCATTTTTGCGACATGTGATGGTGGCAAACTAAGCGTTGAAATGCAAAACGGCCCAGAGAACACTTTGGGCCGTTTTTGTTGAACAGATTCATTTTCTACCGTATTTAGGAGAATAACATGACTGCTATTACTGCAAGCATGGTTAAAGAATTACGCGACCGTACTGGTCTTGCGATGATGGAATGCAAAAAAGCATTAACAGAATCAAATGGTGATGTTGAGTTAGCGATTGATAACCTTCGTAAATCTGGTCAAGCTAAAGCAGCTAAAAAAGCGGGTAACATCGCAGCTGATGGCGCGATCACGATTGCTCAAGAAGGCAACAAAGCTTTACTTTTAGAAGTGAACTGCCAAACTGACTTCGTTGCTAAAGACGAAAACTTTGCAGGTTTCTCTGCTCAAGTTGCTGCTGCTGCACTTGCTGCAAACGAAACTGATGCTGCTAAAATTGCTGAATTAAAATTAGAAGATGGTGCTACTGTTGAAGAAGCGCGTATTGCTCTAGTTCAAAAAATCGGTGAAAACATCCAAGTTCGTCGCGCAACTATCGTTGAAGGCGAGAACATTGCTGTTTACAAACACGGTTTAAAAATCGGTGTAGTTGTATCTTACACAGGTGATGCTGCGACTGGTAAAGGTATTGCAATGCACGTTGCTGCGTTCAACCCAGTAGCTGTAAATGCTGAAGGTGTTTCTGCTGAACTTATCGCTAAAGAGAAAGAAATTGCTGAAGCTAAAGCAATCGAATCTGGTAAGCCTGCAAACATCGTTGAAAAAATGGTAACTGGTTCTGTTGAGAAATACTTGAACGAAGTTGCACTTGATCGTCAAATGTATGTAATCGACAATGACAAGAAAGTTGCTGACGTTCTTAAATCAACAGGTACTGTTGTTGCACAATTCGTTCGCTTCGAAGTAGGTGAAGGTATTGAGAAAAAAGCAGAAATGAGCTTCGCTGACGAAGTTGCTGCTGCTCAAGCTGCTGCTGCACAATAATTTTTGCCATTAGGTGAAAGTTAAAAAAAGCCCCATTTGGGGCTTTTTTTATGCTTAGATATCATGAAATTTAGATGCACAAAATAAAACTGAGTAAGTGTATGAAAAAAACAAATATGAGTATCGGAGTGGTTATTGTTTTATTGATTGCCGCATTTTTTGGTCTAGATTTAAATACCAATAATAAAGAACACTCTCAGCTGACTGAGAATTCAGTAGGAGGTGAGCAGAATAGTCAATCACATGACTCTAGCACTTCTAATCAAAACCAACAAAATGGTTTGAGTGTAATTCAACAGGCTTTTGATCGTCGCCAGAGTAATGTTCAAGTACAGTCTGTAGGTCGTGTTAAAGCGGTACTTGCTGATGATAATGAGGGTTCAAGACATCAAAAGTTTATTTTAGGATTGGAAAATGGTTTGACCGTATTGGTTGCACATAATATTGACCTTGCACCAAGAATCAAGAATATTCAAAAAGGCGATACTGTTGAGTTTTATGGAGAATATGAATATACCGAAAAGGGCGGTGTGATTCATTGGACACATCATGATCCCCAAAATCGTCATGTTGGAGGGTGGCTAAAGCATGAAGGTGAAATCTATCAGTAACTGAGCAATTTTGTTCTATAAACTCATTTCAAGCACAGTATGCTAGACGTTGAGGAGAGGCTAGCTATGCGTGACACAAGACCTAGAGAATTTGTAGATTATCATCATTTTCATGAGCTAAATGGTCTTGAGATGTTAAAGGCGTCCTATCAAGATACTCAATTTTCTAAGCATACACATGAAGGTTACTGCATTGGTTTAATTGATGAGGGTGCACAGTCCTTTTTACGCACTGGAAATCAGCATGTTGCTCCGCAAGGCGATATTATTTTAGTCAATGCTGATGAAGTGCATACAGGTTCATCGGCAGTTGAGACTGGGTGGTGTTATCGTGCCATTTATCCTACCCCTGAAATGATCCAAGAAATCAGTCAAGACTTCTTTAATGAAGCGGGCTTCATGCCATGGTTTCCACAGGCGGTGGTTCATGATGAGGGTTTAGCGGAACAACTTGATCTGCTCTTTGATTTGTTATTACAGCCTAAAAATATGCTGTTTAAACAGAGCCTATATGTCTCGACTTTAGCTTATTTACTTAGCCGTTATAGTCAATCTCGTAAGGTGTTAAAAGATCTACCTGAAGCACACAGTAAGATACTGCTTGTTCAAGAAATGTTGGAAGCTGAACCTGAGAAAGAGCATCAATTGACGGAGCTTGCTGCGCTGGTTAATCTGAGTCCTTGGCATTTATTGCGCCAATTTAAGAAGATTACAGGCTTGCCACCGCATGCGTGGTTGGTACAGTTTCGAATCCGTAAGTCGTTATATTTATTAAAGCAAGGCTGTGAAATAGCCATGGTTGCACAGCAATGTGGTTTTTCTGATCAAAGCCACTATACACGTCATTTTAAAAAAGCATTGGGCTGTACGCCTGCGCAATATATTGCACATAAGAAAATCTAAGCACCGCAATTTTATTCAAGAAATAGCATGCCTAATCTCGCATATTTACGTTAGTAAACTTAAGTAGTGGGATTTTTTATGCAACAACTTGATGTGAAGCATCCAGTGTTTCAAGAAAACAGTATTCATCAAAGCAGTATTCAGCAAAAAAGCATTCAACAGGCAAGTATTGAAGGTCAGCTCGATAAACAACAATCTCAAAGTTTTTTACATGGTGTGAAAGATATGTTGCCACTGTCGCTCGCAGTTATTCCGTGGGGAATATTAGCGGGTTCGGCAGCGGTCAATGCAGGTCTCAGTATGATGCAAGCAATTGGGATGTCTGCTTTAGTGTTTGCGGGTGCTGCACAGTTGGTGAGCTTGAGTATGCTTATGACGGGTGCATCATTGCTGAGTATTGTGGTGACTATCTTTTTTCTCACCAGTCAGCATTTTATCTATGCATTGAGTTTAAGAAATGACGTTCAGACTTGGGCTTTAAGGCGCAGACTCAGTATTGGGTTTTTACTGACTGATGAGTTATTTGCCACAGCGGTGCTCAAAAAAACTCCATCCTACGCATATCTTCTGGGTGCAGGACTCAGTTTTTATATCAGTTGGGTTGTTTTTAGTTTGGTGGGTATTTTTCTAGCCAATGCGGTGCCTGATCTGTCCAATCTTCATTTGGAATTTTCAATCGTGGTCGTTTTTTTGGTCATGGCAGTGATGTTGATTCAAAACAAAGCTGCGATATATGGCGTCATCGTGTCTAGCTTGAGTGGACTGGTTTTAAGTTGGATGGATGTGAAATCCTCAATTCTTTTGGCAGGCTTTATAGGCATGTGGGTCGCCGCTATTTTTGATCAGGCAGAGGATTAGAAAATGACTTGGTTCTTTGTGATTAGCTTGGCTTGTGTGACTTTTTTTAATCGTTATTTATTTTTAGAACCGAAAACTCGGATTAACTTACCTTCTTTTGTTATACGTATGCTGAAGTATGCAGCTCCTTGTTTGATGATCTCGATTTGTTTACCTTTGATCTTTTTTGAAGAGGGCAAATTCAGAGGATTGGTTCAAAATAGTTATTTTTATGGTGCAATTTTTACTTTATCTATCACGCTGATCACAAGAAGATTATTGGTCAGTATTTTGTGTAGTTTAATTTTTTTCTATGCGCTCGATTCACTGTTATGATTTTAGCGCGTTGTTATATAACTTTTAGTTCGGATGAGTGCTAAAAAGTGATGAAAAAACATTGAAACGAGGGTTTTTCATCACCTTAAAGCTGATCATCTTCTAAATGCTCGTCATTTGCGATTTTTGGCGTGATTTCCAATTGGGTATAACTTTACCGATATAGGCATCAACACACCATAAAGGGCCAATCAGAAGAAATTGGAGGTCTTTAAAGAAAGAAGGTTTTTTACCTTCAACTTTATGACCATAAAATTGTCCAATCCATGCAATAACAAATACGCCAATATAAAATCCGACACCCACAGGTAAAATCCAAATCAACCAAGCCATAACTAAAATTAAGGCAGACATGGCTACAGCCAATACAAGATCTAAACGTGCATAGAACACTAACGTTAGAATGATCAGTAGTGCAGTGAGTAATGCGCTAAAGTGAGCTAACATACCAATAATAGAAAATAAAATCGCGGGTACGCAAACCCAGTGAATAGATTTATTGGTTGGATCTTGATGGCTTTCACTATATTCATCTAACCATTCAGAAATCGTCTTCATCAGCCACTCCTTGCATACAGTGCTTATTTTTAAATGTAATTAGTTTTATGCTTATCAATATAGTTTGGATTTTATATTTGGTCAAAACCCAAATGGGTTGAAATGAAGTCAGAAAGATCAATGGGGGAGAGGGGAATTTGAATTTAAAAAAGCTCAGGCATGATTATATCGAAGCCATTAAAAAAGCCACTGTAAAGTGGCTTTTCCGTATAAATGCATGCTTCAAAATTGATTAAGAATTTGGACCATCTACACGTTCAATACTTACACTTGCTGTACCAGCATTGGTAATACCAAGTGATTTAGCTGCGCCATAAGATAAATCAACAACACGGTTACCATGGAATGGACCGCGATCGTTTACTTTAACGATTACGCTTTTACCATTGTTCTTGTTTGTCACGCGGATATAACAGTTCAATGGCAGGCTACGGTGAGCAGCAGTTAATCCATTCATATCGAATGTTTCACCACTCGCAGTTTTGCGACCGTGGAATTGACGACCATACCATGACGCAACGCCAGTTTGGCTGAAGCGACGAACGGTATTAGAAGCAACATCATTTAATTTATCAATAACTGAAGGTTCTTCTTTAGGGACTTGGATTTTCGCAGCGATTGTTTCACGACGAATTTTGTCACCTGAGCGTTCAGTGATTGCTAAACTGTTCAAGTTTGAAAAGTGTGAGTTAAAGCTACTGGTGTCTTTACTAATGACACGAGAAGCAAGACTCGAGTTTTCAGCATCATTATTTAAATATGATGACTGAACAAGTTCTGCATTTGCCTGAGTCATACTCAGACCAATCGTCAGAACTGATAAAAATTTAAGCGAAGCATGCATCGTTTAACTCCTTGGAACCACAATCTAATCTTCTAAGTCGCTGAAAATTAACCACTATGGTCTGTAAATTCACTTGTGCAACTGCATTTAACGGTAAAGGATAATATTCATGGTGGCATAAAGGTGTCTAGCTTTATTTTAACTTTAGTTACAAAAACCACAAATTATCACAAAAAACGGTTATTAAATAATCAATATTGTAACAAAAGATGAAAAAAGTGTGTTTTGTGATCTTATTTACATAAATATTTCTTGACTTTGTATTTGTGTGCGAGATTACCAGTCTTAACGACTGGCAATTTCTGTCCCTAAAAGCCATAAAGCAGTGGCATACATACGGCTTCGATTATAAGTGGTGATCACTTGGAAGTTAGGGTAAGTAATATAGTAAATTGAACCATAATTCTCTTGTAATTGAATAACATTCACCATATCCAAGTCATCAATTTTAACAATTGGATTCATAGGGCTAATACCTTGGGTTTTAAGCGCACCATAAGGTGTAGGTAAAGCTAAATCTTTCGCAATCACTGCTTCAGGATTTGATCCACTATAACGTGCAGGAAAAGCAATTGGCTGATTACGTTGCCAACCATGTTGAGCGAGATAGTTTGCAATAGAGCCAATAGCATCTACAGCAGAGTTTCTTAAGTCGATATGTCCATTACCGTCGTAATCCACACCAAATTTTGGAATATTACTTGGCATGAACTGCGGATAGCCTACGGCACCTGCATAAGAGCCAACCACTGAATTGGCAGGAATTCCATCTTTATAAGACCATGCAATGAGCGCACTGAGTTCGTCTTGGAAATACTGTGCACGACGTTCATAACCAAAACCGAGTGTAGCTAATGCATCACGAGTGACGAAATTACCTTTATTTGCACCAAATCCAGTCTCTACACCTAAAATGCCGAGAATGATCGATTGTGGGACACCAAATTGCTGTTCCGCACGGTTAAGCGTATCGGCATATTGTTGCTTAAAGCGAACACCACGTTGAATCGTTCCTTCCGCTAAAAAGTTGGTTTTATAGCTATACCATGGCTTACTTTCACCAGGACGGTTCATAATATTGATGATATTGGGAATATTTTTAGAACCATTCATTGCCCAATCCACTTGTTCAGCGGTCAAACCATAAGTCTGCATGGTTTTTAATTTGAAATTGTTATAATTGGGATCAGCAGCAAAATCATTGGCCTGACAAAAGCTTGAAACTGTGAAAGCACCTAAAATCAAAGAAAGGCGCTTAAATTTGCTGAAAAGATTTGGTTTTAACATAAGGGTAGATGTTCCAAAATTATTATCGATGCATATGTATAAACATAATGATGCCAAAATTGGCTTTTAAAGTAGATATGGTATTTAAACCATCAGGTAAAATGGAAGAGAATTTCTATACCTGTAAGATAGCATTGACCCTACTTATATTTACAAATACTTAAACAAAAAACCACAAAGCTTTTTGATTAGTACCATTTATTCATTAGCAGCGGTGTATTCGCTTAGATGAATAGTGTACGGAAAAATGCATCTGAATTACATCTGTAATATGCCAAATTGTTTATTTTTCCAGTACATCTTAACTTAAAGGATAATCATGAATTTTCAATGAATTCTTTAAAATGAAAAGATTTTTTATTGGATTTATTTTTATATTTTGAATGATAGTAAAGGCTGGATGAATTGGCTTATGGAAAGAGTAATTAAACATTTTTATAAGCGTATTTAGTGATTTCAGGATTGAAATGAAAATTTGAATTTTATTAGCATATGTTTCAAAAACTGATTGATGAGAAATTATGTGGCTTTTAGATAGATAAAGTGTCTGAAGATGTGTATTTAGCTTTAATTGAACGTACTTTAATATGACTTTATCTTAGTAACTATATATGTACTGATTCATTGGAAAAAGTTGGAACATTGACACATTAAAAAAGCCTTACATGAGTAAGGCTTTTTATGTGGTTCACATTAATTTATTGAATAAATAAAGTGTCATGATATTCAGAAGCTGCGTATAACTCTTCTTTAGTAAAGTTAGGAATAAGTTTATCAATCGCGATATGAACAGCTTTAATGACTGCAGCAGAGCCTAAATCAGCCGCTTTGCGTTTGATCATGCCCAAGTCCAGTGTCTTATTAAAGTCATTCATAAAGTGGCGAACCAATGCTTCAGCGAATTGTTTGTAATATTCGCTCAGCACTGTGCGATTAATTTCATTACCAGCTTTCACTTCTGCAAATATATTTTTAATATTTGTCACAAGCTCAGGTTTTAACGGTGCCCCAACACGGTAGTTACCCTGCGGATCTTTAAATAAACTTTTCTCTGAAAACTCAATCGACTGACGAACAACCTCATTTGGAGCTTTATTGAGTAATTGTTTAAGTAATACAGCAACTGTGGACTTAATATAGCCAGCCAACTTTTCAGCGGTATCCCGTTTGTCACTTGCAGGGAAGCGACGAACCAGTTCAACTAAAATTGCATTAATGATTTCTTCATTAATCGCAAGTGCGGTTTGATCACGTAAGGGATACAGTGGTTCATTGGAATTTTTTTTCTCTATTCCAGTCTGAATACCTTTTAATAGTGATTCAGAAGGAATGAAACCAAAATAGGACATCGTTAAAACCTCTAAATTTATTCATTTTATTGTCGAGCCAAACGAATTGGCCTTGGCATCCATGCTAGGTCAGATACACGACAAGGATTAATGTCTAAACCACCACGTCGCGTATATGTTGCATATACCATCAGTCTCTCAGGATTAAAACTCCGCCACAAGTCTGCGTACATTTGTTCTACGCATTGTTCGTGGAAGCCATTATGCTGACGGTAAGAAATAATATAAGCTAAAATACTGTGATAACAAGGTTTTTTGCCTTTATATCGGATGAAAACCGTGCCCCAATCCGGCTGTCCTGTGACTGGACAGTTACTTCTGAGTAAATGTGAATAGAGTTCGATTTCAACGTCTTCAGCATTTTCATCCAACTCTAACAGCGTTGCATCTGGATGGTTTTCTAAACGCTTCGGTTCGAGGTCATCAATGCAGATGCCTTGAGGCTGGCTAATGTTAAGCTCATCCGCTTGGAATAGCGTTAAGCTCACTTTGCCTTCAGCTGCTTGAGATAAATCTTTTTCAACCGTTTCAGTAAACACTTCTTTTGACTCAAATTGAGTGAAGTTCATGCTATTAAAGTAGAGCTTTAAAGATTTTGATTCGATTAAATTAGGCGAAGTCGCAGGTAACTCAATACGTCCAATCGCAACTTGAGGAATTCCTTTTGCATTTAACCAAGAGATTTCAAAAACATGCCACCAGTCTTTACCTTGGTAAATGCCTTCGATATCCGCATAATTTTCGCGTGCTTGAGCACGAGCAATAGGAAAAAGAATACTGGGTTGATATTCGGTAGGGTAGTTGGTGTCTTTACCCAATAAAGATTGTTCTACACTCATTATTCACGCATTCCTGAACCACGAGAAAGTAAATAGTAGGCGATTGCATAGAGAATGCCACAGCATACCGTTACAAAGATTAATGAAAGAGTTACGTTTACATCACTATGACCTAAAATGCCGTAGCGGAACGCATTGACCATATAGACGATCGGATTGATCAACGATAAGTTTTGCCAAAAAGGGCTAAGGGCACTAATCGCGTAAAATACACCGCCTAAATAAGTCAGTGGAGTTAATACAAATGTGGGAATAATTGAAATATCATCAAATGATTTTGCATAAACTGCATTAATTAGACCGCCAAGTGAGAATAATAATGAAGTCACAATCACGGTGTAAATAGTAATGAAAATATTATGAATCGCTAAATCAGTAAAAAATAGGCTCATTAGAGTGACAATAAGACCCACTAACACACCGCGACAAACACCACCAATCACATAACCCCATAGAATCAGGTGTAGCGGGACAGGACTCATCACCAGTTCTTCAATACTTTTTTGAAATTTAGCACTAAAGAAACTTGAAGAAACGTTTGAATAGCTATTGGTAATAATCGCCATCATAATCAAACCAGGCACGATGAACTGCATATAGCTAAATCCACCCATTTCGCCAATGCGAGAACCGACTAGATTCCCAAAAATCACAAAATACAAACTCATGGTGATTGCAGGTGGTAATAGCGTCTGAGGCCAAATTCGCATAAAACGGCGAACTTCTTTTTGCACTAAGGTGAACAGCGCAACTTTGAGCTGGTTAAAGTTCATTGTGCAGTTCCTTCAAGATTTTTTTCGACCATTTTTACAAAGAGTTCTTCTAAGCGATTTGATTTATTTCGCATGCTTGAAACCGTAATACCTTGAGACTCAAGCAATTGAAATAAATCATTCATAGAGTGAGATTTATCTAAAGTGACTTCTAATGTGACAGGATCAATCAGGTTGAAACGAACACCGATAATGTCGATATTGATCGGTTCAATCGGATACTCCAAATCAAAAATAAACGATTCTTCATTGAGCTGATTTAAGAAAGATTTCATCGAGGTATCTTCTTTAATCACGCCACGATCAATGATGGCAATACGACGGCACAGTTGTTCTGCTTCTTCTAAATAATGTGTTGTGAGAATAATAGACGTGCCATTGTTGTTCATTTCAGTGAGGAAATCCCACATTGAACGACGTAATTCGATATCAACACCTGCGGTTGGTTCATCTAGAATCAAAAGCTTAGGTTCATGCATCATGGCACGAGCAATCATCAAGCGACGTTTCATACCGCCTGACAACATGCGTGCTTGTACGCCACGTTTTTCCCATAAGCCTAGTTTTTCTAAATAATGTTCAGCGCGTTGTTCGGCAAGTTTCTTGGGAATACCGTAATAACCAGCTTGCGTCACCAATATATCAAAGGTCTTTTCAAAATGACCGAAGTTAAATTCTTGTGGGACGATACCCAGACATTGCTTCGCTTCAGAAGGGTGAGTATCTAAATTGTGCCCAAAAATTTCAACTGTACCTGACGTCTTTTTAGTCAATGAACTGATGATACTGATCGTTGTAGATTTACCTGCGCCATTTGGACCCAATAACGCATAAAACTCACCTTCAGGCACACTTAAATCAATGCCTTTGAGTGCTTGAAACCCATTTTTGTAGGTTTTGGATAATTCCCGCAACGTCAAAGCTTCAGTCATAGAATTCTCTTAGGGTAAATAATAGGGATATTGTGAGCGATCTCCTCTAATAAACCAAGTAATTGCATAGGAATTATGTGTTGCATTTTTGGGATGTTGGATAAACTCTAAGCAATGAATTGAAGGAGTGATATATAGTTGCTTTACCTAACGGTTTTTTTTGTTATGATGTGCGCAATCTAAAATGCGCTCATAGCTCAACTGGATAGAGTACAGGTCTCCGAAGCCTGTGGCGTGGGTTCGAGTCCCGCTGAGCGCACCATTTTCCTGTTTTAGCCCATCCGATTAAATACGAAAATCATTAAAAATAAATAACTTGCGTGATTCGCTTATTTGATGCCGTCCGACGGTGTTTTAGGATACCGTAAAGTTTTATGGTATATCCGATTTCTTGTAAAAATATACCGTAAAAAGATGCCTAAATTAGTTATCAGTCTAACAGACTCAAAAATTAAATCCGCAATATCAATGCAAAAGAAAACATTTGAAAAAAATATTAAGCTTTCAGATGGTGGTGGCCTATATCTGTTATTAGATAAAAAAGGCGGTGCATATTGGCGTTTTGACTACATGCGGCCTTATTCTAAAAAAAGAGCAACATTAGCTTTAGGGGTTTATCCAAGGTGTACTTTGGCTGCAGCTAGAGCTAAACGAGAAGAATTTAGACTTTTGCTTTCTCAGTGTGTCGACCCAGGTGAGCAAAAGCCTAATTCTCAAGATAGGACAAAAAGTAAATTAAAAAATCTATTTAGAACTATAGCGGATGAATACCGTAAGACAGAAGAACTAGAGCCAAGTACCCAGCGAAGGAACCAATTTATTTGGAATAAACTATATACATCTATTGGAGATTATTCAGTAGATGAAATTACGCCGTCTCAAATTCTAGATGTATGCCGTTTATATGAGCGACAAGGTAAAACGGATTCTGCCAAACGTATGAGAAGTAAGGCATCACAAGTTTTTCGATACGCAATCGCTTTAGGTTTATGCCAATTTAATGTTGCTGATCAAATTAGTGGTATTTTGAAAGTGGGCAAAACCAAGCACAGGGCCGCTATAACAGATGAGCAAATGCTTGGGCAGCTATTAAGAAATATCAATAAAAATATCGGGCGTGGAGATATTACGATTGATTATGCAGTCAAAATTCTACCCCATGTATTTGTACGCCCCGGTGAGTTACGTGCAGCAAAATGGGCAGATATAGATTTTGAAAATAAAACTTGGCGTTACACACCGCCTAAAACCAAGAATCAGACAACCCTGCAACATATAGTTCCTTTATCTGATCAAGTTTTGAAGCTATTTCAAGAGCTTTATCAAGTGACTGGACACTCGGAATACTGTTTTATCTCTATGCGTAATCGGAATAAAACGATTAGTGAATCGACCATTAATAAACGATTGAAACAATATGGTTTTGAAAATGGTGAGACAACAGGGCATGGCTTTAGAGCTACGGCAAGAACTTTATTAGATGAAGTTCTAAAATTTCCTATTGAACGTATAGAACAACAACTTGCACATCAGGTTCGCGATATGCATGGTCGAGCATACAACCGTACTAAGTATTTGGAGGAGCGTTCAGTGATGATGCAAGCATGGTCTGATTATTTAGATCAATTAACGCATGAAAATGAAGAGTAATTAATTTAATAAATATTAGTAAGTTATAGTTTCAGTTAAGTTGACGCCACCTCTAAGCTAAGAATATTTTAAAATGATGCTATTACGAATAAAAATCAATTAAATCTTTAAAATTGTTATAAGAATCAATTTATTATAAACATCTATTAAACAAAGGGTCTACAGACGTTGTAAAATAAACTTTTAATTGTTAAATTTATCGCAAATTTAATACAAAGTGACAACATGTTTACAGAAAAATTATTGTTCAAGGGGATACTTCTAAGTATTGGTGGAGGGATATTTATTTCATCTGCACATGCACAAAATTTTGACCCTGCGATTGATGGACTTATACGAAATCAAGAACGCCAAGCAGAATTAGAAAAAATCATACAACCTTCAGCAGATGTAAATTTAGATGCTGTACGCCAAAAAGAAAACTTGAAACTTCACGAAATAAAAGAAGAAAAATGTTTTGATATTAATAAAGTAAAACTCAATGGTGAAATGAGTGATAAGTTTAGTAAATACTTAACACAAGCTTTAAAAGAACTCGAATTTAAGTCTGGCATGTGTATGGGTGAGCAAGCGATTAATTTGCTCATGACTAAAACACAAAACATCATTATTGGTCGTGGCTATACCACAACACGTATTTTGGTAGCCCCACAAAACTTAAGTACGGGTAAGTTAGAACTGACTGTTATTCCTGGTTTGGTTCGAGAAATCAAACTCGATTTAAGTGATGAAGATAATACCCGAGCAGGCCGAATTCAATATGCGAAAAACATATTCCCAATTAAAAATGGTGATGTGCTGAATCTACGAGATTTAGAACAAGGCTTAGAAAATTTAAAACGTGTACCTACTACAGAGGCTGATATTCAAATTGTCCCTGCAGATGCACCGAATCAGAGTGATGTCATCGTCAAATGGAAACAAAGAAAAATACCAATCCGTGTGACTTTAAGTGCTGATGATGCAGGAAGTCGTCAAACAGGTAAATATCAAGGCAATATAACAGCCTCGTTAGATAACCCTTTATTCCGAAGTGATCTATTTTATATCACAGTTGGTCGTAACTTAGCGGATCAACAAAAAATCACAGATCAGAATGGTACGACTGTAGAAAGTGGTACCAATAACTATGCACTGCATTACTCAGTACCGTATAAAAACTGGCTCATTAGTGCTAATGCAAGCCAATACAAATACGACCAAGCCGTTGCTGGAGCGAATAACGTCTATAATTACAATGGTGAAAGTAAAACACAAGATTTAGGTGTAACACGATTGTTATATCGCGATGCGAAAAGAAAAACTTCAGCAAGCTTTAAAGGTTGGCATCGAGAATCAAAAAGCTTCATTGATGATGCAGAGATGAGCATTCAAAGACGTGATGTTTCAGGCTGGCAATTCAATATAGATCATCGAGAATATATAAAATCATCGATACTGGATTTGAGTCTTGGATATAAACGCGGGACAGGTGCTTTTAGCGCTTTACGTGCCCCAGAAGAAGCCTTTGATGAAGGTTCTTCACGCATGAAAATTTGGACATTAGATGCCAATCTAAATGTCCCATTTCAATTTGAAAAACAAAACTATAACTACTCAAGTTCAATCAGAGCACAGTACAACGATACACCATTAACCATGCAAGATCGTATGTCAATCGGTGGGCGTTATACGGTACGTGGTTTTGACGGGAACATGACTTTAGCTGCTGACCGTGGTTATTACTGGCGTAATGATTTAGCGATGTCAATTTTCCCTGCACACCAATTTTATATTGCTTTAGATGCAGGGCATGTCGATGGACAGTCAGCAGAATGGCTACTGGGTAAAACCTTAATTGGTGGTGCAATGGGTTTCAGAGGACAGTTCAAAGTCGGTGGGAATTTCTATTATGACGTATTTGCAGGTAAGCCGATTAAGAAGCCTGAGTACTTTCAAAATTATGACATGAACTATGGCTTTAGTGTGAATTACTCATTCTAGTTGAGGCCATTATGAAAATTGGAAATATTAGTTTAATTGCACCATCACATTACCCTCATGAGCATTGGAGTGAAGCTGAAATATTGGGTTCATTGATTTGGTTATGGCAATACGTGCCCAGCTTAAAGGATGCACCCTTAAGTTACTTAATGACGAGAGTTGTACCTTATATACAGCACAAGCAATTTGTTGTGTGTGTTGAAAATGGTCGAGTCATTGGCTATGTCAGTTGGGCATTTTTAAATAATGAAACTGAAAAAAAATATATACAAAGCCAAGGTCTACCATTGTCAATCAATGAAAGTAACAGTGGTGATCGTTTATGGATTATAGATTGGTTTACTCCATTTGGTCATAGCAAAACGATTAAAAATATTATTGCTCAACAATTATTTTCTCACAAAGCCATGAGATCGCTTTATCACAGAGGTAGAGAGACAGGTTTAAGAGTTATGACATTCAAAGGCGATTTAATGAGTGAGCAAGATTTTAACGATTGGCAAAATAAATACGCACTTGCTGAATAATTTATTTAAAAGATTAAAGAATAGGTAATTGAAAAATGAATAAGAACTTTTATAAAACGATTTTCAGTAAAACACGTGGTGAAATGGTCGTTGTTGCAGAAAATGTGTCCGCAGAAGGACAAACGAGTAATAAAAACACCACGTATTTAGAGATAGACACAGAGTCTGCTGCTGAAAAAAGTTTAGGCTTAAAAGTTCTATCATTTTCCATAATGCTTTTGACGGGCGTTGCAAGCTTTGGTATGACCACAGATATAGCACAAGCCAATGTAATTGCAGACTCAAATGTAGCAGGAAGTCAAAGACCAACGATTATTAATAGTGCCAATGGCACAACTCAGGTGAATATTCAAACGCCAAGCCAAGCTGGTGTTTCAATGAACCACTACCAACAATTTGATGTGAATAAAAATGGGGTGATCCTCAATAACAGCCGTCAAAATGCTCAAACGCAATTGGGTGGTTATATCCAAGGTAACCCTTGGCTTGCAGGCGGTGAAGCTAAAGTCATTGTGAATCAAGTTAACTCAACCAATGCCAGTCACCTTAATGGCTATATTGAAGTGGGTGGACGTAAAGCCGATGTAATTATTGCCAACCCATCTGGAATTAATGTTGATGGTGGTGGATTCATCAATGCTGGTGCAGTTACGTTAAGTACGGGTAATCCGTTACTAAATAATGGTGCGGTTACAGGCTTTCAAGTTCGCGATGGTTTAATCAATATTACAGGACAAGGATTAGATACCAGTACAGCAGACTACACGCGTTTACTTAGTCATGCAGCACAAATTAATGCAGGTGTATGGGCAAAAGACTTGCAAATAGTCACAGGTCAAAATGACATTGATGCACAAAGTAATATTAAAAGCATAGGTACTGCAAGCAGCGGTACAACGAACAACTCACCAAAATTTTCCATAGATACAGGTAGCTTAGGGGGAATGTACGCAGGGAAGATTAGCCTGATTAGTACAGACAAAGGTGTGGGTATTAATAATGCAGGGCAAGTGTTTGCTTCTGCTGGCAGTATTAAAATTAGTGCAGATGGACAACTACAAAACAGTGGTTCAGTTGTTGCACAACATAAAGAAGATCCTCAACAAGCAACATTAGATATTCAAGCTACAGAGTTAAATAACAGTGGCAGTATTTCTAGTTTGGGTAAGCAAAGCATACAAACGACAAACCTGAATAACACTGGTTTGATAGCAACTTCTGCTGAATTGAATATTCGAAATAAAGAAACCATTCAAAACCAAGGCGAACTCAATGCAGGTCGTGTTGATCTAGAAACAAAAGATCTGAAGAACAGTTCAGGTAAAGTTGTTCAAACAGGCTTACAGGACTTAGCGATTGATGCGAAAACACTTAATAATAAAAACAAAGGCTTAATTGGTTATAACGAAATTGATCAAGACACAGGAACAAACCCTAGTACAGGCACAGGTGGTGAAAATACAGGTGGCTCAGGTTCAGAAACAGAAGCCCCAAGCACTGCGACAGGCGGTGGTAGTACCAGTTCAGCCAATACGTCTATTACAGCGAGTTTTGCCCAAGGTAAAATTAAGGCAGACAGCATTGAAAATGATGCAGGGAAAATCACGGCAAATGGTGGGGTAAGTTTAACGCTCAATCAAGGTTTGGATAACAGTGATGCGACATTAAACTTAAATACTTTGAATGTTCAGGGACAGCATTTTAAGAATAATCACGGTGTGATTACAGCACAAGATGCCAGAGTTAAAACAAAAGATGTTGATAACACTGCAGGTAAAATTCAAGTCGTTCAGCACCTGAGTATTGAGAGTGAACAACTTAAAAATACACAAGGACAAATCCTTACGGGTAAAACATTAAGTATTCGTACAGGTGACTTAAATAATAACGAAGGTGAGCTTCTTTCATCACAAGATTCAGACATTCAAGCAAATGATGTTCAGAATACAGCAGGTAAAATTTTAGCGAATCAAAATGTAGCGATTGATGCAACATCAATTACAGCTGATGGGCAACTTAGTGCAGGTAATGATTTAAAGCTGAACTTAAAAGACAGCTTCACGACGAAAAATAAAATTGAAGCAGGAAACAATTTAAAAATTGAGACTGTGGGTAATTTGGTAAATACAACAGAATTACAAGCAGGATCAAAATTAGAACTTAAAGCAAGTGATATTGATAATAAAGATACAGGTCGAATCATTGCCAATAATGGTACCCATATTCAAAGTGAAAACTTAACCAACCGTGGTGAAATCAATAGTAATGGTCAAACATTAGTTGAGCTGACGAGTACTTTAAATAATATTGGCACAGGTCGTATTTATGGTGACCATGTTGCAGTATCTGCAAATAAAGTGCTCAACCAAGAAGAAACTGTTGATGAAACAAAAGCTGCAGTGATTGCAGCACGAGAGCGATTAGATTTAGCTGCAAAAGACATTGTAAATAAAGAAAATGCATTGATCTCAAGTGAAGGCAATATGGTGATTGCTGGTACTTTAGATGAAAACAAACATGCGGTTGGACAAGCACAAAGTATCAATAATAACAGTGCTAAAATTGAAGCAGGTACGGACTTAACGATTTCAAGTCAATTGTTAAGAAATACCAATGAGCATTTTCAAACTCAAATAGAAGAAGTTGATCGTCAATATATAGTCGAATATGAAGCACAGGGGCAGAATCATCGCTATGCAGAAGGTAGCCAAGCTGAACTTGGCTGGTCAACTCAGTTTGATGAATCGGAACATCTGGTGACTCCAGATGGCCAATGGCATGAAAATTGGCATCGCTACAATTACGAAAAGATTAAAGACCAAACACAAGTTGTAAATTCAGCACCTGGTCAAATCCTCGCTGGAGGAAATATTAAAATTACGGGTGACGTATTATTGAATTCGGATAGTCAAATACTGGCTGGGGGATTAGTAGATGTTAAGGTTGGTGATTTAGACAATCATGAAACATTAGGTCAAACAATTATACGTGATGAGGGAACTTTAACAAATTTTTGGAGAGATCATAAAAAAGGCACGGATGTAACAGGGTCAAATACTTCTGCATATAGACCTGCACCAATGATTACAGAGTTAAATTTAGGTGTATTGAGTTATCAAGAACATGTTCAGGGATTATCAACGACGAATCCTAATACCCAGCTCAATACAAATTCAGCACTTGAAAATGATATTACTGTTCGCACAATTGATGTAAACACATCTTTACCAAGTAGTAGTTTATTCAATACTAATCCAGCTAATCCTGAATATTTAATAGAAACTGATCCAGCTTTCACAAATTATAAAAAATGGCTAGGCAGTGACTATATGCTCAAATTATTGAGTTTAGATCCTCAAAATTTGCATAAACGTTTAGGCGATGGTTACTATGAACAAAAAATCACGACTGAACAAGTGAGTCAGTTAACTGGTCGACGCTTTTTAGATGGTTTCAATAGCAGTGAAGAGCAATTTCAGCAACTGATGCTGAATGGCGTAACAACTGCACAACAGATGCAACTTAAAGTCGGTATAGCTTTAAGTGCAGAACAAATTGCTAAATTAACCAGTGATATTGTTTGGTTAGTTGAAAAGCAGGTCACTTTGAATGATGGACGTGTTGAAACTGTACTCGCTCCACAGGTCTATGTAAGGTTGCAGAATGGAGATATTAATGGCAATGGCGCATTACTAGCAGGCAGTAATACTGCCCTGAATGTTGAAAATAGTCTTGTTAACAGCGGTACAATAGCAGGTCGAAATGCATTAGTGATTCAAGCAGATGGTATCCAAAACCTTGGTGGACGATTAACAGCAGATCAGCTTTCGGCTAAAGCTAAGAAAGATATTAATAATTTAAGTGGGACCATTGATGCTAAGCAAAAGTTATTCTTAGATGCTGGTGAAAATATCAATATTGTCACTGAAACCAATACAACACAAAAAAATCAAGGTTCTAATACCCATCTAAATCGTCAAGCTGGTGTCTATATAACAGCTAAAGATGGACAAAGTATACTTTCCTTAAATGCAGGAAAAGATATACAACTCAATGCTGGTGTCATTTCAAATGCCAGTGAAGAGGGTATTACACAACTTACTGCCAAAAATAATATTAACTTGGGAACGACACAAGTTAGCCAGAAACAAGAAAACATAAAAGATTCAAATAATTATATTAAACGTAGTGAGTCTGGAGAAATAGGTAGTCAGATTCAGGCAAATAACGATATTAAGCTTAATGCAGGAAATGATATTAATTTACGTGCATCTGAAGTCAATAGTGCAACAGGGAATGTTGTTGTTCAAGCACAAAATATCAATATTGAATCTGGTGAATATACAAAAGTTGCTGATGATGCTTTAAAAACGAAGAGTAAAGGCTTTGCGAGTACAACGACTAGAATATTTAAGGATAGTTCTGAACAAACACAAGCTGTAGCTAGTGTTATTGGCGGTGAGAATATTTACTTAAACGCTGAAAAAGATATCTCTGTAAAAGGTAGTCATGTTATTGCAGATCAAGATACCAATTTAAGCGCAAAAAATAACGTAAAAGTGGAGTCGGCACTTACTCAGTCTACTCAAGAGAGTTTTTATAGTAAGAAGAAATCAGGACTATTTAGCAGTGGTGGTATAGGTGTTACTGTAGGTCAGATAAAAGAAAGTACAGATAACAACAATCAACAATTCACAAGCAATGCTTCATCAGTTGGAAGTTTAGCTGGTCATACAAATATTATCTCTGGCAGTACCTATCAACAAACGGGGAGCACAGTATTAGCACAAGAAGGTGATGTAAATATCTTGGCACAACGAGTCAATATAGAAGCAGCCAACGAGCAAAATACCAATGATTATAAGCGTGAGATGGAACAGAAAGGCTTAACGCTTGCTGTAAACGTGCCAATCGTGCAACAAGTTGAAGCTGTTTTAGATTCATCAAAACAAATTGGTCAAAGTAAAAATGATCGTGTTAATGCAATGGCAGCAGCCAATGCAGGCTTCGATACTTACAAAGCTGGTCAGTCAGTAGGCAAATTAAAAGATGTTCTTACTGGTGCTACCACCTTGAACCAATCGGTAGAAGTTGGGGTGAGTCTAACCTATGGCGAACAAAAGAGTGTAGAAACAAGCCATACACAAAGTAATACTGCTGCTCAAAGTAAAGTGAGCGCTGGTGGCACAACAAACATTGTAGCAAGTGGTGCAGGGAAAGATTCCAACATCAATATTATTGGTTCTGATGTTATTGGAATGAAAGGCACCCACTTGGCAGCAGATAACGATGTCATCATCGAAGCTGCTGAACAAAAAATGATTGAAGAATCAAATAACAAAAGTTCAGGCTGGAATGCGGGTGTAACCATCAGTAACCAAACAGGTTTGGGTGTTACTGCTGGTGGCAATCTTGGCAAAGGCAAAGGAGATGGCACTGACATAAGCTATGTGAATAGTCATGTCGGTTCAAAAGATAGTTTAACGACAATTAGCATTGGCAATGCGACCAATATCATTGGTGGTCAGGTACAAGGTAAAGGTGTACAGATTGAAGCCAATGAGCTTAATATTGAAAGTTTACAAGATACAGCCACTTATAAGAGCAAACAACAAGATATTTCAGGCCAATTCAGCGTTGGTACCAATGGCGGTAATGTATCGGGTAGCTTTAGTAAGTCGAATGTTGATGCAAATTATGCCTCAGTCAATGAGCAATCAGGGATCTTTGCTGGAGATGATGGTTACCAAATCAATGTGAAGAATAACACGGATTTAAAAGGTGCTTTAATCACGTCGACGCAAGAAGCTGAAAACTTAAAAAATAATAGTTTAAATACTGGCACTCTGACTAAATCAGATATTCAAAATATCAGTGAGTATGATGCTAAAGGGATTTCACTGAGTGCTGGATTAAATACAACTAAATCTGATCAGGGTAAACCCGGTACTGTAATATCAGCGCCTGAAAAAATTGATCAACATGCTTCCACAATCCAAGGTGTAAGCAAGTCGATTGGTTTTGGTTTGGACAGTGATACAGACAGTAGTGTGACGCAAAGTGGTATTAACACCTCTAACATCACGATAAGAGAAGCCCTCCGTCAAGAAGAGCTGACAGGAAAATCTGCTGAGCAGATTAAGTCAGAAATCCTAACTCATGTTACAACAGATACAGCACGAGAAAATAGTGGTGCGCTGAAGAACAACTTTGATAACGAAAAAGTTCAAAGTGAAATTAATTTACAGATGGATGTGACGAAACAATTTGATGCTAACCGCCAAGAAGTACGTACTGAAATTAATAAAAATTTAGATGAAGCTAAAAAAGCTAAGGAAGCAGGAACACTGAGTCAAGCTGAGTTTGACAAGAAACAGCAACAACTTCAAACATTAGGCATATTAGTCGATAGTATTTCAGCAGGCTTGTCAGCCCCAACGAGCAGTGGCTTAGGTATAGCAGCCGCAACAGTGAGTCCTAAGCTTAGCTATGAAATTGGGCAATATTTCAAATCCAATAATAGTGAAGGAAGTGCAGCGCATATTTTAGCGCACACTGTGTTGGGCGCGGCGGTTGCAGCAGCAGGTGGTAATGATGCACTCCTTGCAGGAGTTACTGCGGGTGGAGCAGAAGCATCAGCACCGTTACTTTCAAAATATTTGTATGGAAAAGAAGCCAAAGACTTAACTGCAGATGAGAAAGGAACGGTAAGTGCGATTACTAGTTTGGTTGCATCTGGTGTAGGTGCAAGCACTGGTGATGTGGCTTCAAGTGTGCAAAGT